>CAXTNV010000065.1:0-18895 GCA_964245755.1 uncultured Acetobacteraceae bacterium | reverse complement strand
CCCTAGGGGGTCGGGCTGGAGGGATGCCCATGGCTGTGCCCCTCGCGCCCGCCGCCCGGAGCCGGGTTCGATCAGCCCCTCATCGGCTCGCGGGTCAGGAAGCGCTCGAAGGCGTCCAGGGTCGCCGACGAGACGTGGTGCTCGATGCCCTCCGCGTCGGTTTGCGCCGCGTCCGGCGGCACGCCGAGGCGGACCAGCAGGTCGAGCACGATGCGGTGCCGCCGCCGCACCGCGGCGGCGAGCGCCAGCCCGGCCTCGGTGCGGCTGACGCCGCGATAGGGCTGGCTCTCGGCGAGCCCGGCACGGCAAAGCCGGGCGATGCATTTGATCGCGCTCGCGTGCGAGACCCCGAGATGACGCGCGATCCGGCTCGGCCCGACGCTGCCGCCCGCACCCTCCGCCTCGTCCGGGTGGCGCAGCAGGTCGGCGATCAGCTCGACGTAATCCTCGAGCAACACCCGTGCCAGTGCCGCCCGCGCCTCGCGGAACGCCGCCGGCTGCACCGGATCTGCCGCCGCCTGCGATCGCGCAGTTGTCATTATGGCGCGCTCCACGCCACCGCGTTGACCGGCTTGTAGCCAAGGATACAAGTTCGTCGCATGCCGTCCTCGTGGTCCCCTCCCGACGTGGCGGCTTCAGGTCCGCCCGGCCCCACCGGAGGCGCCGAGCGCGCGATCCAGCAGGTGCTCGGCGGCCGGCGCATCGGCTGGCGCAGCCTGTTCGCCCTGTCCGGTCCCGCCATCGTCGCCTCCGTGGCCTACGTCGATCCCGGCAACTACGTCACCAACATCCAGGCCGGCGCGCGCTACGGCTACGCCCTGCTCTGGGTGGTGGTGCTCGCCAACCTGATCGCGGTGCTGTTCCAGGCGCTCTCCGCCCGGCTCGGCATCGTCAGCGGCCGCAACCTCGCCGAACTGTGCCGCGCACGCTACACCCAGCCGGTGGTGATCGCCATGTGGCTGGCCAGCGAGCTGGCGTCGATGGCGACCGATCTCGCCGAGTTCGTCGGCGGCGCCATCGCACTGTCGCTGCTGGTGCACCTGGCACTGCTGCCGGCGATGGTCGTCATGGGGGTGCTGACCTTCCTGCTGCTCGGGCTGCAGTCGCGCGGCCTGCGCCCGGTGGAGCTGGTCATCGCCGGCCTGGTCGCGGTGATCAGCCTGTCCTACCTCGCCGAGCTGGTCATCGCCCCGCCGCGCTGGCACCAGGCGCTGCAGGGCGCGCTGCGGCCGAGCCTGCCCGACCGAGCGGCCCTCGGGCTCGCCATCGGCATCGTCGGTGCCACGGTTATGCCGCACGCGATCTTCCTGCATTCCGGCCTGACCCAGAACCGCGTGGCGGTGCGCAACGAAGTCGAGCGCCGCCGCCTGGTGCGCTTCTCGGACCGCGAGGTGCTGGTCGCCCTGTTCGTGGCCGGCCTGGTGAACATGGCGATGGTGGCGATGGCGGCCGAGTTCCACCGTGCCGGCCATTCCGAGGTGGCGGACCTCGCCGGCGCCTTCCGCACCCTAACGCCGCTGCTCGGCGCCGCCGCCGGGATCCTGTTCCTGGTCTCCCTGCTCGCGTCGGGCCTGTCCGCCGCCATGGTGGCGACCATGGCGGGGCAGGTGGTGATGGCGGGCTTCCTCGGCATGTCGATCCCGCTCTGGCTGCGCCGATCGGTGACCATGCTGCCCTCGTTCGCGGTGATCGGCGCCGGGGTCGATCCCACCTGGGCGCTGATCGCGAGTCAGGTGGTGCTCTCCTTCGTGCTGCCGCTGCCGATGATCACGCTGCTGGCGGTCAGCCGCGATGCGGGCATCATGGGGAGCTTCCGGCTGCGCGGCGCCACCTACCTGCTGAGCCTCTGCATGGTGGCGATCGTGCTCGGCCTGAACACCGCGTTGCTGGCGCAGAGCTTCGGATGGCTGCCTTCCTGAGCGTCGCCGCACCCTTGCCGGTGCAGCGGCGCTGCTGCAAGACCTGCCGGGAATGCGGAGAGGCGGATGGACGCGATCAGGCTGGGCTACTTCGACACGGCGTCGCACGAGGCAAGCGCTGCTGCCGTGGCGCGGGTGCTGGAGGCGCACGAGCTCGAGGTCGAGTACGTGCCGGCGGCACCGGACGCGGACGCGGTCGGGGACGGCATCGACCTGTTCGCCTCCGCCTGGCTGCCGCGAACCGACGCCGCGTTGCTCGCCGGCGGGCGGATGCGCCCGCTCGGGGTGCTCTACCGTCCGGCCCTGCTGTGGAGCGTGGCGGGCGGCGACGCCCGCAGCATCGCCGATCTCGCGACGAGCCCGCACTTCGAGCGCAGGATCGTGGCGCCGATGGGCCCGATCGCGCGCCCCCCCCCGCAGGTGCTGCGCGCCTACCGCCTGGACCAGGCCGGCTTTTTTCTCGAGACGGCGTCGGATCGCGACGCGCTCGCCTGGGCAGCGGCCGCCGGCCCCCGGCAGGTGGTGCCGATCAGCCGGCCGCACGCGCTGCTGCACGCCTCGGCACTGCGCGCGCTCGAGGATCCGCTATGTGCGCTCGGCGCGGAGCAGCAGGCCAGCATGCTGATGCGGGAGGATCTGCAGGCGACGCTCGATCCCGACCTGATCGACGAGCTGGAGGCGCTCACCCTCGGCAACAGGGTGGTCAGCGCGATGGCGCACGCGATGCGCCTGCAGGCGATGAGCGCCGAGCAGGCCGCTGATGCCTGGCAGCGCGGCAAGCTCACGCCGCGTGGCTGAGCCGTCATCCGCCGCAGCCGACCCGGTCGATCACCTGCTCGCGGCGCAATACGAGGCCTACCCCTATCCGGCGCGCGACCCGCGGGAGGAGGCCAAGCGCCTGGTCATCGGCAGCCCGAGCCACCTGCGCGAGATCGACCACTGGGTGTTCGGCGCGCGGCGGCCGCGCTCCCGGCCGCTGCGCGCGCTCGTCGCCGGCTGCGGCACCGGAGACGGCGCGATCATGCTGGCCCAGCAGCTGGCTTCCGCCGGGCGCCCCGGCCACGTGCTGTGCCTCGACCGCTCCGCCCGGGCGCTGGCGATCGCGGCCGCCCGCGCCGACGCCCGGGGGCTCGGCAACATCAGCTTCCGCGAGGCATCCCTGCTCGATCTGCCGAAGCTCGGGCTCGACCGGTTCGACTACGTCGATTGCTGCGGCGTGCTGCACCACCTGCCGGACCCGCGGCGCACGCTGGCCGACCTGCGCGACCTGCTGGCGCCGGGCGGCGGCATCGGACTGATGCTCTACGCGCCGCACGGGCGCACCGGGGTCTACATGCTGCAGGACGCGCTGGCCCGGCTGGCTCCCGCCGACGCGCCGCCGCCGGCCCGGCTCGACGTGGCGAGGCGGGTGATGCGCCACCTGCCGCGCACCGCCTGGCTGCGCGCCAACGTCAATTTCGGCGACCATCTGAGCGGCGGCGACGCCGGCCTCTACGACCTGCTGCTCAACCCGCGCGACCGCTGCTACGACATCGCGTCGCTGCACGCGCTGCTGCACGCTGCGGGGCTCGCGATCGCCGCCCTGATCGAGCCGGCGCGCTACGACCCGGCGCTGCTGCTGCCGGACGCCCGGCTGCGCGCCCGCATCGAGAGCCTGGAGCCGCTGCAGCGCGCCGCGGTCGCCGAGGCGCTGGCCGGCAACATGAACACCCACATCGCCTATGTCGGCCGCATCGGCGAGCTCGCCGCCGCACCCGATCCGCTGGCGCCGGCGGTTGTGCCGATCGCGCGCGAGATTCCGACCGCCGAGCTCGCGCGCCAGCTCGCTGCTGACGGCACGCTCGAGCACCGCTTCGGCCAGCTGCCGGTCCGGGTGGCGCTGCCGCCGCAGGCCCGCCCGCTGCTCGGGCTGATCGACGGCGAGCGCGACGTCGGGTCGATCGCGACGGCGATGGCGCAGCGCGGCCTGAGCCGGCAGCGCTTCGAGATCGCCTGGGCGGAGATGTTCGCGACCCTCAGCAGCCTCAACCGGGTCCTGCTGCGCGCTCCGCCCTGAGGCGGCGGCGAGCCGCGCCGTGAGCGAGAGACCGGCCATCATCATCTTCGGGGCGGGGATGCTGCCGGACGGCACGCCGAGCCGCACGCTGCGACGCCGCGTCGATGCCGCACTCGCGTTCGGCCGCACCCTGCCGGAGGCGCTCTACCTGCCCACCGGAGGCATCGGCCGCTACGGCGGCTCGGAAGCGCGGGCGATGGCCGATCGCCTGCTGTCGGCGGGCGTGCCGGCGGAGGCGATGCTGCTCGAGGAGACCGCCCGCGACACCCTGGGCTCGGTGCTCGCCTGCCGCGCCATCCTGCGGCGGCTCGGCCATCGCGGCGCCGTCCACGCCGCCACCAGCGCCTACCACCTGCCGCGCTGCCTGCTGCTGCTGCGCCTCGCCGGCATTGCGGCGAGCGCGGTGCCCCCGCCGGACGCGCCGGCCTCCGAGCACTGGGCGAGGCGGTGGTACTGGCGCCTGCGCGAGGTGCCGGCGCTCCCCTGGGACGCGCTGCTGCTGCTGCCCCAGGCGATTCGCCGGCTAGCGTCGCGCGCGTCGCGAAGGCATAATTAGTTACGGAATGCCAAGGATTTTCTTGCACACGAAAGCGTGACATGATTATATCGCGAGATCGTGATGAGGAAAACCTCCATGACCGCCGCTCTCGAAAGCTCCATTCTCGCCAAGGTCATCGCTGCAATCCAGCAGACCGTGTTCCTGCGCGACATCCAGATCACTCCGGAGACGCGCTTCGCCGAGGATCTCGGTCTGGACAGCCTCGACGTGACCGAGATCGCCCTCCACCTGGAGGAGATGTTCGACATCGAGTTCCCGCAGGATGTGATCACCCATCTCAGCCGCGTCGCCGACATGCTGCGCTACGTCAGCCGCCGCTTCTTCGTCGACGCGGCCGATCTGGCGCTCGCCGACTAGCGAGTGCCTGCGGCCGGCTCCTGGCGTCCCGAGACGATATGATCCATACCGTTTCCGTATCGTACTAGGCGAGGGCATATCGCGTGCAGGCCGCACACCAGGCCCCAGCTCAGCCGAGCGACGCGGATCGGCTGTTCACCACGTTCCGGGACCGGAGCGACCAGGAATGGCTCGATATCCTGGTGAGCTCGCTGCACATCCCCGAGATCGAGGGGGTCGGCATGCCCGGCTTTCCCGACGAGCACTTCCAGCGCGACATGCACGGCCACAGCGGCGAGGTGTCGCTGCACGAGGCGCACGCCTTCTTCCGCGAGATCAAGGCCTATGCCGGCTACGCCGGGCGGCCGATCGCGGCGCACCGCCGGCTGCTCGATTTCGGCTGTGGCTGGGGCCGCATGCTGCGGCTGTTCATGAAGGACATCCGGCCGGACAACCTGTTTGGCGCCGACTCCACCTCGCGCTTCCTGACCGAGGCGCGTCGCTGCAACCCGGCCTTGAATTTCCTGGCCTGCGGCCTGGCGCCGCCGACCGTGCTGGCGCCGGAGAGCCTTGACTACGTGATCTCATGGTCGGTGTTCAGCCACCTCGACGAGTTCCTGACCACGCGCTGGATCGAGGAGTTCGCGCGCCTGCTCAAGCCGGGCGGCCTGCTGATGATCACCACGCAGAGCCGGCGCTTCATCGCCTTCTGCGCCGAGCAGCGGCTGCGCCGCGCGTCGGGGATCCGGCTCGAGCACGGCTGGTACGAGGCTTGCGCCGACAGCTTCATCGACGAGAGCCACGAGAACGCCCGCTACGAGGCGGGGCACTTCCTGCACGCGGCGCCGGTGGCGCGGCCGAACCTGCTGTCGCACTACGGCGAGGCGATCATCCCGCGCGGCTACATCGTCAAGCACTGGAGCACCATGTTCCGCCTGGTCGAGTTCCTGGACAATCCGGCACGGTTGCCGCAGGTGCTCGTGGTGCTGCAGAAGCCGGGAAATTCTTGACTTGTGCGGCCCCAACCCCGACCTTAGCGACGCTGATGCGGGAGAGACCGGCCTAGCCGGCGCCGAAGGAGCAACCGCCCCGGAAACTCTCAGGCAGAAGGACCGCTCGGCATTCGCTTCTGGAAAGTGGCACCTCGCGTGCCCGCCGACGGGATAACGTTCTCAGGCAAACCGACAGAAGGGGCATCAACCGGACCTGCTCGCGCGGGTCTTAGGGGCGTGTCCTGATGTCCGAGCCGATCCAGGCGATCTCCCAGACTGCGCTGCACCGCCTGCATCTGGAGCTGGGCGCCCGCATGGTGCCGTTCGCCGGCTACGAGATGCCGCTGCAGTACGCCACCGGCATCCTCACCGAGCACCTGCATACCCGTGCCAGGGCAGGCCTTTTCGACGTCTCGCACATGGGCCAGATCCGCCTGCGTCCACGCTCGGGGATACTGGCGGACGCGGCAGTGGCGCTGGAGCGGCTGGTTCCGGCCGACATCCTGAGCCTGGCGCCGGGACGGCAGCGCTACGCGGTGTTCACCGAAGCCCGGGGCGGGATCCTCGACGACCTGATGGTGGCCAATCTCGGCGACGCACTGGTGCTGGTGGTCAACGCGTCATGCAAGTGGGCCGATCTCGCGCATCTGGTCACCCACCTCTCGGCCGAGTGCGAGGTCGAGCCGCTGTTCGACCGCGGCCTGATCGCGCTGCAGGGGCCGGGCGCCGAGGCGGCGCTGGCCGGGCTGGCCCCGGACGCGGCCGCGATGCGGTTCATGGACGTGCGCGGCCTCGACATCGACGGCGTCCCCTGCCTGGTCTCGCGCTCCGGCTACACCGGCGAGGACGGCTACGAGATCAGCGTGCCCGGCGACGAGGCGGAGCGTATCGCGTCGCTGCTGCTGCGCCAGCCCGAGGTGCTGCCGGCCGGGCTAGGCGCGCGCGACAGCCTGCGCCTGGAAGCCGGGCTCTGCCTCTACGGCACAGACCTCGATCCGCAGGTGACACCGGTCGAGGCGGCGCTGGACTGGTCGATCGGCAAGAGCCGCCGCGCCGGCGGCGCCCGGGCGGGCGGCTTCCCGGGTGCCGCGGTGGTCCTCGACCAGTTGGCGCACGGGCCGACGCGCCGGCGCGTCGGCCTGCTGCCGGAGGGTCGGGCGCCGTTGCGCGGCGGCGTGCCGCTGCATGCCGGCGAGGATCTCGCGGTCGCGCCGGTCGGCGTCGTCACCTCCGGGGCGTTCGGTCCCAGCCTCGCGGCACCGATGGCGATGGCGATGGTGTCGGCCCCCTGGGCGAGCATCGGCACCATCCTGATGGCACCGCTGCGCGGCCGCACGGTGGCGGCGCGCGTCGCCGCCTTGCCCTTCGTCGCCGCCGGCTTCAAGCGATCCCACACGAGGACAGCAGCATGAGCATCTCCGCGCTGTGGCAGGACGCAGCACCCGAGGCGAGCGAGTTCGCGCGCCGCCATATCGGCCCCGATGCGGCCGAGAGCGAGGCCATGCTGCGCGTCGTCGGCGCCCCAGACCTGGCTTCGCTGATCGCCCGCACCGTTCCGGCCTCGATTCTCGAGCCGCTGCCGGCCGACCCGTCGCCCGGCCTGACCGAGACCGAGGTGCTGGCGCGGCTGCGCGCCATCGCCGGCGAGAACCGGGTGCTGACCTCGCTGATCGGCCAGGGGTATCACGGCACCATCCTGCCGCCGGTGATCGGGCGCAACGTCCTGGAGAACCCGGCCTGGTACACCGCCTATACGCCGTACCAGCCCGAGATCAGCCAGGGCCGGCTGGAGGCGCTGCTGAACTTCCAGACCCTGGTCTGCGACCTGACCGGGCTCGACGTGGCCAACGCCTCCCTGCTCGACGAGGCCACCGCCGCGGCGGAAGCGATGGCGCTTTCGCGCCGCGTCAGCAGCGTCAAGGCCTCGAGCTTCTTCGTCGATGCCGACACCCATCCGCAGACGCTTGCCGTGCTGCGCACCCGCGCCGAGCCGCTCGGCTGGCAGCTGGTGGTGGGCGATCCGGACCGCGACCTCGATCCCGCCGCGGTGTTCGGGGCGCTGCTGCATTATCCCGGCAGCTCGGGCGCGCTGCGCGATCACCGCGCCACGATCGCGGCCCTGCGCGCGGCGGGCGCGATCGTCACCATGGCGGCGGATCCGCTTGCCCTGACCCTGCTGACGCCGCCCGGGGCACTCGGTGCCGACATCGCCGTGGGCTCGATGCAGCGCTTCGGCGTGCCGATGGGCTTCGGCGGCCCGCACGCGGCCTACATGGCGGTGCGCGACGCCTTCAAGCGCGCGATCCCCGGCCGCCTGGTCGGCGTGTCGATCGACAGCCACGGCCGGCCGGCGTACCGGCTCGCCCTGCAGACCCGCGAGCAGCACATACGCCGCGAGAAGGCGACCTCGAATATCTGCACCGCCCAGGTGCTGCTCGCCGTCATCGCCTCGATGTACGCGGTCTATCACGGCCCGGACGGCCTGCGCGCAATCGCACGTCGCACCCACCGCCTCGCCGCCATCCTTGCCGCCGGCCTGCGCGGACTCGGCGTCGCGGTCGAGACCGGCGCGTTCTTCGATACCATCACGGTGGATGCCGGTGCGGGCGCCGAGCGCGTGCTGGAACGCGCGTGCGACGCGGGCATCAACCTGCGCCGCCACGGCCTGAGCGGCCGCGTCGGCATCAGCCTCGACGAGACCAGCGGCCAGCACACGGTGCGCGCGGTATGGTCGGCGTTCTGTGCCGACGGCGACCGTGTCGCCGCCATCGAGGCGGGCCTGGCCACGCCGGGCGACGCGATCCCGGGCTCGCTGGTGCGTACCGCGGCGCTGATGACGCACCCGGTGTTCCACGCGCACCGATCCGAGACCGACATGCTGCGCTACCTGCGCCGGCTGTCTGACAAGGATCTCGCGCTCGACCGCAGCATGATCCCGCTCGGCTCCTGCACGATGAAGCTGAACGCCACCGTCGAGATGATGCCGATCAGCTGGCCCGGCTTCTGCGACATGCACCCCTTCGCGCCCTCCGGGCAGGCTCGCGGCTACGACCGCCTGTTCGCGGAGCTGCAGGCGGCGCTGTGCCGCATCAGCGGCTACGACGCGGTGTCGCTGCAGCCCAACTCCGGCGCCCAGGGCGAGTATGCCGGGCTGCTGGCGATCCGCGCCTACCACCGCAGCCGCGGCGAAGGCCGTCGCGACGTCTGCCTGATACCGGCCTCCGCCCACGGCACCAATCCCGCCTCGGCGCAGATGGCCGGCATGCAGGTGGTCGTGGTCGGCTGCGACGGCAGCGGCAACGTCGACGTGGAAGACCTGCGGCGCAAGATCGACAGGCACGCCGAGCGTCTCGCCGCCATCATGATCACCTACCCCTCGACGCACGGCGTGTTCGAGGAGGCGGTGCGCGAGATCTGCGCCGCCGTGCACGAGGCCGGCGGCCAGGTCTATCTCGACGGCGCCAACCTCAACGCCCAGGTCGGGCTGTGCCGGCCCGGCCGCTACGGCGCCGACGTCAGCCACTTCAACCTGCACAAGACCTTCTGCATCCCGCACGGCGGCGGCGGTCCGGGCATGGGTCCGATCGGCGTCGCGTCGCACCTCGCGCCGTTCCTGCCGCAGCATGCCGGGCATCTCGACGGTGGGCCCGAGGTCGGAGCGGTGTCGGCCGCACCGTTCGGCTCCGCCTCGATCCTGCCGATCTCCTACGCCTACATCCTGCTGATGGGCGAGGCGGGACTGCGGCGCGCCACCGAGATCGCGATCCTCAACTCCAACTACGTCGCCGCCCGGCTGGCGCCGCACTACCCGGTGCTGTACCGCGGCATGCACGGGCACGTGGCGCACGAGTGCATCGTCGACCTGCGGCCGATCAAGGAGGCGACCGGCATCACCGTGGACGACATCGCCAAGCGCCTTGTCGATTACGGCTTCCATGCGCCGACGGTGAGCTTCCCGGTCGCCGGCACCTTCATGATCGAGCCCACGGAGTCCGAGAACAAGGCCGAGCTCGACCGCTTCTGCGACGCGATGATCGCCATCCGCCGTGAGATCGCAGCGGTGGAGCAGGGCCGGATCACGGCGGCGCACAGCCCGCTGCGTCACGCGCCGCACACAGTCGCCGACCTGACCACGGACGAATGGACGCGCGCCTACTCCCGTGAGGAGGCCTGCTTCCCGTCCGGCGTCGACCGCCGCCACAAGTACTTCGCCCCGGTCGGCCGCCTCGACAACAGCTACGGCGACCGCAACCTGATCTGCTCCTGCCCGCCGATCGAGGAGCTGGCGGAGGCCGCGGACTGAGCGTCGCCGGACTGAGCGCCGCCTCCGCGTGATCCCGGCAGGCAGGAAGTGCGGCCGGGATCGTTGACAATCCAGGGCGGCAGCCGCATCTGGTTCGATACCGAACTGACCGTGCGGCGACCCGAAGCGTGTCCGCGGCACCCGGATGTCAGGCGTCGGCCCGGAGCGATCTATGACCTCACGGTTCCTGGACCCCACCGACGAGGTCGTGACGCTCGGCAGCGGCGCCCAGTTCTACGAGGCGCCGAGCGGCGCCTCGGTGCAGGCGGGCAGCGGCAGCGATACGGTGGAAGCCGGCGCGGGCGACGTCACCGTCACCGGTGGCTCCGGCCGGTTGACCTTCATCGGCGGCTCCCTGGCGAGCTCGGTCACCGGCGGTGCCGGCTCGGTCACGATCTTCGGCGGCAGCGGCGGCGGCTCCTTCAGCGGCGGTGCGGCGGGGCACAGCGTGCTGATCTCGCAGAGCGTGGATCTCGGCTTTCCCGCCAGCACCACCCTGACGGGCGCCGCCGCCGGAGACCTGCTGTTCGGCGCCGCGATCGGCAACGACGTGCTGACCGCCGGGGCAGGACGCGAAACGCTCATCGCCGGCGGCGGCGATGACACCATCACCGGCGGCAGTACCGCCGGCTGTCTCATCTTCACCGGCGCCTCGTCCGCCACTCCGCTCCAGGCTTACGGTAATTTTACGTGGAACTTCGAGGTTCAGGGTGGTGCCGCGGGCCGGGACACCATCGTCGGCGGTTCCGCCGGGCTCCAGGTCGATGCCCGCAACGGCGACGCCGTGTTCGCGGGGTCGGGTCAGGTCGAGGTGTTCGGCAGCGACGCCGGAGCGGCAGACTCGATCGTCGGCGGCAGCGGCAGCCTCTACGTGCTGGGTCAGGGCGGCAACATGCTGGTCGCGTGCGGCAGCGGCGAGTCCCACCTCATGCTCGGCAGCGGTGCCAGCCTCCTGTTCGCCGGCAGCGGCTTCATGACCGTCACCGGTGGCAGCGGCAGCGCCCAGATCCTGCTCGGCTCGACAGGTAGCTTCATCCAGCGCAACTTGATAGTCGAGGGCAGCGGCGCCGTCGTCTACGACGTGGTATCCAGCCTGCCCGGCGGGTTCACGGGTATCCGGGGCTTCCGTCCCGGAACCGATAAGGTCGAATTGTTCGGCTACCAGCCGTCCGCGGTGACCACCAGCACCACCAGCGGCGCGACCATGATCCACTTCAGCGACGGCAAGGTGATCAACCTCCCCGGCGTCACGAGCCTGGGGAACAGCCTCATCTTCGGCTGACGACGCAACCCTGGTGAGGCCGCGGCGGCGACCCTGCAGGGCTGCATGCCGGCTTCCTTGCCGATGCGCCGAACCCGTGCTCCCGCCGAGCCTGACGATGCGCGGGACAGCAGTCCTCAGGGGGTGCGGCCAAGCTTCGCGTGCAACGTGCGAAGCGGCTTGGTCAGGCGCCAGCTGCGCGAGCGGCGCAACGAGGCGAGCTCGGCCTGCAGCTGGGCCACTCGTTCGCATGCCGGGGCCTCGACCTCGTGCTGCTGCATCGCCCAGTTCCAGCTTTCGGCGATGAGCGCGGCATCGTCCGTCGCTACCAGGTGGACGAAGAAGTCCAGGCTGCCCGGAGCCGTGGCGGTGCAGCGGCTGCAGGCGAAGCCGAGCAGGCCGTAGGCGGCCAGCTGGCGCATCAGGCGGGCGAACGCCAGCGGCGTGAACACCCAGCAATGCACGTCGCGATAGGCGCCTGTCGCGGACGCATGCTCCATCGCCGCCACCGCGCGCTCGTACTCGAGGCGCTGCGGCGGCGGCCAGGTCGGCCCGCGGCCGCTCCAGGCCACCTCCAGCGGCAGCGGAGCTATGTTCAGCATGAAGTCCAGGATCTGCCGCGCCCCCGGCGCCGTCGCCGACGCGCGGGCGGCCAGGATCAGGTCGGCGGCGGAGCTGGTCTCGCGCCGGTAGTCGAAGCAGTAGCGGCCGTCCGGCACGATCAGCCGCACCGTGCCGGACGGATGCAGCACCGACTTCAACTGTGCCAGCCAGCCGATCAGGTCCGGCACGTGCTCGATCACGTGCGAGGCGATCACGTAGTCGAAGCGCCCGCCGCCGCCGGCACCTGCCGCCTCGCCGCAGGCATCGATGAGCGCGCCGGCGTTCCACACGATGTCCACCTCGACGATCCGCCGCGGATCGACGTCCGGATCTTGTCGGTATTTCTCGCGCAGGCCCGCGGTGTCGACGTGGTCGACGTACAGCACGTCGGCCTGCGGCCGGCGCAGGATCGGGTTGTGCAGCGGGCCGATCTCCAGGCCGCGCGTGACACGCAGATCCAGCCCCTGCAGCAGGATGCTCAGCCGGTCCATGGCCGGGTGCGATGCGCGGTCGGATCGAGTTCATCCGGCATGGCGGATCTGTCCCATCCCGTCGCCCGGACGGCAACCCCGGCCCACCCGGTCGAGATTGACATCCGCCCGGGCTCTCCCCCATCTCGCACTGTGTCGTCCTGGAGCGGATCGCGTCCCGATGCCCGTTTATGCCTTCATCTTCCCCGGACAGGGCAGCCAGTTCGCCGGCATGGGCCGCGATCTCGCCGCTGCCTTCGCGCCAGCCCGGGAGGTGTTCCAGGAGGTCGACGACGCGCTCGGCGAGCGGCTGTCCAAGCTGATGTTCGCGGGCCCGATCGAGGAGCTGACCCTGACCCAGAACACCCAGCCGGCGCTGATGGCGGTCTCGCTCGCCGTGCTGCGGGTGCTGGAGCGCGAGGGCGGGCTGCGGCTGACCAGCAGGGCGGCCGTCGTCGCCGGCCATTCGCTGGGCGAGTATGCGGCCCTGGCCGCGGCCGGCAGCCTCGGCATCGCGCGGACCGCCGGGCTGCTGCGCCTGCGCGGCAGCGCCATGCAGCAGGCGGTGCCGCCGGGCGAGGGGGGGATGGCGGCGCTGCTCGGGGTCGAGGTGGAGCAGGCGCAGGAGATCTGCGCCGCCGCGGCGGTGCTGCGTGTCGAAGGCCGGCCCGAGGCGCGCCAGGTGATCGAGGTCGCCAACGACAACGGCGGCGGCCAGGTGGTGATCTCCGGCGCGCTCAGCGCGGTGGCCCGCGCGATCGAGCTCGCCAAGGAGCGCGGCATCCGCCGCGCCATGCTGCTGCCGGTGTCCGCACCGTTCCACTGCTCGCTGATGGCGCCGGCCGCGGACGCGATGCGCGACGCTCTGGGCGAGGCGGAGATCGCGGCCCCGTCGCTGCCGCTGGTGGCCAACGTCACCGCCGCCAAGGTGAGCGGGCCGGAGCAGATCCGCGAGCTGCTGGTGCGCCAGGTCACCTCGACGGTGCGCTGGCGCGAGAGCGTCCTGGCGATGACCGCGATGGGCGTGGACAGCTTCGTCGAGCTCGGTGCCGGCAAGGTGCTGTCGGGACTGTGCAGGCGCATCGCGCCGGACGCCGCGACCCGCAGCGCCGGCACCCCCGAGGAGATCGAGGGGCTGCTGAAGCTGCTCTGACGCCCGCTCCGCCGCCAGACCGAAGCTGAAGTCAGGGGATCCGCCATGTTCAGGCTCGACGGCAAGACTGCGCTCGTGACCGGTGCGTCCGGCGGCATCGGCGCCGCCATCGCTCAGCTTCTGCACGGCCAGGGTGCCACGCTGGTGCTGTCCGGCACCCGCAGGGAGGCGCTCGACGCGCTGGCCGGGCGTCTCGGCGAACGCGCCCATGTCTGTCCGGCCGAACTGTCGGACCCCGCGGCGGCCGACGCGCTGGTCGCCGAAGCCGAACAGGCCGGTGGGCGTGGCCTGGACATCCTGGTCAACAACGCCGGCATGACCCGCGACGGCCTGGCGCTTCGCATGAAAGACGCGGACTGGCACCAGGTGCTGGATGTCGATCTCGCCGCGCCGTTCCGCCTGTGCCGCGCGGCGCTGAAGGGCATGCTGCGCCAGCGTGCCGGCCGCATCGTCTCGATCGCCAGCATCGTCGGCGTCACCGGCAATGCCGGCCAGTCCAACTACGCCGCGGCGAAGGCCGGCCTGATCGGCATGAGCAAGTCGCTGGCGGCCGAGGTCGGGTCGCGCGGCATCACCGTCAACGTGGTGGCACCGGGTTTCGTCGCCACCGCGATGACCGACGCGCTGTCCGAACCGCAGCGCGACAGGTTGCGCGCCGCCATTCCGCTGGGGCGTATGGGCACGCCCGAGGACGTCGCGGCAGCCGTGCTCTACCTCGCCTCCGAGCAGGCCGCCTGGGTGACCGGCACGACGCTGCACGTCAACGGCGGCATGGCGATGATCTGAGCCCGGCGCATTTCACCTTTGTGCCACGTTCGCGCCGTCAAGCCGCCCCGGTGCCGGACGCGGCGCCTTGGCTAGCGGTGAAAATCCATGCTAATCGCCCGCTGCTTCGTCCGGAGCGGGCCGGCAGGTTCCCGGGGCTCGAACTCGGCTCCCGGAGCACAGGACAGGACGAACGAGAAGGAACCGCCCGTTTTTCCGGGGCAAAGAGGAAGCAGGATAAGATGAGCGAGATCGCCGACAAGGTTAAGAAGATCGTCGTGGAGCACCTCGGTGTCGAGGAAAGCAAGGTGACCCCGGAGGCTTCCTTCATCGACGACCTCGGTGCCGACAGCCTCGACACGGTCGAGCTGGTGATGGCGTTCGAAGAGGCTTTCGGCGTCGAGATCCCCGAGGACGCGGCCGAGAAGATCTCCACGGTCAAGGACGCGATCGACTACATCGAGAAGCAGAAGGCCGCCTGAGGCGTCACGAGGCAGCAGCATGACGAGCGGCAGGCAGGTGCGGCGCGTCGTCGTCACCGGCATGGGCATCGCGGGCCCGCTCGGGGTCGGCGTCGCGCCCTTCTGGCGCCGCCTGATCGAGGGCGAGACCGGCATCGAGCGGATCCGGTCCTTCGACCCCTCCGAGTTGCCGGCGCAGGTCGCGGGCGAGGTGCCAGCGGGCAGCCGCGCCACCGGCGGCCTGGACCTGTCGGAGTGGATCCCGCAGAAGGACCAGAAGAAGATGGATCGCTTCATCCATCTGGGCTTGGTCGCCGCCAGCGAAGCGGTCGAGGACTCCGGATGGATGCCGCAGGGCGAGGAGGATCGTTGCGCCACCGGCGTGATGATCGGGTCGGGCATCGGCGGCCTGCAGACCATCTACGAGGCCTCGGTGCAGGTGCATGAGGGCCGTGCGCGGCGGCTGTCGCCGTTCTTCATCCCGTCGTCGCTGATCAACCTGGTGTCCGGCCACCTCTCGATCCGCTACGGCTTCAAGGGACCGAACCATTCAGCCGTCACCGCCTGCGCCACCGGCGTGCACGCGATCGGCGACGCCTCGCGCCTGATCATGCTCGGCGATGCCGACGTGATGGTCGCGGGCGGCGCCGAGGCCGCGGTCTGCGCACTCGGCATCGCCGGCTTCTGCGCCTCGCGCGCGCTGTCCACCGGCTTCAACGAGACGCCGTCGCGTGCCTCCCGGCCCTGGGACCGCGACCGCGACGGCTTCGTGATGGGCGAGGGTGCCGGGGTCGTGGTGGTCGAGGAGTACGAGCACGCGAAGCGGCGCGGCGCCAAGATCTACGCCGAGGTGCTGGGCTACGGCCTGTCGGGCGACGCGCACCACATCACCGCCCCGCCAGAGGGCCATGCCGGCGCCTATCGCGCCATGGTCGCGGCGCTGCGCCACGGCGGCGTCACGCCGTCGGACATACAGTACGTGAACGCGCACGGCACCTCCACCATGGCCGACGACCTGGAGCTGGAGGCGGTGGAGCGCCTGTTCGGCGAGCACGCGCGCGGCCTGGCGATGTCGTCGACCAAGTCGGCGACCGGCCACCTGCTGGGCGCCGCCGGCGCGATCGAGGCGATCTTCTGCATGCTGGCGATCCGCGACGGCGTGGCGCCCCCGACCCTGAACCTCGATCAGCCGAGCCGCGAGAGCGTGATCGACCGGGTCGCGCACACCGCGCAGAGGCGTCGCATACGCGTGGCGCTGTCCAACAGCTTCGGCTTCGGCGGCACCAACGCCAGCATCCTGTTCGCGGCCGTCTGACGCGCGGAAGGCAGGGGATGCGCTCCCCTGACCCGCGATCCGCCGCCTGATCGCCTGGCTGGCCCTGCTGCTCGTCCTGGCGCTGCCGCTGGGCGTCGTGCTGGGCGCCATGCGGCTGTACGACACGCCCGGACCGCTCGTCGCCGACAGCGCCATCGTCGTGCCGCGCGGCGTGGACAAGGCCATCGAGGCGCTGCAGCGGCGCGGCGCACTGTTTCCCGGTGCTCCGGCACGCGCCGCTTTCCGCCTGGCGATCCTGCTGACCCGCAGGGAAGGAGCGATCCATGCCGGCGAGCTGGCCTTCCCCGCCCACGCCTCGCCGCGCGCGCTGCTCGAGGTGCTGCGCACCGCGCGGCCGGTGCAGCACGCGCTGACCATCTCCGAGGGATTGACCGCGGCACAGATCGCGACGCTGCTCGACGGCGCCGGCGCGCTGTCGGGCGAGACGCCGGTGCCGCAGGAGGGCGACGTGCTGCCGGAAACCTACGCCTACGAGCGCGGCACCTCGCGCAACGCCCTGATCGGGCGCATGCGGGTGGCGATGCGGGACCGGCTTTCGGCGATCTGGCGCGACCGCGACCCGACCCTCGGGCTGAGCACGCCGGCGCAGCTGCTGACCCTGGCCAGCATCGTCGAGCGCGAGACCGCACTCCCCGCCGAGCGCCCGCTGGTCGCCCGCGTGTTCCTCAACCGTCTGCGCCTGGGCATGCGGCTACAGTCGGACCCGACCGTCGCCTACGCGGCCTCCGGCGGCCTGGGCCTGTCGCGCCCGCTGCGACGTTCCGACCTCGCGCAGCAGAACCCCTACAACACCTATGCAGTGGGCGGCCTGCCGCCGGACGCGATCTGCACGCCGGGCACCGCCTCGCTGCGGGCGGTTGCGCATCCGGCGACCAGCGATGCGCTGTACTTCGTCGCCGACGGCAGCGGCGGCCACGCCTTTGCAATCAGCCTCGCCGACCACCAGCGCAACGTCGCTCGGCTGCGCGCCCGAGAAGCGGCGCCGCGATGACCCAGGCTGGGAGCCAGGGCGGGAGCCGCGGCGGCGGCGGGCGCTGCGCCGTCGTCACCGGTGCCAGCGGCGGCATCGGACGCTGGATCGCGCTCGGCCTCGCCGATGCCGGCTTCCGGCTGCTGCTGATCGGGCGCGACCCGTCGCGGCTGTCGGCGACGCGCGAATGGATCGACGGCCGCATCCCCGGAAGCGCCGGACGGATCGAGCCGATCCAGGCCGACCTGTCGCTGCTGTGCGACACCCGCGCCGCGGCAGCCCTCGTGCTGTCGCGGACCGACGGCATCGGCGTTCTGGTCAACAACGCCGGCACGCTGTCGCCGCACCGGGTCGTCACCCGCGAGGGTCACGAGCGCACGCTCGCGGTCAACCACCTCGCCCCGTTCGTGCTGACCCGGGCGCTGCTGCCGGCGCTGCGGCGCGATCCTGCCGCGCGGATCGTCGATGTCGGCTCGTCGACCTCCGATCGCGCCCGGATCGATCCCGACGATCTCGAGCTGGTTCGGCACTGGCGCATGACGCGCGCCTATGCCCGCTCCAAGCTCGCCTTGCTGATGGCCAGCCTGGAGCTGGCACAACAGCTCGAGGGCGTCGGCGTCACCGTCAACGTCGTGCACCCGGGCACGGTCGCCACCGGGCTGGTGCGCGGCCCGCCGGCTGCGGCTGTCGCCTGGAGGATGATGGCGCCGTTCGTGCTGAGCGAGCGCCAGGGTGCCGAGACGCCGCTCTACGCCGCCCTGTCGGCACGATGCGCCGGGGTCAACGGCGCCTATCTGAAGCGCTGCCGGCCGGTGCCTCCGAACCGGCTGGTGCTCGATCCGGCGCTGCGCAGGCGGGTGGTGGCCGCGACCGAGGCGCTGGCCGCGACGCCCTGAGCAGCGTGCCGAGCAGCACCCGGCCGGCGCCGCGCAGCCAGACCTGCGCGCTCCAGCCGCGGGCACGGTGGCCGAACGGCCCGTGCACGCCGGACAGCCGCTGCGGCGGCGCGAACAGGCTGGGCTCCTCGGCCGCGGCCGCCGCCGGATCGCGCGACAGCAGCGCCTCGAAGCGCAGCCGCTCGGTCAGCCAGGCGGCCAGGCGAGGCGACAGCCGCGACACCAGCGCGAACGCGGTGACGACCGAGCTCACCGTCATCTCTCGCTGGCGTCCGTCCGCCGCCAGGTAGAGCGCGCGCGCCACCACCTCGGGCTGATACACCGGCGGCACCGGCCGCGACGGGAAGCCCATGTAGGAAGGGGCATGGCTGAAGAACGGCGTGTTGACCGCCGGCGGGAACACCGTGCACAGGCGCACCCGGCTGCGCGCGAGGCGAAGCTCGGCACGCACCGACTGCCCGAAGCCGCGCACCGCCGCCTTGGCGCCGACATAGGACGTCATCAGCGGCAGGCCGTGGAAGGCGATGCCGGAGCACACGTTGACGATGACCCCGCGGTCGCGCGGCATCATGCATCGAAGCGCCGAGCGGGTGCCGTTCACCGTGCCCATGTAGGTGACGTCGGTCACCCGTCGATACTCCGCCTCCGGGATGTCGAGCAGCCGGCCGTACACCCCGTTGCCGGCGGCGTTGATCCAGACGTCGATCGGCCCCAGCGCCGCCGCGACGCTGCGCGCCGCCCGCTCCAGCGCCTCGCCGTCGGCCACGTCGGCCGCGGCGGCGACGCCGACCGCGCCCGCCGCGCGCACCACCGCC
>CAXTNV010000064.1:0-18941 GCA_964245755.1 uncultured Acetobacteraceae bacterium | reverse complement strand
GGCGCATAGTGCGAGGCGAGCATGCCGGGCGAGGCGAGCGTCCCGGCCAGGACGGGCATGCCGGGCGCCGGCGAGGTCGCGTTCTCGCCACGACGAAGCGGCGGTGCCCGGTGCGCCGCCAGCAGCGCCGCGATGGCCTCGCTGGACACCCCGCCGGGACGAAGCAGCACCGCCTCGTCCCGTCTCAGATCGAGCACCGTGCTTTCCAGGCCGACGGCGCAGGGGCCGCAATCAAGCACGGCGTCGATCCGCCCGGCCAGGCCCTCCAGCACATGCGCGGCCTCGGTCGGGCTGACGCACCCGGAAGGATTGGCCGAAGGGGCGGCGATCGGCCGGTCCACCGCACGCAGCAGCGCCCGCGCGGCGCTGCCCGAGGGCACCCGGATCGCCAGGGTGGACGATCCCGCCGAGACCGCGGGGCAGACGCCGCCGTCGCTCCGTCGCGCCAGCACCAGGGTCAGCGGCCCGGGCCAGAACGCATCCGCCAGGATGCCGGCGAGCGGGGTGCGCCGCGTCACGCGGAACGCCGCCGCCGCATCGGCCACGTGCGCGATCAGGGGGTTGCGGGACGGCCGCCGCTTGGCGGCGAACAGTGCCGCGACCGCCCGCGGCTGCCCTGCATCGGCGCCCAGGCCGTAGACCGTCTCGGTGCCGAACGCGACCAGCCGGCCCTCGCGGAGCAGCGCCGCGGCGCGGGCGATGCCGGCCGCATCCGCTTCAAGACACTGCGTCCGTAGCGTCCGCATGCGTTCCGCCCGATCACCCGACTCTGCAGAAAGAGGGTGCACCATAGCACCACGCGCTAGGTTCTGCCGCGGCAGATGAAGTGCGGGTTCTCCCAGCCCGGCTTGCCGTAGCCGAGCGGCGTCCCGTCGAGCAGCCTGACGCTGCCTCCGGCCGCCTCCAGCACCGCCTGCGGCGCCGCGGTGTCCCATTCCATGGTGCGGCCGAGGCGCGGATACAGGTCGGCCGCCCCTTCGGCGACGCGCACGAACTTCGCCGCCGAGCCGATATTGTCGATGCTGGCGATGCGCTGGGTGCCCAGGTAGGCGAGCAGGGTCGGGTCGTTCGCGTAGTGGCGTGAGGCGAGCACGGCGAGCCCGGACGCGGGTGCGGCGCGGGCAGCGACGGCGCGTTCGCCGTTCGCGTCGCGTCGCACCGCTCCCTGGCCGACGATGCCGAGGAAGAGCTCGCCGTATGCCGGCAGCGCCACCGCGCCGAGCACCGCCCGGCCGCCCCGCACCAGCCCGATATTGACGGTGAAGCTCCGCCGCCCGGCGGCGAACTCGCGCGTGCCGTCGAGCGGGTCGACCAGCCAGAAGCAGTCGCCCACGCTTTCGTGGCGTCCGGCCGCCACCTCCTCCTCGGCCACCACCGGGATCGGCGTCCTGTCGCCCGGCAGGCGCAGCCCCTCGAGAATGATTGCCTCGGCGGCGTGGTCGGCCTCGGTCACCGGGCTGAGGTCGGCCTTGGTGCGGGTCTCGAAGCCGCGCGCGCGTATCTGCATGATGACCGCGCCGGCACGGGTGGCGAGCGCCGCGGCCCGGGCCAGCAGCTCGATGTCGTTCATCCCCGACACCTAGCGGGAGCGGGGGCGAGCGGGAAGGGCCGAGATGTGCGCCGCGGCCGGCGCCACGGCAGCGCCAGGGCAGCGCCACGGCAGTGCCCGAGCGATGCCGCGGGCTGGCCCCGCCACGAAATGTCACATAACTAGGCCGCGGGGCCGAGCAGGGCCCGGAGCCGGAGACGACGCGATGCTGGAGATCGAGTTTGCCGAGGCACGCCTCGAGACGCTGAAGCCGGGAAGCGCGGCAGCACTGCTGGTCGCCGAGGACACGGAGCGTTCTGCGCTGTTCCAGTCGCTCGACCGTGCCACCGAGGGTGCCATCACGCGCGGTCTGCAGGCCTCGGAGTTCAGCTTCGGACGCGACAAGCGGCTGGTGCTGCCGGGTCCGGGAGCCGGCCTGTCGCGCGTCGTGGTGATCGGGCTCGGCCGTGCCGCCGAGCTCGACGCGCGCGGCGCGGAGGCGGCCGGAAGTGCAGCGTCCACGGCGCTCAGGAGCGGCGCGGAAGCGTTCCTCGACGCCTCCGTCCTGAGCGGGACGCTGGCCGCGCACGCCGCACTCGGTGCGCGTCTCGGCGCCTACCGCTTCGATCGCTACCGCACCCGCGAGAAGCCGGAGGATAAGCGGCGGCTAGGCACGCTCGGCGTGCTCACCGACACCCCCGACGCGGCGCGCGATGCGTGGCCGGCGCTGGCCGCGGTGGCGCACGGGGTGTTCATCGCCCGCGACCTTGTCAGCGAGCCTGCCAACGTGCTGAGCCCGCCGGTGTTCGCCGACCGCATCGAGGCGCTGGCCGGATCCGGCCTGGGCCTCGAGGTCGAGGTGCTGGGGCCGGCGGCGATGGCGGCCCTTGGCTTTGGCGCTCTGCTGGGCGTGGCGCAGGGCTCGGACCAGGAGGCGCGCTGCGTCATCATGCGCTGGAACGGCGGCGGCGACGAGGCGCCGGTCGCCTTCGTCGGCAAGGGCGTGACGTTCGATTCCGGCGGCATCTCGATCAAGCCTGCCGGCGGCATGGAGGACATGAAGTGGGACATGGCCGGCGCCGGCGCGGTTGTCGGGCTGATGGCGGTCCTGGCCGGGCGGCGCGCCCGGGTCAACGCGGTGGGACTGGTCGGCCTGGTCGAGAACATGCTGTCCGGCAGCGCGCAGCGCCCAGGCGACGTGGTCACCAGCCATTCCGGGCAGACCATCGAGGTGATCAACACCGACGCCGAGGGGCGGCTGGTGCTGGCGGACGTGCTCTGGTACGCGCAGGAGCGTTTCAAGCCGCGCTTCATGATCGATCTCGCGACCCTGACCGGGGCGATCGTGGTCGCCCTCGGGCACGAGCATGCCGGGCTGTTCTGCAACGATGACCCGCTGGCGCAGCAGCTGCTCGAGGCCGGGCTCGCTTCCGGCGAGGCGCTGTGGCGCATGCCGATGGGGGAGGCCTACGACAAGCTGCTGCGCTCCGACATCGCCGACATGAAGAACATCGGCGGCCGGCCCGGCGGCTCGATCACGGCGGCGCAGTTCCTGCAGCGCTTCGTCGGCAACGTGCCTTGGGCGCACCTGGACATCGCCGCCACTGCCTGGAGCAGCAAGGACGCGGCCACCGTGCCGAAGGGTGCGACGGCCTTCGGCGTGCGCCTGCTCGACCGGCTGGTGGCGAGCCGCTACGAGAACTGACCGTCCCGATGTCCGAGATCGGCTTCTACCACCTGACCCGCAGCAGCGCCGAGCAGGCATTGCCGCGGCTGCTGGAACGCACCCTCGAGCTCGGCAAGCGTGCCCTGGTGCGGGTGCGCGACGAGGCGCGCGCGGCGGCTCTCGACGAGGCGCTCTGGAAGCTGCCCGAGCCGGTCTGGCTGCCGCACGGCAGCGCGGCGCTGGGTGACGCGGAGCTGCAGCCGGTGCTGATCGCCGGTTCGTCGGGCCCGGGCGAAGCTGCCAACGGGGCGAGCTTCCTGTTCCTGCTCGACGGCGTGGAGGCGGCAGCCGAGCCGTTCGAGCGCGTGTTCGACCTGTTCGACGGCGGCGATGCGGCGGCGGTCGCTGCGGCACGCGGCCGCTGGTCGGCCTTGAAGCAGGGCGGCCACCGCCTGACCTATTGGCGACAGGACGCGAAAGGCTGGCAGAAGGCTGGCTGAGCCGCGAC
Organism: uncultured Acetobacteraceae bacterium; assembly: GCA_964245755.1. Lineage (GTDB taxonomy): Bacteria > Pseudomonadota > Alphaproteobacteria > Acetobacterales > Acetobacteraceae > Lichenicoccus. The sequence goes on along the minus strand of CAXTNV010000064.1, from coordinate 15,239 downwards.
GGCAGGCAACCGCCCGTGGCCCCGCCGGTTCTGCCTGCAGCAGGAGGATCTGATGCGCGACGACGACACGCGGCCGACGGAGAACCCGGACCTCGATGCGAGGACGGCCAGCCATGAGCACGTGAACCAGCCTGGCATGACCAACGGCATACCCGACACCCTGGAGCAGGGCATCTCCAAGTCCTATCCGCACAGCGACCGCGAGAAGAGCGAGATCGCGGGAGGCGGTTTGGGGGGAGCCGGAGGCGAGGCCAGCGAGGACAGCGACGGTTCCACGCCGTGAGCGGCACGGCGCGACGGGTTCGCCTGCACGACGGCTCCAGCGTGCCGGCACTTGGCCAGGGTACCTGGAACATGGGCTCCGATCGTGCCAGCGCCAGCCGCGAGCGCGACAGCCTGCGGCTCGGCATCGAGCTCGGCATGACCCTGATCGACACCGCCGAGATGTACGGCGACGGTGCCTCGGAGCGCCTGGTCGGGGAGGCAATCGCGGGGCTGCGCGACCAGGTGTTCCTGGTCAGCAAGGTGCTGCCGAGCCACGCCACCAAGCAGGGCGTGCGACGCTCCTGCGAAGCGAGCCTGAAGCGGCTCGGCACCGAGCGGATCGATCTCTACCTGCTGCACTGGCGCGGCAGCGTGTCGCTCGGCGAGACCATCGACGGATTTGAGCTGCTGCGGCGCGACGGCCTGATCGGCGACTGGGGGGTGTCGAACTTCGACCTCGACGACATGCAGTCCCTGGTCGGGCTGGCTCGTCCGCGCGGCTGCCTCGCCAACCAGGTGCTGTACAACCTCGAGCATCGCGGCGTGGAGTTCGATCTGCTGCGCTACGGCTTCGAGCAGGGCGTGCCGCTGATGGCCTACTCGCCGGTCGGACAGGGGGGCGCGCTGCTGCTTCATCCGGCTCTTGCTTCGGTCGCGCGCCGGCACGGCAAGACCCCGGCACAGGTCGCGCTCGCCTGGACCCTGCGGCACCAGAACGTGATCAGCATCCCCAAGGCCGGCACGGCGACGCATGTGCGCGAGAATGCCGAGGCGGCCTCGATCGTGCTGGACGACGAGGACCTCACGGTGCTCGACCGCGCCTTCCCGCCGCCGGACCGCCCGGTGCCGCTGGAGATGCTCTAGCCGGCCGCAAGCGGGGTGCCCGCGGCGACGCTCAAGGCTGCGCCGCCGCCTCGTCCGGAACTTCCTCCTGCAGTGCCTCCGCATCCGCCCTGAGCCTGCGGAAACTGCGCCGGCTGAACGGCAGCATCACCAGGTAGATCACTCCGGCGCCGGCGAGTGCGGCCCAGGGATCGGCGATCAGCACGGCGGTGCCGCCGCAGATGCCGAGCAGCATCGGCAGCACCGCGTCGGCGGGAACCTTGAAGTTCTTGAACGACCAGACCGGCAAGGTCGAGACCAGCAGCAGCGCCACGCCGACCAGCATGACGGCGACGAACAGCGGGTGGCGGGCAGCGGCGAGCAGTCCCGGCCAGTGCAGCTTGTTTGCCTCGAGCCCGACGAACAGCGGGAACAGCGCCAGTCCGGCCCCGGCCGGAGCCGGCACCCCGGTGAAGAAGTTGTAGGCGTAGGTCGGCGCCTCGGGCGCGCCGGGGATGGTCGCGTTGAACCGTGCCAGGCGCAGCGCCATGCACACGGTGAACAGGATGCAGGGCAGGAAGCCGTAGCGCCCGCCGGCATGCAGCGACCACAGGTACAGGATGAAGGGCGGCGCGACGCCGAAGCACAGGAAGTCGGAGAGGCTGTCGAACTCGGCGCCGAAGCGGCTGGTCGCGCGCAGCATCCTGGCAATCCGCCCGTCCACTCCGTCGATGCAGGCGGCGAGCAGCAGCGCCGCCGCGGCAAGGCCGAAATGGCCGTCCAGCCCGGAGCGCATCGCGCTCAGCCCGGCGCACAGCCCGACCATGGTCAGGATGTTGGGGATCAGCCGGTTGAAGGATTGTCCGCGAAAGCGCGGCCGGTTGTCCCGCCGGCCGAGCCGGCGCAGCCGCTTCAGCCGGCGCGTTCGCGGCAGCGGTGCGAGGTCAAAGCTGGGCAAGGACGGTTTCGCCGCCGATCGTGGTCTGCCCGACCGCCGCCAGCGGCTCCACTCCCGGCGGCAGGTAGAGGTCGGTGCGGCTGCCGAAGCGGATGATTCCGAACCGCTCCCCGGTGGCGAAGCCGTCGCCCTCGCGTGCAGTGCACACGATGCGCCGCGCCACCAGTCCGGCGATCTGCACCACCGCCATCTCGCGCCCGTCGGCGAGGCGCAGCGCGATGGCGTTGCGCTCGTTCTCCATATCGGCCTTGTCCAGGCTCGCATTGAGGAAGCGCCCGGCGTGGTAGACGACCCGCGTGACGGTGGCGGCGGCGGGTATCCGGTTGACGTGCACGTCTAGCACCGAAAGGAAGATCGCGATCCGCCAGCGCGGCTCCGTGCCCATGTCGAGCGCCGGCGGCGGCGGCGCCCGCATGATCGACACGATATGGCCGTCCGCCGGTGCCACCACGACCCCGGGGCGCAGCGGCGGGATCCGGTCCGGATCACGGAAGAAGTAGAAGCAGAACGAGCCGAACACCCCGCCCGCCGCCGCCAGCCAGCGGAAGCGCCGGCCGAGCGACGCGGCGCCGACCACGGTGACGAGGGCAGCAGCGAGGAACGGCCGTCCTGCCGGGTGCGGCGGTGCCAGGACGAGCTTGAACGAGCGTATCAGCGAGGACATGCGGGCGCGTTCATCGATGGTTCACCTTTCTTGGTCAAGTTCGCACTTGGTCAAGCGCCCGACGCAGGGTCAAGCGCGGGATGCAATGGGGTGCCACCGATATGGGTCCTGGCGACGAAAGTGCCCAGGAACTCGGTGCGACGACGGGAGGAACGCGTGGAGCGCATGGATCGTGGCACTGGGGCCGGCGCGGAGGGCTACGGCAGCCTCGGCATGTTCGACGTCGACCAGGGCGGCCGGCTGAGCCCGAGCCTCCCCGCCTCGAAGCTCGGGATGGAGTTCCGCTGGCGCGAGCGGCCGGTGACGACCTCGCTGCGCGCCGAGGAGGATGCGCCGAGCGGCACCATGGTGTTCCGCACCAGGATCGGTCGCATGCCGAGCAGCGCGATCGCCGCTGCGGCGCGACCCGACGCCTTCGAGCTGCTGCGGGGCTTGCCGGCGCTGCTTCCGCCGCGCTGGAAGCTGACGCTGGGAGCCGACCACAGCCTGCAGATCGAGGCCGAGCTGCCGGTGGCGATGCCGGCGCTGGTGAGCGATCTGCTGGTGCCGACGGTGCAGTTCTGCCTCGCGGCCTCGCCGCTGCTCGACCTGCTCGAGGAGAACGCGATGGGGATGCGCGCCTAGCCTGCCGCCCGGCTCAGGCCGTCGCCATCAGCACCCGCCGCCGCGCCTGCTTGCCCGCGGGGAGGGCTGCGTAGACGTCCTTCACCGCCTCGATCAGCAGCACCCCGGAAAGCTGCGGCGCCATGCGCGCGCCGGTGCGCTCCACCAGGTTGCCCATTCGCAGCAGCGGCCGCAGATCCGCGGGCGGCAGCCACAGCGCGCCCTCGACCTTCTCCACCCGGAACAGCGAGTCGGCGAGCAGCCGCTCGATCTGCCGCCTCGTGCTCGGCGCGCCCTGGCCGAAGGGCGTGTTCTCCAGGTGCGCCCAGATGCCGCGCCGGTTCGGCACCACCAGCAGCAGGCGGCCATCGTCGCGGAGCACGCGCCAAACCGTCCGCAGCAGCTTCGGCGCATTCCGCGAGGTCTCCAGCGCATGGCTGAGCAGGATGCGATCGAAGCTGAGGTCGGGGAACGGCAGCCTGTCCTCGCGCACGACGCAGGACGCCGAAGCCAGCAGGTGGATCGGGGCGCCGTGCGCCTCGGCGGCGATGCACAGCCTTGCCTGCCGCTCCCACAGCGACAGGAAGGGCTGGGCGTGGCCGAGGCCGAGCACGCGCAGCCGCGAAAGGTCGGGCCAGACACCGGAGATCCGGCGGCGAAGCAGCCGGGCGGCGACGCGGCCGCCGCGGCTGGCGTAGAAATCGGTCACTCCCCGGAACTCGTCTCGCATGGCACTCTCATTAGCACGTCCGCCGCATCCGTCGCGGCGAGCTCACCCGGCGTCGCGAACGGAGGCTCCCCTGACTGCGCATCCCGATCCAGATCCGGGCTCCGGCCTGTCGATCACGCCGGTCGCTATCCTGTCCGACAACTATGCCTGGCTGCTGCAGGACCGCGACAGCGGCGCCATCGCGGTGGTCGACCCGGCCGAGGAGGCGCCGGTGATGGCGGCGCTGCGTGCGGCGACGCAGGGTGGCGGCACGGTGTCGCTTATCCTGCTGACGCATCACCACGCAGATCACATCACGGCGGCGGACGCGGTGCGCGCCGCCACCGGTGCGCGCATTGTCGGCGCGGCCGCCGACCGCCATCGCCTGCCGAAGCTGGATCAGGCGGTGCGCGAAGGCGACGCGGTTGTGCTCGGCGCCTCGAAGGGGCAGGTGATCGAGACGCCGGGGCACACGCGCGGGCATGTCTCGTTCTTCTTCCCGGCGACCCCGGCGCTGTTCTGCGGCGACACCCTGTTCAGCCTCGGGTGCGGCCGGCTGCTCGAAGGCAGCGCGGCCGAGATGCACGACAGCCTGCGCCGCCTCGCCGCCCTTCCGGACGAGACGCTGATCTGCTGCGGTCATGAATACACCGAGGCGAACGCCCGCTTCGCCCTGGCCGCGCTGCCGCACAACGCGGCGGTGGCGGCGCAGGCCAAGCTGGTGGCGCAACGACGCGCGCAGAAGCTCGCGACGCTGCCGGTACGTCTGGAAGCCGAGCGCGCCGCCAACCCGTTCCTGCTGGCGCCCGACCTCGCCGCGTTCACCCGCCTGCGCGCCTGGAAGGATGGATTTCGTTGAAGCTGTACTGCAGCAAGGCGAGCCCGTTCGCCCGCGAGGTGCGGGTCAGCGCCGTCCTGCTCGGGCTGGAGCAGCAGATCGAGACCGACCCGATCGCCGACCCGGCGGAGCTGCTTGAAGTCAATCCTCCGGGCCTGATCCCCACCCTGGTTACGCAGGACGGCTTCGCCTTGTCCGACAGCCCGGTGATCTGCGAGTAGCTGAGCGGCATCGCCAGGGACCTGCCGATCATCCCGGCCGGGGGAGCGGCGCGGTGGATCAGCCTGCGCCTGCAGGCGCTGGGCGACGTCATCATGACTGCGGCGGTGCTGCGAGGGAACCTGGCATCGCGAGGCGGCGTGCCGCCGAAGCATCCGCTGGCCATGCGCCAGAAGGCGGCGGTGATGCGTGTCCTCGACACCCTGGAGGCCGCTTCGCCCGCAGGCACATCGACTTCGGCATGATCTCGGCGGCTTGCGCCCTGGGCCGGCCATCCGCTGCTCACCCGGTGGTTCGAGGACGTCTCGGCGCGGAAACCCCTGCGGCGCACGGATCCGAGCCTGTGACGCGATCCGGTCAGCTGAGCCTGGCGCCGCAGCCATTTTGGTGTCCGCGCGTTGCGATGCTAGGAAGGCGCGCGCGACGGGAGCGGCCGCGTCGCGTTTATGCTATCGTGGTCGCTCAGGGTCCCGACGGGAGGGTATTTTGCAAGACGATCGACCGGTTGCACCGATCGTGGTGAAGAAATACGCCAATCGCCGGCTCTACGACACCGAGAGTTCGATCTACATCACCCTGGACACCCTCGCCGAAATGGTCAGGCAGGGGCGCGACTTCGTGGTCTACGACGCCAAGACCGGCGACGACATCACCCGGTCGGTGCTCACCCAGATCATCATGGAGGAGGAGACGCGGGGGCGAAACATGCTGCCCACTGCCTTCCTGCGCCAATTGATCGGCTTCTACGGCGACAGCATGCAGGGGCTGGTGCCGGAGTATCTCGAGCGCGTGATGGAGCAGTTCGCGGCGCAGCAGAAGCAGGTGCGCGACTCGATGGCCCGCAGCATGCAGAGCTTCCTGCCGTCCGCGGTGGAAGAGGCTGGGCGGAACCTCACGGGGATGGGTCGGACCATGAGCCTGTTCCCGCCAATCGGCCGCGCCGGGCAGGAGCCCGCGCGGGCCGCGCCACCTGAGCCGGCACGGGAAACCTTGCCGGATCCGGCTCGCGCATCCGACGGCAAGGAGCTCGCGGCGCTGCGCGAAGAGAACCTGCGGCTGCGCGAAGAGCTGGCGCGCGTATCGGAGCTCGCGGAGTCCGCCGACCTGCTGCAGTCGGTGAGCGGCAGGGTCAGGCACTAGCGCCAGGTTTGGCGGCAACCGCGCGCAGATCATCGCGGTTCGCTGGCCTGCGCTACCCGCCAGTGCCCGCCGGAGCGGCCTCCACCAGCGAGCGATAGAGCGCGATCGTGCTCTGCGCAATCGCGTCCCAGCTGAAATGGTCCACCACGCGGGCGCGACCGGCAACGCCGAACCGCGCGCGCAGCGCCGGATCCCGCGCCAGGCGGTTGATCGCGGCGGCAAGCGCCTCGGAGAACGCCTGCGGATCCTGCGGCTCGAAGGTGCCCGGTTTGAGCCCCGGATCGACCAGCAAGCCGGTCTGTTCCGGCACCACGACCTCCGGGATGCCGCCGACGGCGGAGGCGACGACCGCGGTCTCGCATGCCATCGCCTCGAGGTTGATGATGCCGAACGGCTCGTAGACCGACGGGCAACAGAAGATCGCGGCGTGGCTGTAGAGCTGGATGGTCTCCTGGCGCGGCAGCATCTCGCGTATCCAGATAACGCCTGGGCGGCCCGCCGCCGCCGCGGCCACACCCTGCTCCATCTCGCGGCCGATCTCCGGCGTGTCCGGGGCACCCGCGGCGAGCACGATCTGCACCTCCGGATCGATGTGCGGGATCGCGCGCACCAGATGGATGATGCCCTTCTGCCGGGTGATGCGGCCGACGAACAGCAGGAACGGCCGGGACGGTTCGATGCCGAGACGGGTCAGCACCTCGGTCTCCGCCACCGGACGATACTCCCGCGGGTCGATGCCGTTATGGATCACGTGCACCCGTTCCGGCGCCACCTCGAACAGCCGCAACACGTCGTCCCGCGTCTCCCGCGAGACCGCGATGATGGCGCTGGCCTGCTCGATCGCCGTGCGTTCCATCCATGCGCTGAGGTGGTAGGCACGGCCAAGCTGCTCGACCTTCCAGGGACGCAGCGGCTCCAGCGAGTGGATCGTCAGCACGCTGGGGATGCCCCAGAGCTGGGCGGCGAGCAGGCCGCCCATGTCGGCATACCAGGTGTGGCAATGCACCAGGTCGGCATCGAGCCGGTCCTTCGCCATCGCGAGCGATCGCGCGAAGGCGTCGATCGCGCCGACGAAGCGCGGATCGGTGCCGCGCGCGGTTTCCTCCCACTGCGGATAGCCGCGCACGCTGAGATTGCCCTCCTGCAGCGACTGGTCACCGAAGCAGCGCACCTCGACCTGCAGCTGCCTGGCCAGTGCCAGGGCGAGATACTCGACGTGCACGCCGGCGCCGCCGTAGATGTAGGGGGGATACTCCTTGCTGAAGAGCGCCACCTTGTTCAGCGTCGGCATGTGCCGTCCTCCCGATGCCCGCGGATCAGGCGGAGAGACGGTCGATCATCGGCTGGGTGATCAGGCAGACGCCGCTTTCGGTGCGACGGAAGCGTGCCGCGTCGAGTTCCGGGTCCTCGCCCACCACCAGTCCCTCCGGGATGCGCACCCGGCTGTCGATGACGACCTTGCGCAGTCGCGCGTGCCGGCCGATCTGCGTGTTTGGCAGGATGACGGCGTCGTCGATCGTGCCGTAGGAGTGGATGTGCACGCCGGTGAACAGCAGCGAGCGGTTGATCTCGCTGCCGCTGACGATGCAGCCGCCGGAGATCAGCGAGTCCGTCGCCTGGCCGCGCCGGCCGGAATCGTTGTGGACGAACTTCGCCGGCGGGGTGATCTCGCCGTATGTCCAGATCGGCCAGTCGCGGTCGTAGAGGTCGAGACCTGGCACCGGATCGGTGAGGTCTATGTTCGCCTCCCAGTAGGCATCCACGGTGCCGACGTCGCGCCAGTAGATCTCGGAGTCGTGCGTCGAGCGCACGCAGGAGCGGCCGAAACGGTGCGCGATGGCGCTGCCCTTCTCGACGATGTACGGAATGATGTTCTTGCCGAAATCATGGCTGCTGTCGGCGTCGGCGGCATCGCGCCTCAGTTCCCCGATCAGGAAGCGGGTCTCGAACACGTATATTCCCATGCTGGCCAGGGCGTGCTCCGGATCGCCGGGGATGCCGGGCGGGTCGGCGGGCTTCTCCAGGAAGGAGACGATCTTGTCGTCCTCGTCCACCGCCATGACGCCGAAGGCCGTGGCCTGCAGGCGGGGCACCTCGATGCAGCCGACGGTCACGTCGGCACCGCTCTCCACGTGCTGCTGCAGCATGACCTCGTAGTCCTGCTTGTAGACGTGGTCGCCCGCCAGCAGCACGATGAAGCGCGGGCCGTAGCTCTCGATGATGTCGATGTTCTGGTAGACGGCGTCGGCGGTGCCGGCGTACCAGGCGTGTTCGGAGACACGCTGGCTCGCCGGCAGGATGTCGAAGCTCTCGTTGCGCTCGGTGCGGAAGAAGTTCCAGCCGCGCTGCATGTGCCGGATCAGGCTGTGTGCCTTGTACTGCGTCGCCACGCCGATGTGGCGGATGCCGGAGTTGAGCGCGTTGCTGAGCGCGAAGTCGATGATGCGCGACTTGCCGCCGAACGACACCGCGGGCTTGGCGCGGCGGTCGGTCATCTCCATCAGCCGGCTGCCGCGACCGCCGGCCAGCACGTAGGCCATCGCGTTGCGCGCCAGGGGCGCGTGCGCACTCACGGGATTGATCATCGGTTCCTCCCCATGGCCTCGGTGAGCCATTTTGCCCGACGATAGTAGCGAAGCAGCCGCGCGGATAGTTGCGGAAGCCGTGCCGGGCGGGGAAACTTGCGCCACGGGTTCGACCGCTCAGCCGAGGATGACGCGCTTCAGCCCTTCCGCCAGCAGCCCGACCGCGGTGACGCTTGCGGCCCAGATGCCGATGAACCAGAGCACCCGCCGCAGCAGCGGTACCGGCGATGCCGATCGCGCCTCGACCATCCTGATCCTCCTTCGCAACATGTCCGATCATGCGCGGCTCTAGTGGTAGTGGGTCTCGGCTCCGACCTTGCCGCGGAACACCCAGTAGGCGTAGCCGGTATAGGCCAGGATCGTGGGGATCAGCACCGAGGCGCCGACCAGCAGGAACACCTGGCTGCTCGGCGGCGAGGACGCGTCCCAGATGGTGATGCCGGGCGGCACAATGTACGGCCACACGCTGATGCCGAGGCCGGTGAAGGACAGGAAGAACCAGCCAAGCGCGCAGAGCAGTGGCGTGAGGTGGCGGCCCTCGTCCGCCAGTCCGCGCCAGAACAGCACCGCCAGCACCGCAACCAGCACCGGAACCGGACTGACCAGGATCACCCGCGGCCAGACGTACCAGTGGCGCAGGTACTGCTCGTGCAGCAGCGGCGTCCACAGGCTGACGATGACGATCGCAGCCAGAGTCGCCGCGCCCAGCAGGCGGGCCTGCCGGCGCAGGCGGGCCTGCATCGGGCCCTCGGTGCGCCACACCAGGTAGCAGGCGCCGAGCAGCGCGTAGCCGATCACCACGGCCGCGCCGCACAGCAGCGAGAACGGAGTGAGCCAGTCCCACCAGCCGCCGGCATAGGCGTCGTCGACGACGCGTATGCCCTGCACCAGGGCGCCGAGGATCAGGCCCTGGCAGAAGCCGGCCACCACAGAGCCGCCGAAGAAGGAGAGGTCCCACAGGTGCAGCCCGATCCGGCTCAGCGCGCGGAAGCGGAACTCGAAGGCCACGCCGCGGAAGATCAGCGCCAGCAGCATGGCGATGATCGGCGGATACAGCGCCGGCAGGATAGTCGCGTAGGCCAGCGGGAACACGCCGTAGAGGGCGGCACCACCCAGGATCAGCCAGGTCTCGTTGCCGTCCCATACCGGTGCGACGGTGTTGACCATGACGTCGCGGTCCGCCTTCGCCGGCTCCACCGCGAACAGGATGCCGATGCCGAGATCGAAGCCGTCGAGGACGATGTAGGCCAGTATGGTGAAGGCGGAGATGCAGGCCCACACCACCGGTAGCCAGATCGCGGGAGGACCCATGGCACTCACTCCGCCGCGGAGGGATGCTGGCCGGGTGCGCCGAGATGGTCGAGCACCCGCTTGCCCGGGCCCTGGGCGGGGCCCGGATTGATGCCCGCGGTGCGGATCGGCTCGTGCTCGCTGGGGCCGGGCTCGCCGCGCTCCGGCTCCTGCGCCATCATCCGCAGCAGGATGATCACGCCGGCGCCGAACACCACGAAGTAGACGATCACGAACGCGATCATCGAGCTGGCGATGCCGGGCAGGGCGATCGGCGACACGCTCTCGCTGGTGCGCATCTGGCCGTAGATGGTGTAGGGCTGCCGGCCGACCTCGGTGGTGATCCAGCCGCACAGCAGCGCGACGAAGCCCGCCGGCGTCATCAGCACCATCAGGCGGTGCAGCCACGGGCTGTCGAACAGGGTGCCGCGCCAGCGCAGGAACAGGCTGACGAAGCCGGTCAGCGCCATCAGCATGCCGATCCCGACCATGATCCGGAAGGTGAAGAAGATCAGCGGCGAGTAGGGCTGGTCGGCGCGCGGGAAGTCCTTCAGCCCGGGCACGCGGCCGTTGATGCTGTGGGTGAGGATCAGCGAGCCCGCGAAGGGCAGCTCGATCCTGTAGTTGGTGCGCTGCTGCTTCATGTTGGGGATGCCGAACAGGATCTCCGGCGCGCGCCTCCTGCCCTCGAAGTCGCCCTCCATGGCGGCGATCTTGGCGGGCTGGTACTGCAGCGTGTTGATCCCCTGGGTGTCGCCGGCGAGGATCTGGATCGGCGCCACGATCGCCGCCATCCACATCGCCATCGAGAACATGGTCCGCACCGCCTCGGTGGGCCTGCGACGCTGCGCCCGGTCGCGCAGCAGATGGTAGGCGCCGACGCCCGCGACCACGAAGGCCACGCACAGGAACGCGGCCAGGCCCATGTGCACCAGCCGGTACGGGAAGGAGGGGTTGAAGACGATGGCCCACCAGTCGGCAGGCAGGAAGCGGCCGGTGCCCTTCTCGATGGTGTAGCCGCGCGGCGTCTGCATCCAGCTGTTGGAGGCCAGGATCCAGGACATCGAGATCAGGGTGCCGACCGAGACCAGGCAGGTAGCGAGGAAGTGCAGCCCGCGTCCCACCCGGTTCATGCCGAACAGCATGACGCCGAGGAACCCGGCCTCGAGGAAGAAGGCGGTGAGCACCTCGTAGGCGAGCATAGGCCCCAGCACCGGTCCGGCCCGCCGAGCGAACACCGACCAGTTGGTGCCGAACTCGTAGGACATCACCACGCCGGACACCACGCCCATGGCGAAACCGACGGAGAAGATCTTCACCCAGTAGCGGAACAGGTCGAGATAGACCTGACGCCCGGTGCGCAGCCACAGGCCTTCCAGCACTGCGAGGTAAGCGGCGAGCCCGATCGAGAAGGCCGGGAAGACGATGTGAAACCCGACCGTGAACGCGAACTGCGCCCGGGCGAGGTGGAAGGCGTCGATGCCAAACATTATTCAAGGCGCTCCATACGCCGTGCGACCTAATCTTGTGCAGTGCGACATGGGGCCCGGGGCCGCCGGCCGGAAGCCGTCGCGCGATCACGCTCACGGCACCGCGTCCGGCGCGGCGACCGGCGGCAGCTGCAGCAGCGGGATGCGTCCGAGCGAGAGCAGCCCGGCATGCACGGTCAGCGGCAGTTCGACCGGCGCCGGCCCCGCCGGCGCCCCGCCCCCCCGTGCATCCTGCGCCTGGCCGATCAGGCCGAGCACTGCCCGCATCGCGGCCAGGGTCGGCGGGCTGATCCACCGGGAGGCGGCCAAGCCGTCGAGCAGCCGGTCGGCGCCGGCGAGATGCACGACGAAGCTGCCTTCCGGCTGTACGGGCGCATCGAGGCGGAGCTGTCCGCTGGCGCCGATCACCGCTCCGTTCCATCGCAGCACAGCCTGCGGCAGCAGCAGCCGGCGTGCGGTGCCGCTGCCGATCAGCGAGAGCTCGAGTGCCGCCTGCGGGATCGAGAAGCCGGGACCATGGCCCTGCGGCAGCTCGAGTTCGCGCAGCGCGAGCGTCGCCGCGCGCGCGGTACCGGTCCAGCGCAGCCGGCCGCGCAGCGTGCCCACCGTCAGCACGCCCTCGGATCCGGCGCCGGGCGGAACCAGGCTCAGCGCGCCCGCCCCGCCCCGGCCCGCGCCCCCCCCCCCGTCGGCGGCGGCCGGCAGTTCCAGCCGCAGCCGGCGCGCCCAGAGGCGCACGCTGTGCCCGAGCACGGTGGCGCCGCCGGCTGCCGAGATCACCTGCATGCCGCCGGGCAGGATCGTGATCCGGCGCGGGTGCAGCGGCGACAGCGAGACGGTGACGCGCTCCGCGGTCCAGGAGAGGCCGTCGGGAAGTCCCGGCAGCAGCCCGCGCCCACCCTGCAGCCGCGGCGCCGCCAGCGTCAGCGTGGCAGCGAACGGCAGGCCGCCGCGCCGCGATGCGGCGGCCTCGAGCTGCCAGCCCGAAGCGTGCGCCTGCCGCAACAGCTCGGCGAGCCTGCGGTCGAGCAGGTGCTGCAGCTGCAGCCAGCCGAGCAGGTCGGCGCCGAGCAGCAGGCAGGCGAGCAGCAGCCAGCGCGGCCGCACGCGGATGCGCCGCGACAACCCTGCGCGGATGCGCCGCGACAAACATTTGACGCCGGATCTGCGGCCCGGATCGCCATGCCGGACCGCCTCGGGACGATGTTGCATCAGCAAGCTCATAGATGACCTGGAGCCGGTGCGCGAAGTCCCTGGCGTCGTTTGCTTTCCCCCGCCGGATCGTGTCGGCGGATTCTATCCACAACTGCGATGCGGCTGTGTCGGGGGAGCATCCCGCGGCTGCCGCGCGTCCTCGCTGCGGCACGCCCGGAAGCTTGGCATCCGCGACGTCTCAGGAAAAAGTCGTTTTGCAGACTAGGGATTTGCCGGACCATCCGCAGAGTTCGTTGCGCCGCCCGACTCGGGCGATGAATCGGCCGGCGCCGAGGCGCCGCCGAGGCGACGCGTCAGGACACGCGTTTCACATGCCGGGCGACACCGCGCCCACAGACTTGTCCACAGCTTCGTCCACTAACGTGAGATTGACGATCCTGGCTTCCTCTTGGCGCCAGGCGGTGCGAATCGCCTCCAGCAGGGCGGCACGGCCGCCACCGCTCGAGCTCCCCGGCGGCACCGGCGCGATCGGCGGGGCGATGGCGATGTGGATGGTGCCGGAACGCTTGACGAAGGCGCGCCGCGACCAGCAGCGCCCGGAATCGGTCGCCACCGGCAGCACCGGCAGCCCGGCATGCACCGCCAGCGCCGCGATGCCGGGCTGCAGCGGCAGGACCTCGCCGGCGGCGGCCCGCGTGCCTTCAGGGAAGATGACGATCTGCCGGTCGTCCGCCACCGCCGCATCGACCTCGTGCAGCAGCCTGCGCAGCGCGCGTGCTCCGGCCTCCCGATCGACCGGGATCATGCCGCTCAGCAGCAGCATCGGGCCGACCAGGGGGAGGCGGGTCAACTCGCGCTTCATGACGTAGGCCGGCCGCGGCACCAGCGTCAGCCAGACCAGCGTGTCGAACGCCGACTGGTGCTGCGAGGCGATCAGCACCGGGCCACGCGGCAGGTGCTCCGCGCCGCTCAGCACGATCCGCACGCCGCAGATCACGCCGAGCCCGCGCAGCACAGCCCGGCACCACAGGGCGGCGTAGGGCAGCGCACGCTCGCGTGCGAACAGACGCACCCAGAAGGCACCAATTCCCATCGCCAGGGTGATCAGCAGGAAATACAGGTTGAACAGGCAGGCGCGGAGCAGCGTCATGTCACCTCCTGCAGATCCATGCGCCGGCGAGGCCGGAGCTCACCAGCAGCCACTTGTCGTATTCGGCGAGCAGCAGCCGCAGCGTGCCGAGCGAGCCCGGCCGCAGCAGCGCCGGCGGCCGCACCGGATAGGCGTACAGCGTCGCGTCCGGCAGCGCGGCGGCGATCTCCGCCAACGCACGCTGCATGTGGTAGCCGGCGGTGACGACGATCAGGCTGTGCAGGCCTTTGTCGCCTGCCCAGGCGGCGGTCTCGATGGCGTTGCCGCAGGTCGAGGTGGCGGCGTGGCCGAGGCTGATGCGCGACCAGAGCCCACGACCGCGCGGCAGCCGCAGGTCGCCGGCGCGTATCAGCGCCGGCAGGTCGAGGCCCGGCGTGACCCCGGAGATCAGCATCAGCCGGGCGCGGTCGGCGGCAAGCAGCGACAGCGCCGCCTCGATCCGGCTGGCTCCCCCGGTGAGCACCACGATGCCTCCGGCGCGCGGCGGCGATGCCGCTGGCCGCATCGCGCGCAGCGTGAACAGCGCGAAGCCGGTGCTCCAGGCCAGCATCGTCATCAGCATCGCCGCGAGCAGCGCCCGCCTCGCGATGCGACGCCCCGCACCATCAGGGCCCATACCATCAGGGCCCATACCATCAGGGCCCATACCATCAGGGCCCGCACCGCGCTTCAGCCGCCTGGGCGCCGTCAAGGCAGCCGCCGCAGCCAGATGCGGACCGTGCCCTGCGCGGTCAGCCAGCCGATCAGGCCGGCCGCCAGCGGCAGCACCGGGAGGCCGATCAGCAGCGGCAGCGGCAGCAGCCGGCCCGGCGTCCACGGCGCGCTCGCTCCGGCCGCCAGCGGAGCCGCCAGCGGAGCCGCCAGCGGAGCCGCCAGACGGCACAGGTCGGCAAGCACCGGCAATGCCACCAGCGCACCGCCGGTGCCGCCGAGCAGCGCCAGCCGACCGGCGCGGCGGGCGAAACGGCCGGCGATGTAGCCGTCCGAGGCGCCCAGCCCGTGCACGATCTCGATCGCCTGCCGGCGGCTGGCTATGCCCGCGCGGGTGGCCAGCGCCACCACGCTTCCGGCCACCGCCGCCACCGTCAGCAGCGCCAGACCCGCGCAGGCCTGCAGGCTGTCGGTCAGCGCCAGCAGACGGTCGCTCCAGGCCGCGCTGTCCTCGACCAGCGTGCCCGGCGCCACCGCGGCCAGCGTCTGCGCCAGTGCGGCCGCGGCATTGCCCTCGGGCGGCAGCGTGAGCTGCACCACCGCGGGCAACGGCAGCGCCGCGCCGTCGCCGAGCCAGGGATGAAGCAGGCGGCGCAGCGCTTCGGGCTGCAGCCGACGGATCTCCGACGGACCTCCGGGGA
>CAXTNV010000063.1:13144-19019 GCA_964245755.1 uncultured Acetobacteraceae bacterium | reverse complement strand
GCCCGTGCTCCACCCCCATGCTCCACCCCCATGCTCCACGCCATGCCGGGGGGAGTTCGTCGGCACGGTGCGGACCGGGCGGATGGCGCCGTGGGCCGGCGCTGATCCGGCGCAGGGTCAGCCGGGCGCCGTCGGCCCAGCCGGATCGGGATGCTTCGCGGCGGCGTCCGCGGGCCCGGACCCTGCCTGCAACACGGCGTCCTCGTGGCGGATGATGCGTCGGCCCAGCTTCAGGGCGAGGTAGTACTCGTCCGCCCGCACGTGGTGCACGATCGCATCGAGGATGACGACCGCGGACGCCGACGTCGTGGCCTCGCGGAACATCGCGATCATGGCATCGAGCTCCGGCAATGCGACTGCGCGTTCCGCGTCCGTGCCGACATAGGCGTTCTGCAGCGCATAGTAGATCCGCCGCGCCGGGCTACGCGCATCCTGGGGCGCCATTATCTGCTTGCCGAACAGGAAACGCGCGCGCGAGGCCAGCTCGATGCGGCTCCTGCTGCGGAACCGGATCGACGCTCCGTTGATCACCATCATCTCGCCTGGCTTGAGCTCCAGAACCAGATTCGCCATCTGCCTGCCCGATCGGTTGCTCGCGCCTCTGAACGGCGCGATATCAGATTCGAGAATGACAGGCCGCACTTAATGCGACGTAAAGATGCCCGAAGCTGATCCCCGAAGCTGATCCCCGAAGCTGATCCCTGGAGATGACACTCAGAGATACTGGGCGAGGCTGAGCGTCTTCATGTCGGCGATCAGGGTGTAGCTCGCCGTCAGCTGGTTCTGCACCGCGACCTGCTGCGTCCGCGTGGTCGTCGGATCGCTGTCCTTCGCGGCGCTGAGCTGGTTCTGCAGCGCGTCGCTCATGTCCGACAGGTTGCTGCTCGTCGAGGCGGTCTCGTTCTGCAGGGTGCCGACCGCGGCGCTTAGACCGGCCAGTCCCTGCGTGACGCTGCCCATCTGGCTCGAGGTGTCGGCGATCAGCGACTGGAAGCCGGCGCTGCTGCTGTCCGCGGCCGAGAGACCGGCGACCGTGGCGAGACCGCGGATCAGGTCCCGGATCGCGGAGCCCGTGCTCGATGGACCGGCATCGCCGCCCTGGGTGGCGACGATCCCCGTGGCGGTGAACTGATCCTGTCCGACCTGCACCTGCGGCACCAGCTCACTCGCCGCCCCCGCGGTGGTCGAGAGCTGCGCCGAGAACACGCTGTTCGCCGCACTGTTGTCGCTCGCCGCGGCGAGCGAGGTGGCCTCGGTCGCCGCAGCACCTGCCGTGCCGACCTGCGACACCGCGCTCATGATGCTCGAGACCATGCTGCTGGACAGCAGGTCCGACGTACGTACAGGCGCCTGGTCCGAGGCGGTTCCGGCGAACACGAAGCTGCCGCCACTCTGCGTGTTGAGCAGAGAGGTGAGTTCCGTCAGCTGCTGCCTCGCCTGCGCCGAGGCGGTCGAGAGCGTGCTCGTCGAGACGCTGCCCTGCAGGCTGAGCAGGGTGCTCTGCAGGCTGTCGCCGATCGAGGTGATGCTCGTCAGGGCGTTCTGCGTCGCGGTCAGCTTGGTCTGGGTCTGGGTGGCGTTGGCCTGCCAGGCGGCGGTGGCGCTGATCTGCGGCTCCAGGCTGATCGCCTCGTATGCCTGATCGCCTAGCCCGGCATAGCTGTCCGACATGACGCCGCTGCTCAGCTCGGCGGTCAGCGAGTCGTTCTGCGCGCTGAGCTTGTCGATGCCGCGCAACAGCGTCGGCATGATCCCGAAGCCGTTGCCTATGGCTCCCGACATGGTGCTGTCCCTCAGGTGATCGCGGTGAGAAGGTCGCCGAACATGGTCTCGATCGCTGAGACCACCTTGGCGTTGGCCTCGTATGCGTTCTGCAACGCCACTACATTGGCCATCTGGTCATCCACCGACACGCCGGAGCTGCTGGTAAGGTTGCCCTGCAGCGTGGTCTGGATGTCGGTCTGGCTCGTCTGCTGCGCGGTCGCGTCGGAGATGGTCTGCGCTTGGCTGGCGGTGAGCGTGGTCGCGAGCGTCACGAGGTTGCCGGTTCCCGCATAGGGCGCTGAGAGGTTGCCGGTCGCCCCGAGGCCGGTGCTCGTCACTTCTGGTTGCGACATGCCGGCCGCGATATCGCTACCGAGCGTGTTGGTCAGAACGCGAGAGATCAGCGTGGTGAAGCCGACGGGTCCTCCGGTCGGGTTCGGCGTGAATGCGGAGGCTCCAGTGGTGACCGCCCCCGCCACCTGCGTAGCTCCGGGAGCGGGATCCTGGATCGCCGTGGTTCCGTCGCGAACCAGTGCCGGGTCGGAGATGACGGCGGGATTGACTTGGATCTCACCGGAGAAGCCGAGCTGGCCGATCGGAGACGTCGTGGTCGGATCCGAGCCGGGCTGGTTGCCGGCGGCGTTCGTGAACAGGGTCAGGCCCTGGGCCGAGAAGCGGCTCGCCAGGGTCGAGGAGAAGCTGTCGAGCTCGGCCTGCATCGTCGGCAGCGTGGTGTCGCGCAGCGTGATGTTGGCTCCCAGCGTGCCGCCGGTCAGCGACGTGGTGACGTCGGCGCCGTTCAGCTCGATCCCCGGGATCGTCTCCGGATACGCGTCGGCGACCCCGATGGTCGCGTCCTGGGTCGAGAGCGGACCTGATGTCGCGTGCGTCGGCAGCGACAGGCCATTGTCGGTGCTGACCAGCATGTCCCCGGACGCCGTCTCGGTGAACTTCACGCCGAGCGAGCTGGACAGGGTGCTCATCGCCGCGTTGCGCTGGTTCTCCAGGTCGGCCGTATCCTCCCCTGCCCCCCGAAGTTGCATGATCTGTTTCGACAACCTTCCGATCGTGTTCAGTCCGGCGTTGATCTGGTCGATCTCGGACGGGATCGCCTGCTGGGCATCCTGGCGCTGCGTCTGATAGGTGTCCGACAAGGTCTGGATAGAGGCCGCGAGACTGCTCGCGCTGCTGACCACGCTCTGCTGCTGCACCGTGCTGGACGGTTCGGCATCCAGCGCGGTGAAGCCGTTCTGCAGGTTGCCTAGATTATCTGCCAGCGTGTTGCTCGCCGACGGGTCGGCACTGGTCGAACCCTGCACGCTGCTGATCGCGCTCAGGGCGTTCGTGGTCACGCCGAGTCCGGCGACCGTCGCGTTCTGCGTATAGAGGCTGTTCTGCAGCGTGTCGTTCACCGCCCGCGTCGTCAGCTGGATCGAGACGCCGCTGCCCTGCCCTCCTGCATCGCGCGACGCGACGTTGGCGATCTCGGTCAGGTAGCCCGGCGTGCTGGCGTTGGCGACGTTCTGGGACGCGACGCCCAGCTCGTACTGCACGGCGCTCAAGCCGCTGGACGCGATCGAGAGGGAAGTATTCAGGCTCATGACTCGGCCGCCTCATGTGCGGGGACAGGAAGGCATTGGCCGCGATCCTGCCCCCGCCATGATTAACGTCCGGTGAATGCTACTGCTTCATCGCCAGCGCGGTCTGGAGCATGTCGTTGGCGGTGGTCACCACCTTCGCGCTGGCGCCGTAGGCCTGCTGGGCCACGATCAGCTTGGTCAGATCGGTGTCTAGGCTGGTGGTCGAGCCTTCCACCGACTTGGTCTCGAAGCTGCCGGCGCCGTTGCTCCCCGCGACCTGCACGCTGGCAGGACCCGATCCGACCGTCGCGGTATAGGCCTGACCGTCCTGAGCCTGCAGCGCATTCGCGTTGCCGAAGGTGGCGAGAGGTACCTTGGCGATCAGCTGCGACTGGCCGTTGTCGAACTGGGCGACGATCGAGCCATCCGTCTGGGTGGTGAAGTCGGTGAAGTTGCCGGCAGCGGTGCCGTCCTGGGTCGGGGTGCCGGCGTTGAACGTCGCGCCGCTCGCCGTGTTCATGGTCGTGCCGGAGGCGGCGATGCCGATCGTGCCGAGGTTGAGGTTGATCGAGTTCGTATCGGAGCCGACGGCACCGACCGCAAAGCTCGCCACGGATCCGGCCGTCGAGTTGGTGGTGCCGCTCGCGTTGGTGATCGACTGCAGCGTGCCGTCGGTGTTGAAGGTGACGGTCGCCTTGGGAGCCGTGGCGCTGTTGGTTCCCGATACGGTCAGCGTATAGGTGCCTCCGGTGGCGGCGGCCCCGCCGGCAGCGGCCGTGGCGCCGGCGGTCTGGGTCCAGGTCAATCCGAGCGAGTGAGCGGCTCCGGCGCTGTCATACACGGTCTGCGTGGAGGTCTGCGCGGCACCGGTCGCCGGAGCGGCGAGCGTCGAGTCGCCGGCGAGCGTCGGCGACATCGTCACGTTCGCGGTCGCGGTCGGGTCGAACTTGACGTTGTTGACGTTGATCGGCTGCAGCTTGCTGGTGTCGAGCTGGCCGGTGGTCGGGTTGACCATATAGCCGTCCAGATACTCCCCTGCACTGTTCACCAGGTAGCCGTTGCGGTCGCTCGAGAAGTCGCCGGCGCGGGTGTAGTACTGCGTGGTGCTGAAAGCCGGATCGGTTGCGGTGGAGACGCCGCTGATCTCGTTGACCGCGAAGAACCCGTTGCCGTTTACCGCGAGTGCCGCATCGGCAGTGCTGGCGGTGATCGCTCCTGCCGTCTGATTGGAGTACTGGGTGTTGGCGAGCACAGTGCTGGACTGCCCCTCCAGCGCGCCCGACGCCTCCACATAATCCGAGAAGCTGGTATCCACCGCCTTGTAGCCGACGGTCTGGCTGTTGGATATGTTGTTGCTGATGTTGTTGAAGGCGACTGACTGTGCGGTGAGACCACTTACCGCGGTGTTCATCGCGCTGAAGACTGACATGGTGCTGCTCCTTGATCGCTGCGGATCGTCTGGATCTGAGACAGCAGGAAGCGTGCCAACTCGCGGAGGCGGATTTCCTGGGTTTTCCGGCGTCTGGGGCATGTCATTTGCTGCCGCCCGGCAGTTCTTGCCCGGCACTGCCTGCGCCTTCCGAACCGGCACACGCGCCGCCGCGGCGCTGGATGCCGCCACGATGCGTCCAACGCCGTGGCCCGGGCCTTGCATGTTGCGGCTCCGTGATGAACAATCCGGTCCGAACATCGATATCCACCAGCTGGACCGCGGCGCCGCACGCCGCGCGGATCCAGGGCGCGGCGGATCACGAACTCCCGGCGGCCACATCAGGCGTAGCCCGCTCCGGTGCGCGGAGCTTCCATGCGGCGCTCGCTGACGCCACCGAGCATTTACCACTTGGAAACGATTTAGACGTATCAGAACCGGTGGCGGCGGGGGTTGCCTCCGGGAACCTGTTGCCGCTTAGGCTTCCGGCTGATGTCGCAACGACATCGGGAAGACACGTGTCCGGGATAACGCTGAGCGAGGGCAAGCCTGCTGGAAACAATGAAATGGTCTCGAAGCGACAGCCGATCGTAGAAGCAGCGGCGACTGCGAGCGGCCTCAGGCGGACACAGCGTTCACCCGGATCGGCCGCGGCCTCGACGCGGTATACACTGCCGCCCGACCGGCGTTCGCTCCCGCTTCAGGCTGACGCGATGCGGACCCGCATGCCGCGACGACCCGATCCTGCCATGACGCTGCCTGCACAAGCCGATGCTGCGCCGGACCGTGCAGCAGACACCTCGGACACTTCCACAGCCTCAGCGTCGAAGCCGGCAACCGGGCGACCGGCACACAAGGACACGGTGTCGGGGATCAGCACTCCCGCCGCCGCCGCAGACCAAGCCGCCGCATCCTTGCTCTTCCCCACGCTGCCGCTCCCGGTGCCGCTTCCTCCTCTTGCGCCAACCGCGCCCGCCTTGCCCCAGGGCGTCGCCGAGGCGATACCGCGGTCCGGGACCGCGGCCCCTGCGGTCGCCGGCGCCCCCCGCGCCGGCGGCTGGCTGTCCCCCAGCCTGTCGTTACCGACCCCGGCCGCGGGTGG
>CAXTNV010000063.1:0-13134 GCA_964245755.1 uncultured Acetobacteraceae bacterium | reverse complement strand
GCTCCGGGCGGACCGCATCTCGCGGCGCCCGTCGTGACGATGCGCAGGAGCGCGCATCCGTCGCAGACCACCGCCGCCGACGGGATCGCCGCGGTGCGCGCACCGCCGCTGACCGCGCAGCCAATGACCCACGAGTTCGTCCCGCATTCATCGCCCGCGCTCGCAGCCGCATCGCACGATGCCGCGGCCAACGTCGCCATGACCAGCATCGAGGCGGATGCAGTGCTGCAACCCCCCCCTGCCGCGACCGCCGCACCGGCTACTTCGCTGGTGCGCGAGATGGCGCCCGCAACGGCAGGCGTTCCCGCACCGCCGGTGGCCGCGCAGGTGGCGCCCGCGATGATCTCCCTCGCGAACCGCACGGATGGAAGCAACGAGATCCGCATCTCCCTGCATCCGCTAGATCTGGGACAGGTCGAGATCCGCCTGGTCCGCAGCCGCGACGGATCGACTTCGGTGACGGTAGCCGCGGATCGGCCGCAGACCCTGCAGGAGCTTGCGCAGAACGCGCATCATCTGCATGTGGCGCTCGACGCGGCGAGCGTGCCGACCATCGGCCGCAGCCTTGACTTCGTCGCCGCGTCCGGCAGCGTTTCTGACCGGAGCCAGAACGACATGGGCGGCCAGACTTCCGCGGCCGGACAGCATCTGGGCGACGCATCGGGCGACCGTGGCCCGGGCCAGGAACGCGCCCGGCTTCAGGATCGGCATCTCGGTTCGGGCACCGACGGCAAGGAGGACGCGGGCATCGGCGCACCGCCCGCGCGCTCCTCCGGCAGGCGATGGCAGTACAACGGCCTCAACATCACGGCTTGAAACACGATCAGGTAGGGACCAGACCATGAGCGGCAGCTTAACCTCGACCAGTCTGCTGACATCGACCGAGAAGGCAGCGCAGGCCAGCAGCGCCACCGCGAGCCCGAGTGCCAGCACCGCCTCGAGCGATGCGAGCACGACAGCCTCGAGCGCGTTGTCCTCGATCGCCGACAACTTCAACTCGTTCCTGACCATGCTGACGACGCAGCTGCAGAACCAGGATCCGAGTTCACCGATGAGTTCGGACACGTTCACCAGCGAGCTCGCGACCTTTGCCGGTGTCCAGCAGCAGGTGAACACCAACACCAACCTGAATACACTCATCTCGTTGAGCCAGGACTCGCAGGTGACCTCGGGTGGCAGCCTGGTCGGGCAGAAGGCTAACTTCACCGGAACCCAGATCCCGCTGCAGTCGGGAGCAGCGAGCATCAGCTTCACGACCGGCAGCGCGGAGCCGATCGCGATCGCTGTGACCGACGCGTCCGGAGCCGTCGTGCGTACTGTCCAGCAGACCTCGACTGCTGGCAGCAACACCTGGAGCTGGGACGGCAAGGACGACGCGGGCGACAAGCTGGCGGACGGCACCTACGGGATCGCGCTGCAGGCCCAGGATGCATCCGGCAACGTGACTACCCTGCCCTTCACCGCGACCGGAACGATCACGGGCGTCTCGAAATCGAGCACCGGCAGCGTTCTGCTGCAGATGGGCAGCGACAGCGTCGACATGACAAACGTCAACTCCTTCAGCACACCCACCTCGGCCGGCACCACCTCCTGACCGGCTACCGATCGGCAAAAATTGCCGGGCGGTTAACCTTTCCGTAACGGCTGAAGCACCATAGTGGCTTCCGCGGCAGAAAGCCGACGGCACTAGGCCGGTCCACGGAAACGAGGCCATGACGCTGCCCAGACGACCCGCCTCCCCGGCATCCCGCGCGTCATGAAGGCCTTTCTCGAGGGGCTAAAGGCGATGGGGCCGGCACGCCTGGCGACCATGGCGGCGGTCGCGGTCGGGATGCTGGCTCTGCTGGCGATGCTGACGCTGCATGGCGGTGGCTCACCGCACATGGCCCTGCTCTACGGTGACCTGGACCTCCGCGAGGCCGGCCAGATCGGCGATGCGCTCGACAAGGCCCACATCCAGCATGAGCTCGGCGGTCAGGATGATCGCATCATGGTGCCGGCCGATCAGGTGGCGGCGGCCCGTCTGCTCCTCGCCAAGTCCGGACTGCCGTCCGGCGGATCGGTCGGCTACGAGATCTTCGACCGCGGCGACAGCCTCACGGCCACCCAGTTCGAGCAGACGATCAACCAGACGCGCGCGCTGGAAGGCGAGCTCGCTCGATCGATCCGCCTGATCAACGGGGTGCGTGGCGCGCGCGTGCATCTCGTGCTGCCTCATCGTGAGCCGTTCGCGAGCGAACAGCAGGCGGCCCAGGCCAGCGTTCTGCTCTCGATGACCGGCTCCAGCCGCCTCGATCCCGAAGGCGTGCAGGCGGTGCTGAACCTCGTCGGCGCCGCGGTTCCCGGATTGAAGCCTCAGAACATCGGCGTGATCGACAGCCGCGGCAACGTGCTCGCCCGCGCCGGCCAGCCGACCGGAGCGCTCGGAGCTGCCCGCACCGTGGATGAGCTGCGGCAGGCCACGGAGCTGCGCCTCGCCCACGCGGTGGAGGAGATGCTGGAGCCGACCGTAGGCCCGGAGCACGTGCGCGCGGAAGCCGCGGTGACAATGGATGTCGACCAGGTCCACGAAACCCAGGAGAGCTACAACCCGGATCAGCAGGTGCTGCGTTCGCAGCAGACCACCTCCGACAAGAGCCGCAACACCGAGGCCGAACCGAACACGTCGGTGCAGAACAACCTGCCGAACGCGAACGTCAGCCAGAGCCAGAACGGAAGCCAGGAAGACAAGCAGGACGAAGTCAGCAACTACGAGGTCGGCAAGACCGTGCGCACGGTCGTGCAGGATCAGCCGCGGATCGCGCGCATCAGTCTGGCGGTGATGGTCGACGGCAAGGTCGCCCAGGGTGCCGACGGCAAGCCGGCCTGGAAGCCGCGCGATCAGGCCGAGCTCGATCAGATCGCGACCCTGGTCAAGAGCGCGATCGGCTTCGACGGCAAGCGCGGCGACACCGTGAGCGTCGTCAGCATGCCCTTCACGGCACCCGCCGAGGCGCTCGCGCAAGCAACCGGACCCGGGCTGCTGGGCCTGCATTTCACGCCGGCCGACATCATGCGCCTGGGTCAGACCGGCCTGCTCGGCCTGTTCGTGCTGCTCGCCCTGCTGTTCGTGGTGCGGCCCATGGTGATGCGCCTGACCGGCACGGCAAGCGCGGGCGCAGTGGGCGTCGCGGCCGTGGGGACCGGTCAGGGCCTGACCGCCGACGTCCGCTATCCGGGCCTCGACGCTCCGAGGGCTGCCGGAGCCCAGGCAACCGGCACCAACCTTGCACTGCTGGCAGCTCCCGGCGGAGGCGCCAACACCGGGTCGGACGAGAGCATGATCAGCATCGCCAACATCGACGGCAGGCTGCGCGCATCCTCGATCCGCCAGATCGTCGACCTGGTGAGCAAGCATCCCGAAGAGAGCCTCTCGATCCTGCGCGGCTGGCTCGGTCATGAGCAGGAGGCGGGCTGACATGGCAGGCAAGACGATCACGTCATCAATGACCGGTGCCGAGAAGGCGGCCTGCCTGATGCTGGCTCTCGGCGAGGAGCAGTGCTCGAAGCTTTTTCAATTGATGCACGAGGAGGAGATCAAGGAGATTTCCTTCGCCATGACGCAGCTCGGAAGCGTGCCGGCTGAGATCGTCGAGGATCTTTGCGTCGACTTTTCCAGGAACATTGGCTCCGCTGGGATGCTCGTCGGCAGCTACGACAGCACCGAGCGGCTGCTGCAGAAAACCCTGTCCCGCGAACGCGCGAGCCAGATCATGGAGGAGATCCGCGGGCCGGCCGGTCGGACCATGTGGGACAAGTTGGGCAACGTCAACGAGGGTGTGCTCGCAAACTACCTCAAGAACGAGTACCCGCAGACCGTTGCCGTCGTGCTGAGCAAGGTCAAGCCGGATCATGCAGCGCGTGTGCTCGGCCTGCTGCCGGACGGCTTCGCCATGGAGGTGATCATGCGCATGCTGCGCATGGAGAGCGTGCAGCGTGACGTCCTCGACAGCGTCGAGAAGACGCTGCGCTCGGAATTCATGTCCAACCTGGCCCGCAGCACCCGTCGGGACAGCCACGAGCTGGTGGCGGAAATCTTCAACAACCTCGATCGACAGGTCGAAGGACGTTTCATGTCCGCATTGGAAGATCGCAACCGGGAAGCGGCCGAGCGTGTCAAGTCGCTCATGTTCACCTTTGACGACCTGGGTCGGCTGCCTGCGGAGTCGATCCAGAAGCTCATGCGGGTCGTCGAGAAGAACAAGCTTCCGATTGCGCTCAAGGGGGCGCCAGAAACTATCCGCAACCTGTTCCTCTCAACGCTGTCCGAACGCGCCGGCAAGCTGCTTCGTGACGAGATCACAACCTTGGGTCCGGTACGCTTGCGCGACGTCGATGAAGCGCAGGGCGCGATCGTTGCCCTGGCCAAGGATCTCGCGCAACAGGGCGAGATCGAGATAAACGACCACAAGGACGAGCAGATGGTGCTCTGAGATGATGGGAAAGTTCGCGCTCCCGCCAAGCATGTCGGGCGTCCTCTATGCGGAAGATTTCGACGAGCCGCTGCTGCAGGCGCCAGCCCAGGCGCCTGCCGCTGCGAGACCCGCTCCCGAGCCGGAAAAGTCTGCACCGAGCTTCAGCCTCAGCGAGCTGCGTGCCGCCGCCGAAGCGGCACACCAGAGGGGCCGGGACGAGGCGCTACGCGAGGCGGCGACCTCGATGACGACCCAGCGCAACCTCGCGGCCGCGAGCCTGGTCAAGCAGCTCGCCGCGACGCAGCAGCAAGCCGCGCAGGCGGTCGAGCAAGCGCTGAGCATGATCGCGCGCACGAGCCTGTCGCTGCTCTCGGTGGCGCTCCCGGCTCTGTGCGCGGATCATGCGGAAGCTGAGCTGTGCGCGCTGCTTCACCGGATCGTGCCGCCGATGCGGCAGCAACCTGAGCTGCACATCCGCGTGCACGCCTCGCTGCGTGCGGTGCTGGAGGAAGAGACCGCGGCCATGCTGGAAGGCTCCGGCACCCACGTCACCTGGACCAGCTCCAGCAAGCTCATGCGTGGCGATATCGCGATCTCTTGGCAGAACGGCGGCGCGCTTCGCGACACCGCCTCGACCTGTGACTACATCCGCGATGCCGTGCTCGCGCTGTTCGAGGCCGGACAGGAAACCGTACCGGAGGCCGATGATGTCGAACGAGATTGACCTGACCGAACTCTCGGAGGTTCCGCTCGGACAGGAGCCGTCTGCGTCCCGGAACGCGCATGATCTGGGGGCGGTCTACGACATCCCGGTCACCGTGAGTGCGGTACTCGGCAAGAGCACGATGCAGGTGAGCCAGCTGCTGAAGCTCGGGCGCGGCGCCGTGGTCGAGCTCGATCGCAAGATCGGCGAGGCCATAGACATCTACGTCAACAACCGGCTGGTGGCGCGAGGCGAGGTCGTGATGGTCGGGGAGAATCGCCTCGGCGTCACGATGACGGAAATCGTCAAGGCCGATCGAGGCATCTGACATGCGGGTCCTTATCATCGGGTCCTTGGCGGGTGAGCTGGGCAAGGCGGCGGCGATCGCGGTGGCGCGCGGCGTCCGCCTCGACCAAGCGGACGACGTCGCCGCCGGTATGGCCCGTTTGCGCAACGATGCCGGCGTGAACCTGGTGCTGTGCGAGATCGGCCAGCAGATCGCTTTTCTGGTGCGCTCCCTGGCGCTGGAGCGCATCGTGGTGCCGGTGATCGCCTGCGGGCTGGAGAATGATCCCGAGGCGGTCTTGCGCGCGGTGCGCGACGGAGCGCAGGATTTTTTGCCGTTGCCGCCCGACCCCCAGCTGATCGCGGCCATCCTGGAAGCCGCCTCCGGGGAAGGTCACCCGATGGTCGCGCGAGATCCGGCCATGTTGGCTATGCTGCGGCGTGCCGACCAGGTTGCACGGGCGAACGCGTCGATCCTGATCACCGGCGAGTCCGGGACCGGCAAGGAAGTGATGGCGCGGCATATCCATCGCCGCTCGCCGCGCGCGCAGGCGCCGTTCGTGGCACTAAACTGCGCCGCGATCCCCGAACATCTCCTGGAATCCGAGCTGTTCGGACACGAGAAGGGCGCCTTCAGCGGTGCAGCCGGGCGACGGATCGGCAAGTTCGAGGCGGCTGATGGCGGCACGCTGCTGCTCGACGAGATCAGCGAGATGGACATCCGTCTACAGGCCAAGCTGCTGCGGGCGATCCAGGAGCGGGAGATCGACCGCCTCGGCGGCGCGGCGCCGGTCCGGGTGGATGTGCGCATCCTCGCGACGAGCAACCGCGACCTGACTGCGGAAGCTGCCGCCGGCCGGTTCCGCACCGACCTGTTCTTCCGACTGAACGTGGTCAACCTGGTGTTGCCGCCGCTGCGCACCCGCCCGGGGGACATCCCGATCCTCGCCGAGCATTACCTGCGTCACTATAGCGAGGCGAACGGTCTTCCGGCACGCCACCTGAGCGAGGAGGCGC
This sequence comes from uncultured Acetobacteraceae bacterium, assembly GCA_964245755.1. Lineage (GTDB taxonomy): Bacteria > Pseudomonadota > Alphaproteobacteria > Acetobacterales > Acetobacteraceae > Lichenicoccus. The sequence goes on along the minus strand of CAXTNV010000063.1, from coordinate 6,675 downwards.
TCGTCTGCCTGAGCCGTCATGCCTGGCCGGGAAACGTCCGCGAACTCGAGAACCTGATGCACCGCGCCGTGCTGCTGGCGGACACCGCTACGATCGACGCGGCAAGCCTCGACCTGCCGCGTGAAGCGGTCGCGTCCTCGGATCGCCCGGCGCATCTGCAGGTCGCGCGTGAGAGCCAGGGCGTCAGCGGGCTGGTCGGGCGCCGCGTGGACGAGGTCGAGCAGGCGCTGATCATCGAAACCCTGCACCACACCTTCGGCAACCGGACGCACGCGGCCACCATCCTCGGCATCTCGATCCGGGCGCTACGCAACAAGCTGCGCGACTATGCCGGCCAGGGCCTGGCAGTACCTCCGCCTCCAGCCGGCAACTGGGCGGCCTGATCCGTGAGCGGGACCACGCTGGAGGCCGGTGCGCCGCGGACGGGCCTCCTCGCCTGGAGAGGCAAGCTGCGGCTCTACATGCCGGGCACCGACATCGGGCTTGCCCTGGGTGTGGTCGCTCTGCTGTCGGTGCTGGTACTGCCGCTGCCTACCTTCGTTCTTGATCTCGGTCTGTCCCTGTCGATCACGGCTTCGGTGCTGGTGCTGATGGTCGCGCTGTTCCTGCAGCGTCCGCTCGACTTCACCTCCTTCCCCACCCTGCTGCTGCTGACGACGCTGCTGCGGCTGTCGCTCGAGGTCGCCACCACCAGGCTGATCCTCAGCCACGGCCACGAGGGGCCGCTCGCCGCCGGCCACGTCGTCGCAGCCTTCGGCGGCTTCCTGATGGGCGGCGACGTCGTGATCGGGCTGATCCTGTTCGCCATCCTGCTGGTGGTGAACTTCATGGTCATCACCAAGGGATCCGGGCGCATCGCCGAGGTGGCCGCCCGCTTCAGCCTGGATTCGATGCCCGGCAAGCAGATGGCGATCGATGCCGAGCTGTCCGCAGGCGCGATCACCGAGAAGGTCGCCCGGCTGCGGCGGCGCGAGCTGGAAGAAGAGAGCGGCTTCTACGGAGCCATGGACGGCGCCGCCAAGTTCGTCCGCGGCGATGCGATCGCCGGCCTCCTGATCACGGTGATCAACATCATCGGCGGCTTGGCGATCGGACTGATCCGGCACGGCATGGCGTTCTCGGATGCCGCCGCGACCTTCACCACCCTGACCGTCGGTGACGGGCTGACCTCGCAGATCCCGGCACTCCTGGTCTCGACCGCCTCCGGCATCGTGGTGACCAAGGGGGGCACGGAAGGTGCGGCGGACGTGGCGCTGGTGCGCCAGCTCGGCGGCAACCCGAAGCCGATGGCGCTCGCCGCCGGCGCCGCGCTGGTGCTGGCGCTGATGCCCGGCCTGCCTACCCTGCCGTTTCTGGCGCTCGGCGGCCTGGCCGGCGGCGCCGCCTGGCTGCGCTTCAAGACACCCGCGGCGTCGAGCGATCCGGATCCCGCCACGATCGTCTCCGCGTCGCCCGCAGAGCCGCCGATCACCGACGCCATGCGCATAGACATGATCCGGCTCGAGCTCGGCTACGGTCTGCTGCCGCTGGCCGGCGGCGAGACGCCGCGTCTGACCGAGCAGATCAAGGCGCTGCGTCGGACCATCGCGCAGGAGATGGGCTTCGTGCTGCCGCCGGTGCGCATCCAGGACAACATGCAGCTGGGCCCGGATGCCTACCACATCCGGATCAAGGAGATCACTGCAGGCCGCGGCGAGGTCCGGCCGACGCGGTTGCTGGTCATGGATCCCAAGGGAGGCGTGCCGGACCTGCCCGGAGAGCGCACCACCGAGCCGGCATTCGGACTTCCAGCACTCTGGATCGATACCGCCCATCGGGAACAGGCGCTGTTCAAGGGCTGCACCGTGGTCGACCCGGCCAGCGTGCTGAGCACGCACCTCACCGAAGTGGTTCGCGAGACCATGGCCGAACTGCTCTCCTACACCGAGACGCAGAAGCTGCTGGACGAGATGCCGCGCGAGCAGCAGAAGCTGGTGGCGGACCTTATCCCGTCGCAGATCTCCACCGGCGCGATCCAGCGCGTGCTGCAGTCGCTGCTGGCCGAGCGTGTCTCGATCCGCGATCTTCCGACCATCCTCGAGGGCGTGCAGGAAGCCTGCGGCAGCGGACTGCGAGCGGTGCCGCTGATCGTAAGCCACGTGCGCATGCGCCTCGCGCGACAGATCAGCGACGCCCATGTCGGACCGAGCGGCTATGTCCCGCTGATCACTCTCACGCCCAACTGGGAAGCGGCGTTTCTCGAGAGCCTCGTCGGGCCTGCCGAAGACCGCCAACTCGCGATGGCGCCGTCCAGGCTGAACGAGTTCATCGGCAAGCTGCGCAGCGCCCTCGACGCCGCGGCGGCGCATGGCGAAGCGCCCGTCATCCTGGTCAACGGCGCGCTGCGCGTCCCGATGCGCTCCATCGTCGAGCGGCTGCGACCGTCGAGTTCGGTGCTGTCTCAGGCCGAGATCTCCGCACGGGTGCGCATTCGCACGCTGGAGTCGATCTGATGCCCGTTTGCCGCCTGACCGAGGCGTCCGTGCATGCGCATTAGGATATTCCGCGCTTCAACGCTCGCGGCGGCAATGGCGCAGATACGCGCCGAGCTCGGGGCGGATGCGTTGATCCTGTCGGATCGGGTTCGCGAGGGCTTCGTCGAGGTCACCGCCGCCCTTGAGGTCAACGATCCGCCGGAGCTGCGCGCGCCCGCGCAGCCGAGGTCGGCTGCTGAGGATCTCGAGCCCTTCAGCGTCCGGCCGTCTGCCTCGAGGCTGCCGCCCGTGCCGCGTGACGCGCCGCCGCTCGAGCCGGCGAGGCCCGCCTCGCCAAGCGTCCTGGAGAGGACGCTCGCCTGGCACGGATTGCCGCCGGGCCTGATCGCGCTGTTGACGGCAACGTCACTGGAGCAGGCCTGCGCCCGGAGGTTCCGCTATGCCCCGCTGCCGGTGGGGGCCGAGGACGATCCACTGCTGCTCGCAGGTCCACCCGGAAGCGGCAAGACGCTGACGGTCGCGCGTCTGGCGACGCGCCTGGTCCTCGCCGGGCAGCAGCCCATGGTCATCACTGCGGATGGCCAGCGTGCCGGGGCGATCGAGCAGCTTGCCGCCTTCACCCGCCTGCTCGGCCTCACGCTGGTGGCGGCGAGCACCCCGCAGATGCTGAGGCGGGCGCTCGGCCGCCGGGAGCCGGGCCAGCCGGTGCTGATCGACGCGCCGGGTCTGGAACTCGAGGATCGGGCTCAGGCGGAGTCGTTGCAGAACATGCTCGCGGGCTCCGGTGCTGCGATGGCGTTGGTGCTGCCGTGCGGTCTTGACCCGAACGAGGCGCAGGAGATCGCTCGCGCGCACGCCGCCCTGGGCGCACGAAGGCTGGTCGCCACACGCACCGATCCGTCGCGCCGGCTGGGCGGCATTCTGTGCGCAGCCGTCGCCGCCGATCTGGCGCTGTCCGAAGCCGGAGTGGGCAGCGGCGCCGCCGACGGTCTGGTGTCGCTGACGCCGGCATTCCTCGCGGCACGGCTGCAGCGCACAGGCGTGGCCGCCGTCGCACCGCCGGGCACGGTGCCGCAGACCGATCTCCCGTCGCCCGGCGCCGCCGGGCTGGGAGCCTCGCGGGACTCCGCCCTGCCTCGTCACATCGCAGCCCAGCGACGCGTTGCGTCCAGCTCGTGAGCGTCCACCCATGACCACCGTTCTCACCGGCCTGCCGCACTCCCCCACGAGGGCGGAGGCGGGACACGTGATCGCGATCGCCTCCGGCAAGGGAGGCGTGGGCAAGACCTGGCTCTCGATCACGCTGGCGCACATCCTGGCCGCGCGGGGGGCGCGGGTGCTGCTGTTCGACGGCGATTGCGGCCTCGCCAACATCGACATCCAGCTCGGCTTGACCCCGACGCGCGACCTCTCCGATGTCGCGCGCGGACGCTCGCGACCAGTCGACGCAATCACCTCCTACGCAGGTCCGGCCGGCGCGGGACCGGCCTTCGGCATCCTGCCCGGACGCTCCGGCGCCTCGGCACTCTCCAGCCTCCCGGTGCCGGCGCTGGATGCGATGCTGACCGAGCTGCGCGAGCTCCCAGCCTACGATACGCTGCTGCTCGATCTCGGAGCGGGCATCGACCGCGTGACCCGCCGGCTCGCGGCCTGGGCCGACACTCTCCTCGTCGTCACCACCGACGAGCCGACTGCCCTGACCGACGCCTACGCCGTGCTGAAGCTGCATGCGCGCGACCGCCAGGTGCTCGCAGAAGAGGAGGGCGTGGCAGCGGATGCACGCATCATCGTCAACCAGGCAACCAGCGTCGGCAGCGGCGAACGCGTCTATGCGACCCTCTCCAAGGCTTGCGGCAACTTCCTCGGCCGCATCCCGTCCCTCGCGGGGGTCATCAGGAGGGATCAGAGCGTCGGCGACGCGATCCGCAGGCAGGTTCCGGTCGTGACCCGGCATCCGAATGCGCCGTCGGTGGTGGATGTGGGCCGCATCGCCGCAGGTTTGCGGCAGCAGTAATCCGGACCGACATCTCGCTCCGGACGGGTAGTGAGGAGAGGCAGGATGCAACCTTGTGATGACCCAGGCGCTTCATTACTGTGATGGTCGATACAACTCACACCCGCGCCGCCGCTTACGCCACTCTCCTTTTCGAGACGTGGTTGCAATCCGGACTGCAGCACCTGTATGACAGGGCATTGCAGGAGCCTGTCCCTGATGAGCTACTGCGGCTGATCCCGCCAGGTTCGGCAGCCGACCGCGCGGCAGGTCCGAAGTAGGTCTGGCGAGCAGCGCTGCCAGTAGCCCGTCCGGATCGATCGCCCCTGCACCGGAGCGCTTGCTTGAGAATCAGCGTCATCCAGATGTCCCCGGGCATGAACAAGAGCGAGAACCTAGCTCAGGTCCGAGATCTCGTGACGTCGGCGGTGCGGTCCGACCATCCGAACTTGGTGGTGTTGCCGGAGATGTGGACCTGCCTCGGCGGCAACGGGGAGACCAAGCTTTCCGCCGCCGAACGGCTGCCCGACGCGAGTGGCTCAGTCGAGGCTGGTGAAGCCTACAGGTTGCTGCAAGGCTTGGCGCGCGAGGCGGGCATCTTCCTGCACGGCGGGTCGATCGGCGAACGCATCGGCGAGCGCATCGGCAACACGTCGGTCGTGTTCGCACCGGATGGGCAGGAGCTGGCGCGATACCGCAAGATCCACCTGTTCGACGTGATAACCCCGAGCGGCGAGGTCTATCGCGAGAGCGATGTGTTCCTCGCCGGCGACAGCGTGGTTTCCGTCGACCTCGGGTCGGTGCGGGCCGGCCTCGCGATCTGTTACGACCTTCGCTTTCCGGAGCTGTTCCTGCAGCTCCGACGTGCCGGTGCGCAGCTTATCACCCTGCCGGCGGCTTTCACTGCCGAGACCGGCCAGGCGCACTGGGAGACGCTGCTGCGAGCCCGAGCTATCGAAACCCAGTGCTGGGTTGCCGCTTCCGCGACCTGTGGCCGGCATCTCGATGCCCACGGCACGCCGCGGCGCACGTTCGGCAACTCCATGCTGATCGACCCCTGGGGAGCGGTCGTGGCGCGAGCCTCGGCGGGCATCGGCTGGGCGACGGGAACGCTGGACCCCGCGTACTGCGCAGAGGTGCGTGCCGGAATGCCGGTGCTGGATCATCGGCGCCTGCCTTGACGGAGTCCTGGACCGCGGAGGGCGAGGCTTCCGACGACGTGCTGGCAGGCCGCTCGATCGACCTCGGTGGCCTCTCGGCAGATCAGGTGCAGGGTGTTGCGGGCCCGGTCTGGCCGCCGGGCACATCGCTGAGCAGGATTGCCTTTGCGGCTGCGCCGAATGCCCTGGCCCAGGAAGGACTGCGGCGCTTCGAGGCTCGCTACGGCAACGTGCCCGTGGATCGGGCCGAGGTGGTGGTGTGCCTCGGTGGCGACGGCTTCATGCTCGAGACCCTGCACACGGTTCTGCTCGCCGGGACGCCGGTATACGGGATCAACTGCGGCTCCGTCGGCTTCCTGATGAACCCGCTGCTGGAGGAAGACCTGCCGGAAAGGCTGGTGCGCTCGCAGGGCGCCGTGCTGCACCCGCTGCGTATGCACGCGGTCACGCAGTCGGGTCTGGTCGAAGAGGCCCTGGCGCTGAACGACGTGTTCCTGTTCCGGCAGACACGTCAGGCTGCCAAGGTGAGGATCCTCGTCGACGGTCGGGTGCGACTTCCCGAGCTGGTCTGCGATGGGATCCTGGTTTCGACGCCCGCCGGATCGACCGCCTACAACCTGTCGGCGCACGGACCGATCGTGCCGCTTTCGGCCAACCTGCTGCCGCTCACGCCGATCAGCGCCTTCCGGCCCCGCCGTTGGCGCGGAGCCCTGTTGCCGAGTTCCGCCGACGTCGAGTTCCATATCGTGGAGGGCGACAAGCGGCCGGTCGCGGCGGTGGCGGATTTCACCGAGGTGCGGGACGTGATCTCGGTAGCGGTCAGCGAGGATCGCAGCCTCGGCACGACGGTGTTGTTCGACCCGGACCAGAGCCTGTCGGAGCGGATCATCGTCGAGCAGTTCACCGTCTGACGTGTGACCCTGACTGTTCAAGCCGCCGTGAGCGCGTTCGGAAGGTCAAACACCACCGGGCTGGAGACGGTGCGAACCTCCCCCTCGCGGAGCATGTATCCGCGTCCCCAGATGGTGCTGATGAGGTGTCCGGCGCC
>CAXTNV010000062.1:0-19689 GCA_964245755.1 uncultured Acetobacteraceae bacterium | reverse complement strand
ACTATCTCGGCAAGCCGTTCGAGCCGCGCGAGCTGCTGCTGCGGCTGCGCGCGCTGCTGCGCCGGGTCGGGCCGCCGGCGCCTACCGACAACCAGCAGCCGCTGCGGCTCGGCAGCCTGGAGTTCGACCCGGTGCGGGGCCTGCTCAGCGAGGCCGGTCGGGTGCTGCACCTGACGGGCGGCGAGTCGGCGCTGCTGGCGGTGCTGGCGCGCCGGCCCGGCACGGTGCTGTCGCGCGAGGCGATCGCGCGCACCCTGGAGATGGACGAGGCGGGCGAGCGCGCCATCGACGTGCAGGTGACGCGGCTGCGTCGGCGCATCGAGCCGGACCCGCGCGAGCCGCGCTTCCTGCACACGGTTCGCGGCCGCGGCTACGTGCTCAAGCCGGGCGCCTAGGCATGACCGGCCCGGCCGTAGCGCACGCAGGCGTTGGACGCTGCCAGCCGCGCGGAACGTTCCGGTGCCACCCGCGCGGCGCGTCGGCGGCCTGAGGTGGGCGCGGTGCCGGAGCTGCGCGATCCTGCCGCGGCCGATGCGCATCCACGCGCGCCCCTGGCGCCGCCGCGGCCGCCGGACCGGCCGGTCGGCATGCCGCATGGCTGGCGCCGGCTTCTCGACCGGCCGCTGCGTCGCGTGCTGCCGCGCTCGCTGCTGGGCCGGGCGCTGCTGATCCTGCTGATCCCGCTGATCGTCACCCAGGGCATCTCGCTCAGCCTGTTCTACGGCAGCCACCTGAACATCGTCTCGCGCCGGCTCACCTTCGCGGTCGTGGGCGAGATCAACCAGACGCTGCTGCTGCTCGACCGATACCGCAGGACCGGCGACCGCGACTGGATCATCGCCACCGCCTCCGAGCAGTTCCAGCTCGGCATGCATGTGCGCGCCCGCGCCAGGCTGACCAGCACCGGCTCGACCCACGTGCTGGGTCCGATGGACGACGACCTGGCGCAGGAGCTGCTGCTGATCCGCCGCCCGTTCAGCGTCGACTGGCTGTCCGACCCGCACATCGTCAAGATCCAGGTGCAGCTCGCCGACGGGGTGCTGGACATCGACACGCCGCGCAAGCGCCTCGATGTCGGGCCGATCTATCTGTTCGTCTCCTGGGTCGCGGGCAGCGCGATGCTGCTGTTCATCATCGCCGCCCTGTTCATGCGCATCCAGGTGCGGGCGATACGCAGGCTGGCGCGCGCCGCCGAGGCGTTCGGGATGGGTCGCGAGCCGGGCGCAATCCGCCCCGAGGGCGCCCAGGAGGTGCGCAAGGCAGCCGCCGCGTTCAACCGGATGGCCGAGCGCATACGCCACTTCGTGTCGCAGCGCACCGCGATGCTGGCCGGCGTCAGCCACGACCTGCGCACGCCCCTGACCCGGCTGCGGCTGTCGCTGGCGATGGTGCCGCAGCACGGCACGCTGCGTGCCGAGGAGCTGGCGCCCGAGATCAGCGAGATGATCGGCGACGTCGAGGAGATGGAGCGCATGGTCGAGGGCTACCTCGCCTTCGCTCGCGGCGAGGGTGCGGAGCAGGCGCAGCCGGTCGACCTCGCTCTGCTGCTCGAGGAGGTGGCGCTGTCGGCGCAGCGTGCCGGCGCGGTGTTCGTGCGCGCATCGTGGCAGGAGATGCCGGAGCTGATGCTGCGGCCGGGCGCGATGCGGCGGGTGCTGGCGAACCTGCTCGACAATGCGCGCCGCCACGGCGGCCGCATCTCGCTGACCGCGGCGCTGCAGGACCATGCGCTGCAGGTGGCGGTCGACGACGATGGCCCGGGCATCCCGAAGGAGCGTCGCGAGGCGGTGTTCCGCGCCTTCGAGAGCACTGCCCGCGGGGGCACCGGCCTCGGCCTGACCATCGCGCGCGACATCATCCGGGCGCATGGCGGCGAGCTCAGCCTGGAGAGCTCGCCGATGGGAGGCCTGCGCGCGAGGATCCGCCTGCCGCTGTAGCAATGCGCCGCCGCCGCCGCCGCCGCCGCTGCCGCCTGCGTCAGCTGCCGCCGCCGCTGCCGCCCACCACGTTGCCGGTGCCGCCGTGACCGTACCCGGAGTCGCTGTTGCCGAGCGTGTTGGAGCCGAGGCCGCCGAGCGGCGAGTAGCGGCCGACATTGCCGATCAGCTGCTGCATGAACGAGGTTTCGCTGCCAGGCGAGGGGGTCGAGCCGCTGGCCATCGCGACGTCGTGCGCGTCCGACTTTTCGAGCAGCCGGCGGCCGCGCAGCACGCCGCCTTGATCGAAGCTCAGCACCACGACTTTCTGGCTCTCGATCTTCGGTCGCGCGGTCGGCACCGGCGCGGTCACCTCGCCGATGTAGATCCAGGTGTTGTCGTCGAAGGTGGCGTGCGTGGTCGGCGAGCCGATCAGCGTGGTCACCTCGGCGCGGGTAGTGGTGCCGGGGATCAGCCTGTCGTAGTCGGCGGCCTCGATGATGGTGCCGCGGTCGGTCGGGACCGGGGCGAAGATGGCGCAGCCCCCGAGCGGGGTTGCCCCGAGCGAGGTCGCGATGACCAAACCAAATGCGCGGCCGAGCCGGAGGGAGGGCGCCCGGAGCGGTGTGCTGCGACTTGCCGGGAGCGTCGGCATGGCGGGATCATCGTCCTGTGATAGAGGAAGCGCCCCGGTGCCTGATCGGCCGGGTGCTGTCAATCTCGATCGGAGGTCTCGATCATCCGCTGGTTCGGCCCATCCGCTCGCCGACCGGCGTCCCGAGGATGCGAGCGTCTCGGCTTCGTGCTGTACGGCCAGGCGGTCGCGGCGGCCCGCGATCCGGTCTTCTACGGCGAGCTGCCCGAGGGGCTCGCGGTCGCCGACACGCTGGACGGCCGCTTCGACATGATCTGCCTGCACGTGGCCCTGCTCAGCCGCCGCCTCGGCGCGTCCATCCCGGGCCGCGCGCTGGCGCAGGCGGTGTTCGACGCCATGTTCACCGACATGGATGCGTGCCTGCGCGAGGGCGGGGTCGGCGATCCCGGCGTGCCGCGCCGGGTGCGCGCCATGTGGGAGGGCTACCACGGCCGCGCCCGCGCCTACGGCGAGGCGCTGGACGGCGCCGGCGCCGGCGTCTTGTCCGCCGCCCTGCTGCGCAACATATGGCGCGGGCGGGAGGCGGCCGGGCTGCAGGCCGACCGGCTTGCAGGCTGGGCGACACGCCAGGACGCGGCGCTGGCGGCGCAGGCGGAGAGCGAGCTGGCGGCGGGGCGGGTGCGCTTCCTTGCCCTGGCCGAGGTGGCGGGGCCAGCAGGAGAACAGCGATGACGGCGCATCGTCCGGAACTGTCGCGTCGCGTCCCGCTCGGCCGCATCGGCGCCGGCGGGCTGGAGCAGGACGTCGAGGCCAGCCCGGCGGAGTGCCGGGCGCTGGCGCAACGGCTGCAGCTTCCGGCAGTGGCCTCGCTGACCTGCCGGTTCCGGCTGTCGCCGCCGCTTGCCGGCCAGGTCGCGGCGGAAGCGGCGCTGTGTGCGGAGGTCACCCAGCTCTGCGTGGTGTCGCTGGAACCGTTCGAGGCCGTGGTCAGCGAGCGGTTCGCCCTGCGCTTCGTTCCGGAGGGTGCCGAGGAGGAAGACATCGACCCGGAGGCGCCCGACGAGATCGTCTATTTGGGGGACGCCATCGACCTTGGCGAGACCGCCGCGGAACAGCTCGCGCTCGCCCTCGACCCTTATCCCAGGATGCCCGGGCTCGCGCCGCCCCTGCCGCCGGAGCCGCCCGCGGAGGCGGAGCCGGAGCGGCCGAACCCGTTCGCCGCGCTGGCTCGCCTCGGCCGTGGCACCGGTTCCGGCGAGGGCTAGCGAGGTCCGTGCGCGGCCCGTCCGGGAGGCCGGCACGAGCTTGCGGGGGTGTGGCGACTCTGCTAAGGCCCGCGCCTCAACCTTGCCGAGAGGCGCCACGGCAACGGCGACGTCGTGATCCGCGGCCTGTTCCTGTAGATCGGAGGGGCTCACCCCCATGGCTGTTCCCAAGAGAAAGACCTCACCCTCGCGTCGCGGCATGCGTCGGAGCCACGAGGCGCTGCCGGTGCAGGCGCATGCGGAGTGCGGCAACTGCGGCGAGCTGAAGCGTCCGCACCATGTCTGCGGCCATTGCGGCCACTACGACGGCCGCGAAGTGGTGCAGGCCGGCAAGGCCCTGAAGGGCACCGTTCGGATCTGAGCCCTGCCGTGTCGATGAACCCGCCGGGCGCGCACACCCTAGCGGTGGACGCCATGGGAGGCGACGGGGCGCCCGAGATCGTGGTCGACGGGCTGGAGATCACCGCCACCCGTCATCCCGCCGTCCGTATCCTGCTGGTCGGTGACCAGGCGCGGCTGGACGGCCTGCTGCAGCGGCGCAAGCTGGCGCGCGGCATCTGCACGGTGCGCCACGCCGGCAGCGCCATCGGCATGGACGTCAAGCCGACCGCCGCCCTGCGCATGCGCGACTGCTCGATGCGCCTGGCGATGGACGCGGTCGCGGCGCGGGAAGCGCAGGGGGTGGTCTCCGCCGGCAACAGCGGCGCTTTGATGGCGCTGGCCAAGATCGTGGTGAAGACGCTGCCCGGGATCGACCGGCCGGCGCTTGCGGCGCTGAGCCCGTCCGCGCGCGGCGACGTCGTGATGCTCGATCTCGGCGCCAACGTGCTCTGCGACTGGCGCAACCTGGTCGAGTTCGCGGTCATGGGCGAAGTGTTCGCGCGCACCGTGCTCGGCCTGCCGGCTCCGACGATCGGGCTGCTCAACGTCGGCGCCGAGGAGATGAAGGGCGACGAACGCCTGAAGCAGGCCGCCGAGGTGCTGCGCAGCAGCACCATCGCCAAGCAGTTCCACGGCTTCGTCGAAGGGCACGACATCACCGCCGGCACCACCGACGTGGTGGTGACCGACGGCTTCACCGGCAACGTGGCGCTGAAGACCGGCGAGGGCGCGCTGCGCCTGGTCGGCGACCTGCTCAAGCAGGTGTTCGCGGCCAGCATGGTCTCCCGCCTCGGCTACGTGCTGGTTCGCCCGGGGTTGGAGCGGATGCGCGAGTGGCTCGATCCGCGCCGCTACAACGGTGCGGTGCTGATCGGGCTGAACGGCGTGGTGGTGAAGTCGCACGGCGGCACCGATGCGGAAGGCTTCGCGCACGCCGTCGACGTGGCGGTCGACATGGTTACCCACGGCTTCAACGACCGCATCCGCGAGGGGCTGGAGCTGATCCGGCCGCCGATGGACAAGGCGATGAAGCGGCCGGGCGGCGAGAGCACGACGCCGATCGCCGCGGTCAGCTGAGTGTCGCGCCTTGTGCCATCCGCCGAGGTGCACCTGGTCGGCGTCGGCGGCTACCTGCCGGAGCGGATCGTCGGCAACGACGAGCTCGCCCGACGGGTGGACACCTCCGACAGCTGGATCCGCGAGCGCACCGGGATCGTGCAGCGCCATCTCGCGGCACCGCACGAGACTGCGGCCTTCATGGGCGCCGAGGCGGCCCGGGCCGCTCTGGCCGATGCCGGCATCGAGGCGGCCGAGGTGGACGCGGTGATCGTCGGCACCTCCACCCCCGACCAGTGCTTCCCCGCGACCGCGCTGCGCATACAGGCGGCACTCGGCATCGCGCGCGGTTTCGGCTTCGACGTGAGCGCCGCCTGCTCCGGCTTCATCTTCGCCCTCGCCGCGGCCGACGCCTTCATCCGCTGCGGCCAGGCGCGCACGGTGCTGGTTATCGGCAGCGAGGTGTACTCGCGCATCCTGGACTGGACCGATCGCGCCACCTGCGTGCTGTTCGGCGATGGCGCCGGTGCCGTGCTGCTGCGCGGCGCCCCGTCCGGATCCGATCGTGGCGTGCTGTCGACCCACCTGCACGGCGACGGCAGCACCGGCGATTTGCTCTACGTCGACGGCGCGATCGGACGCCGCGAGCAGTCCGGCCACCTGCGCATGAACGGCCGCGAGGTGTTCCGTCACGCGGTGGGCAAGCTGTCGGCGTCGGTGGACGAGGCGCTGGGCGCTAACGGCCTGACCGCCGACGACATCGACTGGCTGGTGCCGCACCAGGCCAACAAGCGCATCATCGACGCGCTGGGCAGGAAACTCGGCCTGCCGCCGGAGCGGGTGATCGTGACCGTGGACCGGCACGCCAACACCTCAGCCGCCTCCATTCCGCTGGCGCTCACCGAAGCAGTGCGCGACGGCCGCATACGTCGCGGCGACCTGGTGCTGATGGAGGCACTCGGTGGCGGCCTCACCTGGGGCTCGGCGCTGGTGCGGATGTAGCGGCGACGCCGCGCTTTTGCTTCATTTGACGCCACTTGCGGGGTTGCATAGGCTCCTCGCATGAGTACGGTGACCCGCGCCAACCTCGCTGAGACCATCTACACGCAGGTCGGCCTGTCACGGAACGAGTCGGCTGAACTGCTCGAGGGCGTGCTCGAGCGACTGGCTTTCGCGCTGCAGTCGGGTGATTCCGTCAAGATCAGCGGGTTCGGTACCTTCTCGGTTCGGCAGAAGGGCCGCCGGGTGGGACGCAATCCTAAGACCGGCATCGAGGTGCCGATCCTGCCGCGCTCGGTATTGGTATTCCGGCCAAGCCAGGTATTGAAGGCACGGGTCAACGGCCACGATGGCGCGCAGCACTCCTCCGGTGAGGACGACACCGGATGATCTCGCAGCAGGATCCCTGGACGCAGCTCGGGGATCCGGATCCCGAGAGTGCCGAACCGGCGGGCTTCGAGCCGCTGGAAGGTGAACTCGGTGTCGAGCGCGGACGCCCCAAGAAGGCTGCCACGGCGTTCCGAACCATCAGCGAGGTGGCGGACGACCTGCACGTGCCGCAGCATGTGCTGCGCTTCTGGGAAACACGCTTCCCGCAGGTCAAGCCGCTCAAGCGCGGCGGGGGGCGACGCTACTACCGGCCCGACGACGTGGTGCTGCTGCGGCGCATCTCCGACCTGCTCTACGTCCAGGGCTACACCATCAAGGGTGTGCAGCGCCTGCTGCTCGACGGCGGCGGCGTCCTGAACGACGTGCTGCCGCCTCCCGACCAAGCCGACCGCGATCCCGACGCGGCATCCGCTCCGCCGCCGGGCCTCGAGGCGCGGGAGCCGCCGCCACCTCCTCCTCAGACTTCGCCGCCGCTGCCGGCGCAACCCGCTTCCGCCCTGTCGCGGCAGACGCTGGGCGAGATCCTGGCCGAGCTGGAGGCGATGCGCCGACTGCTCCCCAGCGGCCGCTGAGAACCGCGCCGGGGTGCGTAACCGGCGGCGCGGCGCGAGCCGACGCCGCTTGCCTCCGTCCCGGGTGCGGGCTAAACGGACTCAGCCGCGAGGCGGACGGGCAGTAGCGCAGCCTGGTAGCGCATCAGTCTGGGGGACTGGGGGTCGTGGGTTCGAATCCCGCCTGCCCGATTGTCCCGCCTCCGGCCCTCAACCCCGCGGCCCTGCCACCCACTCGCGCCACAGCAGGATCAACGCGGCCATGATCGCGGGCCCCAGGAACAGGCCGAGCAGGCCCCAGCTTTCCACCCCGCCCAGGATGCCGAGCAGCACCCACAGGAACGGCAGCTTGGTGGCGCCACCGATCAGCACCGGCCGGACGAAGTGATCGGCGACGAAGATCACCACCAGGCCGAACACGAACAGCCCGACGCCGAGTGCGGCCGATCCCTGCACCACGACCAGCAGGGCGGCGAGCCCGACGGCGATCAGGGCGCAGAACGGGATCATCGCCGCAATCGCGGTCAGCACCCCGAACAGGGTGGGGTGCGGCGCGCCCGCCAGCGCGTAGGCGCATCCCAGGATGAAGCCCTCGCCGATGCCGACCAGCACCAGCCCGTCGACCGTTCCGTGCACGGAGGCGACGATCTGCCGCCCGACCCGCTCGCCGCGCTGCCCGAAGGCGCGACGGCTCGCCACCAGCATCTGCTCGCTGACCGTCTCGCCTTCTCGGAACAGGAAGAACAGGGTGATGATGGTGAAGGCGAACAGGGTGAAGCGGTGCGCGAGCTCGCTGCCGAATTCGCGCGTCATCCTGAAGCTGCTGCCGGCGCGCAGGTTCTCGAACAGGGTGTTGGCGTCGTCGGGGCTGGCCAAGTTCTGCTGCCACCAGCCGGTGATCGACTGCCCGAAGGGAAGCCGGCCGGCCCAGGACGGCACCGGCACGCCGGCGTGGCGCGCATGCTCCATCCAGGTCAGCACCCCCTGCGCCTCCCGGCCGGCCTCGATGCCGATCAGCACCAGCGGCACGATGAAGATCAGCGCGATCGCGCTGGTGAAGGCGAGCGGCAGCAGCAGGTTGTGCCGGTCCGCCGGCAGACGATGTTTGGCGCGCCGGAACAGCGGCCAGGTGGCGATCGCGAACACCGCGGCCCAGGCCAGCGAGATCAGGAAGTCGTGCAGCGTGAACAGCCCGAGCAGCACCAGCACCAGCCCGAGCAGGCCGCGTGCCAGCGGCTGGAACCGGTGGCCCTCATCGGGCCGAGCCTCGGCCGCCGGTGCCGCCGGCGGCCCCGTGACATACGCTGGCATATGCGTCCCTTCGCGGCCGATCACTGGCCTCAGTCTAACCCCGAGCGGCTGCAACGGCCAATCGAGCGGCGGAGTTCAAGGCATGAGGCTTCCACGATCTTCCTCGGGCCGACGTCGGGCAGTGGACGGAGCAGCATGATGATCGGCGACCCGGCTGTTCGACGCGCGAACCGAGCGGCGGCATGACGCTGCATCGCCTTCCGGCGACGCCGGAGACGATCCGGCTCGGCGTCTTCGACGCCGCGATCCCGCCGGTGCTGCTGATCGAGTCCGGCGACAGCGTGGAGATGCAGTGCCTGTCCGGCGGCCCCGAGATGATGCCCTCCGGCGGCCGCCTCGTGATCCCGCCGCTGCTCGCCGCCATCCACGCGTCGGGCGCCGATCGGCTCGGCACGCACATGCTGACCGGCCCGGTCGCGGTCCGGGGCGCCCTGCCGGGCGACATGCTGGAGGTGCGCATCGAAGCCGTCGAGCCGGCCGCGGAATGGGGCTACTGCGGCTTTCGCCCGCTCGCCGGTACCTTGCCGGACGAGTTCCCGCACCGCTTCATCAGCCACATCCCGGTTGACCGCGCGCGCCGCACCTGCACCCTGCCGTGGGGCGCCTCGGGCGGCATCGAGCTGTCGCTGTCGCCGTTCTTCGGCATCATGGCGGTCGCACCGCCAGCCGATTGGGGCCGGATCTCCTCGCGCGAGCCGCGCCGGCACGGCGGCAACCTCGACAACAAGGAGCTGGTCGCCGGCAGCACGCTGTTCCTGCCGGTGCTGGTGGAGGGGGCCAACTTCTCCGCCGGCGACGGCCACGGGCTGCAGGGCGACGGCGAGGTCTGCGTCAACGCGCTGGAGATGTGCCTCGACGGCCGCTTCACGCTGATCCTGCACCGCGGCGGCGGCGCAGCATCGCCGCTGCTGCGCACGCCGCGCGCCGAGACGCCGACGCACTACATCACGATGGGGATGAGCGAGGATCTCGATCTCGCGATGAAGCAGGCGCTGCGCGAGATGATCGAGCTGATCACCGCGCGCAGTCCGCTGTCGCGCGACCAGGCCTACGCCACCTGCTCGCTCGCCGCGGACTTCCGGGTGACGCAGACGGTCAACGGCGAGAAGGGCGTGCACGGCATGCTGCGCAAGACGCTGCTGCGCTGATTGGCGCGGACATCCTGGACATGCGGCCCGCCTTACACATATGCTAGCTAACTAGCTAGCTGACTGGAGGCGGTCGTGCAGACTGTCGGGGTGTTCGAGGCCAAGAACCGGTTGACCGCGCTGCTCGACGCGGTGGAAGCGGGCGCGGAGGTGCTGATCACGCGCCGCGGCAAGCCGCTGGCGCGGCTGGTTCCTGCCGATCCGGGCGTCGACCGCGCTCGCGCCCGCCGCGCCGCTGACGGCCTGCGCGCCGCCAGCAAGGGATGCAGCCTCGGCACGCTGACGCTGAAGCAGCTGGTCGACGAAGGGCGACGGTGAGCTTCGTCCTAGACAACTCGGTCGCCCTTGCCTGGTGCTTCGAGGACGAGCAGACGCCGGAGATCATGAGCCTCCTGGACCGGCTGACCGAGACCGGCGCGATGGCGCCGCAGCTCTGGCCGCTCGAAGCGCTCAACGGCCTGCTGACCGCGCAGCGACGCGGCCGGATCGACGTCGAGCTGCGCCAGCTGCTGGCGGGCTTCCTCCAGGAGCTGCCGATCCGCATCGACGACGAGACCGTGACCAGGACCTGGAGCGCCACCGCCCAGCTGGCCGACCGGCATCGTCTGACCGCCTACGACGCCACCTATCTGGAGCTGGCGCTGCGCCTGCGGCTGCCGCTGGCGACGCGCGACCAGCCGCTGATGCAGGCGGCACAGCAGCTCGGCGTGCCGCTGCTGCACCCAGCCTGATCCGGCCGCCGATCCCTGGGCTGATCCGGACCCTGAATCGGGTGCCGATCCGGATCGGCTCGTTTACGACAGCACCTCGCCGCGCAGCATCGGCACGCAGCCGCCACCGACGCTGGCCCGGATCCCGTCCGCGTCGCGTCGCGCGCTGGTCCGCAGCAGGCTCGGGCGTCCCATCTCCACGCCCTGCACGATGTCCAGGCTCAGGCCGGGTGCCGCACCGTGCGAGAGCAGCAGGGCCGCCAGCGCCGCCGCCGCGCTGCCGGTCGCCGGATCCTCGGGCACGCCCTCCAGGGGGGCGAACATGCGGGCGCGAATGCCGCCCGGCGCATGGGCGTAGCTCAGGATGTTGAGCCGCGCGTCGAGCGTCGGCGCCTCGCGCACGACGCGGCCGAAGGCGGCGGCATCGGGCGCCGCCCGCGACAGCGCGGGTTCCGAGACCTCGACCAGCAGGAACGGGAGACCCACCGAGGCCATCACCGGTGCATGTGCGGCGAGCACGATGTCCGCGGGCTCCAGCCCGACGCAGGATGCGGCGCTGCCCGCATCCAGGGTGGCGCCGACACGCAGCGTCTGCGGTGCCGCTATGGTCGCACCGATGATCTCGCCGTCGCCGCTGCGCTCGATCCGCACCTCGACCAGTCCCGCCGCCTCCTCGAACAGCAGCACGCCATCGCGGCCGCGTCCCTGCTGCGCCAGCACGAAGCCGGTGCCGACGTTGGGATGCCCGGCGAAGCCCAGCTCGTGGGCAGGCGTGAAGATGCGCACCTTCGCCGTGTGTGCGGGATCCTTCGGCGGCAGCACGAAGGTGGTCTCGCTGAGGTTGAACTCGCGGGCAAGGGCCTGCATGTCGCCATCCGACAGGCCGCGCGCATCGGGGAACACCGCCAGCGGGTTGCCGCCGAAGCGCCGGTCGGTGAAGACGTCGACGGTCACGAACGCATGCGACGGCATCCCGAACTCTCCCTCCCGGGGATACATCCCCGTGCCGGAGCCATGCCGGTGCGGCGGTCCGGGATCAAGCCGAAATGCGCCGCCGCGGCGAGTTCCGGCGGGCGATGCGCCGGCGCCTCCGCTATGAAGCAAACGGCACAGGAGGCGAGGCGGATGAACGATCACGTGGATATCGACTGGGACAGCGCGTTCGCCGTGCGTGCCGCCGGGATGCGCGCCTCCGAGATCCGCGAACTGCTCAAGCTGCTCGACCAGCCGGACATCATCTCGTTCGCCGGCGGCATTCCCGACCCGGCGCTGTTTCCGAGCGATGCGATCCGCGAAGCCTATGTCGAGCTGCTCGGTCATAACGGCGAGGCCCGGCAGTCGCTGCAGTACTCGGTCAGCGAGGGCTACCTGCCGCTGCGCGCCTGGCTGGTGCGCCACATGGCCAGCCTCGGGGTCGAGTGCGACGTCGACAACATCGTGATCACGTCGGGCTCGCAGCAGGGGCTGGATTTCCTCGGCAAGCTGTTCCTCTCCGCCGGCGACACCGCGCTGGTCACCGCGCCGACCTATCTCGGCGCGCTGCAGGCCTTCAACGCCTACGAGCCGCGCTACGACATCATCCGGCCCGGTGCAGCGGCCTCCCACGCCGCGACGCTGAAGTGCCGCGCCGAGGCGGCCGGCGGCCGCGTGGCGCTCAGCTACGTGGTGCCGGATTTTGCCAACCCCACCGGGGAGACCATCGACGAGGCGGACCGGCTCGACCTGCTGGCGCTGTCGGGGCAGCTCGGCGCGCCGCTGATCGAGGACGCCGCATACGCGGCGCTTCGCTTCGACGGCCAGCCGGTGCCCTGCTGCCAGGCGCTGGATCTGCGGCGGTGCGGCGGCATCGACCGCAGCCAGGTGATCTATTGCGGCACCTTCTCCAAGACGGTGGCGCCGGGGTTGAGGGTGGGGTGGATCTGCGCGGCGCGCGACCTCGTGCACAAGCTCGTCCTGGTCAAGCAGGCCAGCGACCTGCACAGCGCCACGCTGAACCAGATGGCGATGCAGCGCGTCGTGCAGACGCACTACGACAGCCAGCTCTCCGCCATCCGCCGGGTCTACGCCGCGCGACGCGACGCCATGCTCGACGCCCTGCAGCGCTTCATGCCGCCGGGAGTGCGCTGGACCACGCCGCAGGGCGGCATGTTCGTCTGGGTGACGCTGCCCGAGGGCTTCGACGGCGCGGCGATGCTGGCGGCAGGGCTCGAGCAGGAGCGCATCGCCTTCGTGCCCGGTGCTGCCTTCCACGTCGATGGCAGCGGCCGCAACACGATCCGCCTGTCGTACTCGCTGCAGCCCGAGCCGCGCATCGCGCTGGGCATGCAGCGGCTCGGCCAGCTGATCGCGCGCAGCCGCCGGGACGACCCCGCGACCGCGAGCTGAGACCGGATCAGGCCGAGGGCCGGACGCCTCCTGCGGTCCTGTCCAGGCACCAGATCGCGAAGCACTGGATCAGCGCCGCCTCCTTGAGGCTGTCGAAGCGGCCCGACGCGCCACCGTGGCCGGCCTCCATGTTGACGCGCAGCAGCACCGGCGCGTCGCCGGTCGTCGTCGCGCGCAGCTTCGCCGCCCACTTCGCCGGCTCCCAGTAGGTCACCCGCGGGTCCGACAGGCCGCCCAGTGCGAGGATCGCCGGGTAGGGCTGCGGACGCAGGTTGTCGTAGGGCGAGTAGCCCGCGATCAGCCTGTATGCCGCCTCGTCCTCGATCGGGTTGCCCCATTCCGGCCATTCCGGCGGCGTCAGCGGCAGCGAGGTGTCGGACATGGTGTTGAGCATGTCCACGAACGGCACCCCGGCGACGATGCCGCCGAACAGCTCCGGCCGCAGGTTGGCGACCGCCCCCATCAGCAGCCCGCCGGCGGAGGCGCCGTGCGCCACGATGCGTCCGGCCGCGCCATGGCCGGTCGCGATCAGGTGCTCGGCGCAGGCGATGAAGTCGGTGAAGCTGTTCGGCTTGCGCGGCCCGCGCCCGTCCAGGAACCAGCCCCAGCCCTTCTCGGAGCCGCCGCGCACGTGCGCCACGGCATGGATCCAGCCGCGATCGACCAGGCTCAGCGTGCGCGTCGAGAAGGCGGGCTCGATCGCGTGGCCGTACGAGCCGTAGCCGTAGAGCAGCAGCGGCGCGCTGCCGTCGAGCGGCGTGTCGCGGCGCATCAGCAGGGTGATCGGCACCGTCTCGCCGTCGGCGGCGGGCGCCTGCAGGCGCGCCGCGCGGTATTGCGCCGGGTCGTGCCCCGACGGGATCTCCTGGGTCTTGAGCAGCCGGCGCTGCCGGCGGCACATGTCATACTCGAACCATCGCCGCGGCGTCGTCGGCGACTGGTAGCTGTAGCGCAGCGCGGGGCCGTCATGCTCGTAGCTGGCGTCGAGGCCGAGCAGGCAGGCCTCCTCGTCGACCGCGATCGGGTGGCTGTCGCCGTCGCGGCCGGTGATGACGATGACGTTGTTCGCCTCGAAGCGCTCGACCCGTACCAGGTGATCGCGAAAGGCGCTGGCGTGGACGATGAAGTGCCCGGGGCGATGCGCGACCCAGTCGCGCCAGTTCTCGCGCGACGGCGCGTCGGCGGGTGCCTGCATCAGCTTGAAGTCCGTGGCGCCGTCCAGGTTGGTGCGGATGATGAAGCGGTCCTGCCAGTGCGACAGCGCGTAGCGCACGCCCTTTTCGCGTGCGGCCACCAGGCGCGGTGCCGCGGTCGGATCGGCTGCCGGGATCAGCCAGGTCTCGCTGGTCTCCTGGTCGCCGCAGGTGATGGTAATCCAGGCGCGCGAGGCAGAGGTGCCGACTCCGATGAAGAAGCCCGGGTCGGGCTCCTCGTAGACCAGCACGTCGGTGCCGCCGCGCGCCGGCCGGCGGTAGATACGCGTGGGCCGGCCGTGCTCGTCGCGAAAGCTCCAGAACAGGTATCCGGAGTCCGGCGAGAAGCAGAAGTCGCCGCTGGCGCTCTCGATCGGCCAGCATCCTGCGGGATCGTCCAGCAGCGCGCCGGTCTGCAGGTCCTTGACCCGGATCCGGTAGACCTCCGAGCCCTGCGCATCCTCGGCGTAGGCGAACAGCCGGTGGTCCGGGCTGTGCCGGGCGTCGGCGACGACGAAGTAGCCCTGCCCGCGGGCCAGTGCCTCGACGTCGAGCAGCACCTGCTCGGCACCGCCGCCGCGTACGCGGCGGGCATGGATCGGCTGCTCGGCCTCGGGCGCGTAGCGGGCGTAGTACTCCCACGGGCCGTCCGGCAGCGGCGGCGACATCTCGTCCGGCTTCAGCCGTCCGGCCATCTCGCCGAGGATCGTCGCCTGCAGCGCTTCGGTGGGCCGCAGCATCGACGCGGTGTGGGCGTTCTCGGCGCGCAGATGCTCGGCGATGTCGGCGCGCAGCGCGCTCGGGTCGCGCAGCACGCGCTGCCAGTTCTCGTCCTTCATCCAGGCGTAGTCGTCGATGCGGACGTGGCCGAGCTGCTCGATGCGCACCGGTTGCCTGCGGGCGACCGGCGCGGATGCGCCGCCCGCCTCGGATGGGATCAAGCCAGCGTGTCGAGGATCGAGGATGCGGTGAACACGGAGGGCTGCGCGGTGCCGGTGCTCTGCGTCGGGGCAGCGCCGCCGCCATGGTGATGGTGCGGCTTGCCGGCCTGCTGGATCGGGCCGGTCTGCGCCTGCGTCTGGGCCTGTGCCTGCGCCTGGGCCTGCAGCTGCTGGGCGATGCTCGCCGCACCCGAGGCCGCGATGCTTGAGATGCTCACGATGGTCTCTCCTGTTGAAGCCGTGCCGCGAACAGTAGGTGGAAATCGTAAACCGAGTCCTAACCCGCGACGAGCCGCATCACCGGTCGGCGTCGCTCAGCCGGAACCGAGCGTCCGCACGTCGCCGCGGCCGAACAGCGCCAGCAGCACCGAGACGGCCCGGCCGCGCGTCGAGGCCAGTGCCGGGTCACGGTCGAGCAGCATCTCGGCATCCTGCCAGGCGAGACGCAGCAGCTCGTCGAAGCGAGGTCCGCCGGCGAGCCGGAAGCCGGGCAGGCCGGACTGCCGACGCCCCATCAGGTCGCCGCCGCCGCGCAGGCGGTGATCCTCGTCGGCGATCAGGAAGCCGTCCTCGGTGTCGCGCAGCAGGGTCAGCCGTTCGCGCGCCTGCGCACCGAGCGCGTCCTCGTGCAGCAGCAGGCAGTAGCTGGCGGCGCCACCGCGTCCGACCCGGCCGCGCAGCTGGTGCAGCTGGGCCAGGCCGAAGCGCTCGGCGTGCTCGACCACCATCACCGTGGCGCTCGGAACGTCCACGCCCACCTCGATCACCGTGGTCGCGACCAGGATGCGCGTGCGGCCGGCGGCGAAATCGTGCAGCGCCGCCTCGCGCACCGCGATCTCCTGGCGCCCGTGCGCGAGCCCGACCAGGCCGGCGCCGAACCGCTCCCCGAGGGCAGCGAAACGCTGTTCCGCCGCGGCGACGTCGAGCAGCTCGCTCTCGCTGACCAGCGGGCAGACCCAGAACACCTGCGCACCGCCGGCGAACGCGCGTGCGATGCCGGCGCACACCTCCTCGATCTGGCTGATGCCGTGCAGCGTGGTGCGGATCGGCAGTCGCCCGGCGGGCTTGGCGTCCAGCCGGCTGACCTGCATCTCGCCCCACTGCGTCAGCAGCAGGGTGCGCGGGATCGGCGTCGCCGTCATCACCAGGATGTCGGTGCTCTCGCCCTTGTCGCCCAGCATCAGGCGCTGCTCGACGCCGAAGCGGTGCTGCTCGTCGATCACCGCCAGCGCCAGATCGGCGAAGCCCACCCCCTGCTGGAACAGCGCGTGGGTGCCGACCGCGAGCCTGACCTCGCCGCCGGCGAGCCGCGCCCGCGCGAGACGGCGTGCCGGACCCTTGATGCTGCCGGTGAGCAGCGCCACCGGGATCGGCGACAGGCGCGACAGGGTGTGGTGATGCTGCCGCGCCAGGATCTCGGTCGGCGCCATCAGCGCGGCCTGGGCGCCGGCCTCGGCGGCGCGCAGCATCGCCAGCAGCGCCACCAGCGTTTTCCCTGCGCCCACATCGCCCTGCAGCAGGCGCAGCATGCGGCGCGGGGCGGCGAGGTCGGCGTCGATCTCCGCCAGCGCCCGACGCTGCGCCGGAGTGGGCTCGTGCCCGAAGCGACGCAGCGTCTGGGCGCGCAGCGCGCCGTCGCCTGCCAGTGCCCGTCCGGGCCGGTCCCGGCTGCGTCGCCGCGCGCGCACCGTGGCGATCTGGCTCGCCAGCAGCTCGTCGCAGGCGAGGCGGGCGCGGGCGCGGTCCTGCGCCGCCGCAATCGCCTCTGGCGCGCGCTGCCGGGGATCGGCGCCGAGCGCGTCTGCGGGGAAGTGCAGCAGCCGCAGCGCCTCGGCGAAGCCGGGCCAGCCCTCGCGACGCAGCACAGCGGGCTGCAGCCACTCCGGCAGGCTCGGCAGCCGCTCGAGGCCCTGGCGGATCGCGCGCGCCAGCACGCGCGGCACAAGTCCGGTGGTCAGCGGCCACACCGCTTCCAGCAGAGGCAGCGCCGCCGCCCTCTCTCGCGGCAGCAGGTGATCGGGATGCGCCATGCTGAGCCGGCCGCCATAGCGGTCGAGCCGTCCGGAAACCATGATCGCATCGCCCGTGTGCAGCCCGCGCGCCTGGTGCGGGCTGAAGAACACCAGCTCTGCCTGGCCGGTGCCGTCGGCGACCAGTATCCGCCAGGGCTGCCGCGGATGCGCCGGGCGCTCGATGCGCTGCACCGTGACCGCCAGCGTGGCGATACGCCCGGCCTCCGCCTCGCCGAGCCGCGGCCGGTAGCGACGGTCGATCATCGTCTCGGGAAGGTGGAACAGCAGGTCGAGCAGCGCGGGGCCCCCGACCGCGCGGCCGAGCAGTCCGGCCAGCGCAGGGCTCAGGCCGGGCAGCCCGGCGATCGGCGTCCGCAACGGCGCCAGCAGGGCTGGGAAGTCGCCTGCCGTTGAGGTCGGTTCAGGCGGTGTCGTCACGGTTTCGCGTTTTCCGGGCGATGGGCTGACAGGCGAGGGGTGCGCGGCTATATGACAGCGCGCGCCATGGAACCAAAGCATCTCCCTCCCAAGCCTCTGCCCGCCCGAGCGCCCGATGCCCGGCGTCGGCGGATCCTGTTCCGTGCCACGCATCGCGGCACGCACGAGACCGACATCCTGGTCGGCGGCTTCGTCGCGCAGCGCCTCGAGGGGTTCAGCGAGCAGGAGCTCGCTGAGCTCGAGGAGGTGATGGAGCTGCCCGACGTCGATCTCGCCGACTGGCTGACCGGTCGCCGACCGATCCCCGCCGACCGCGACAGCCCGATGCTGCGCCGGATCGAGCAGGCGGCGTGGCACGCGGCGGCGCAGGCGCGAGCCGACCGCGCGGCGCGGGACCAAGGGCACCGCGATTGAGCGGCGGCGACCTGGTCGTGCTTCCCTCCAGAGAGCAGGCCGCGATCTCGCCCGGAGCGACGCCGGTCTGGGGCGTGCCGGAAGGCTTCGACGCGCTGCTGCTGGCGCGCCGGCTCGCCGAGCATCACGGGCCGCTGCTGCACGTGGCGCGCGACGACGCAGCGTTGGCGCGGCTCGCCGAGCTGCTCGGCTTCTTCGCTCCCGACGCGGAGGTGCTCCGCTTCCCGGCCTGGGACTGCCTGCCGTACGACCGCGTGTCACCCAACCCGGCACTGGTCTCCGAGCGCGTCGCCACCCTGACCCGGCTGCTGGAGCCGGCCTCGGCCGGTCGCATCGTGATCACCACCGTCAACGCGCTGGTGCAGCGGGTGCCGCCGCGGGCCGCGTTCGAGGGCGCGTCGCTGAGCGTGCGCACCGGCGAGAGCCTGGACTCCGAGTTCCTGATCGAGCTGCTGATCGCCAACGGCTATGGCCGCGCCGACACGGTGATGGAGCCGGGCGAGTTCGCCACCCGGGGGGGCATCTTCGACGTGTTTCCGGCGGGCGAGAGCGAGCCGGTCCGCCTCGACCTGTTCGGCGACGAGGTGGAGAACATACGGCATTTCGAGCCGGCGACGCAGCGCTCCACCGGCCGATGCGACAGCTTGGTGCTGCGTCCGGTGGCCGAGCTTTCGCTGGACGCGGACAGCGTGTCCCGCTTCCGCACCGGCTGGCGCGCGCATTTCGGCCCCGAGGCCGCCTCCGACCCGGTGTATCTCAGCGTGTCGGACCAGCGCCGGCACGGCGGCATCGAACACTGGCTGCCGCTGTTCCACGAGCGCCTCGAGACGCTGATCGACTATCTGCCGGGGGTCTCGGTCAGCCTCGACCATCAGGCCGACGAGGTGCTGTCGGCGCGGCTGGAGATGATCGCCGACCACGCCCAGGCGCGGACCATGCCGGTGCGCGATGGCGAGGTGCCGTACCGTCCGCTGCCGTCCGACCTGCTCTACCTCGACCGCGAGCACTGGCAGGCGATGCGGGGCGGGCGGCCGGGGCGCGCCTCCCCCCCCTCCGCAACGCCGGCGGGGGCCGCGGGCACCGCGGCCGGCGGGCGCCCCGGCACCCTGTTCGCGCGCTCGCTGCCGGCCGCCTCGCGCGAGAACGTTTTCGCCGCGCTGCGCGAGCAGTCGGTGCAGTGGGCGCGGACGCAGCAGCGGCGCACCCTGATCGCCGCCTGGACGCGCGGCTCGCGCGAGCGCATCGGCGCCCTGCTGCGCGACAACCGCATGCCGCCCGAGCTGGTGGAGAGCTGGCGCGACGCGGCGGCGCTGAAGCCCGGGCGCATCGGGCTGCTGACGCTCGGGCTCGAGCGCGGCTTCACCGCCGGAGAGTTCGCGCTGGTCTCCGAGCAGGACCTGCTCGGCGAGCGCATCTCGCGACCGCCGCGACGCCGCAAGCGCGCCGACCAGTTCATCGCCGAGGCGACCGAGATCGCCGCCGGCGACCTGGTGGTGCACCAGGATTACGGCATCGGCCGCTATGACGGGCTGGAGACGATCGGCGTCGTGCGCGGCAGCACGCCTTCGCACGACGCGGCACCGCACGACTGCCTGCGGCTGATCTATGACGGCAACGAGAAGCTGTTCCTGCCGGTCGAGAACATCGAGCTGCTGAGCCGCTTCGGCAGCGAGCAGAACGGCGTCGCCCTCGACAAGCTCGGCGGTGCCTCGTGGCAGACGCGCAAGGCGCGGATGAAGCAGCGCATCCGCGACATGGCCGGCGAGCTGATCCGCACCGCCGCGGCGCGGCAGCTTCGCGAGGCGCCGTCGCTGATGCCGGCGGAGGGCGAGTGGGACGAGTTCTGCGCCCGCTTTCCGTTCATCGAGACCGAGGATCAGACCCGGGCGATCGCCGACGTGCTGGAGGACATGGCCGCGGGCCGGCCGATGGACCGGCTGATCTGCGGCGATGTCGGCTTCGGCAAGACCGAGGTGGCGCTGCG
>CAXTNV010000061.1:0-20055 GCA_964245755.1 uncultured Acetobacteraceae bacterium | reverse complement strand
GTCCTGCGCCGCCGACAGGCCGCCGCCGATGTCCTGCAGCGAGGAGGCGACGATCTGGATGTCGAGCAGGGCGGCGAACATGCCCGTGCACATCACCGCGAAGGGCAGCAGGCTGCGAAGCCAGGGGTCCGGGGCGTCGCTTCCGCTCACGATGCCCCCCGACCGTTCGATCCCGAGCCTGGCCGAGTGTCCACGCGCACGGTGACGGAGAGCCCGGGACGCACGCCGCCGAGTGTGGCGTCACCGGCATCCAGCTCGATGCGGACCGGGACGCGCTGCACGATCTTGGTGAAGTTGCCGGTCGCGTTCTCCGGCGGGATCACGCTGAAGATCGCGCCGGTCCCCGGCGCCAGGCTGAGGACCCGGCCATGCATGACGCGGCCGGGCATGACGTCGGCGACGACCGAGGCCGGCATCCCCGGCCGCATGCGCCCGAGCTGGTCTTCCTTGAAGTTCGCATCCACCCAGAGGCGATGCGCCGGCACGATCGTGAGGAGATAGGCGCCGGTCGACACGAAGGCGCCGGCCTGCGCCGCGCGGCTGCCGACGTAGCCCTCGATCGGCGAGCGAAGCTCGGTGTAGCCCAGGTTCAACCTGGCGGTCCGGAGATCGGCCGCCGCCTGCGCCACCTCGGCGGCCGCCTCGGTCGCGTCGGCGCCGCGCACCCCGCGCTGCTGCGCCGCCGCCCCCAGCGCGGCCGCTGCGGAGTGGACGGCGGCCGTCGTCTGCAGGTCGAGCGCCGTCGCGCGCTGCGCCTCCTGCCGCGAGGCGGCGCTGGTGGTCGCTAGGTTGCGGTAGCGCTCGGCGTCCTGTCGGGCGAAGTCGGCCTGGGCCCTGCGTGCATCCAGTTCGGCACTCCCCTGGCGGACGATGCAGCGCTGCAGCTCCGTCCGCGCCTTCAGGCCGGCAAGCATTGCCTGGCGCGCGTTCAGCACCGCCTGGGCGTGGTCGGCGGCGGCACGCATATCCTGGTCGTCGAGCCGCAGCAGCAGCTGACCGGCCTCGACGTGCTCGTTGTCGCCGACCAGGATCCGCGACACGAAGCTGGCGATGTGGGGCGAGATCGGCGTCACGTTGCCGCCGACATAGGCATCGTCCGTGCTCTCGATGAAGCGGCCCTCCTGCCACCAGCGATCGCCGTATCGCGCGGCGCCGAGGACGGCGGCGATCGCCAGGCCGGCAAGGACCGTCCGCTTGGCCGAGCGCCGGATCCGCGTCCTGATCCCGACTGGAGCGAAGCTGCGTTCGAGGGCCAAGTTGCTCATGCGGCGCTGCCCCTCCGCCGCCCGATCGCCGGTACGCGCGAGACGGCGTCATTAGGCTTCTCGCGGGCGGCTGTCCCGGTGGCCGGCGCTGCTCCGTTGGCGACCTCCTGGGGGCCGCCGTCGTCAACCCGGCACAGGCCGGTGTGGCGGCCGAACAGCCCGTAGCGCATCGCATGCTCCTGTGCCCGGCCGGAGCGCGGCGGAACCGCGTCGCCAATAAGATGACGACCGTCATCCTTGCCAATTGATGGCCCGCGTCATAAATGCTGTCAAGCCCGCCGGTGGCGGGCGCAGGAGCGGCAGGGATGAGGGTGAGCAAGGCGCAGGCGACGGAGAACCGGGCGCGGGTGGTGGCGGTGGCGAGCCGGCTGCTGCGCGAGCGCGGCATCGACGGGGTCGGCGTGGACGCGCTGATGCAGGGCGCCGGCCTGACCCATGGCGGCTTCTACAAGAGCTTCGCGTCCAAGGACGCGCTGGTGGCCGAGGCCTGCGAGCGGGCGCTGGCGGATACCGCCGCGAGATGGGAGGCGGTGACGGCGGCCTCTCCGCGCGATCCGCTCGCCGCGTGGCTGGGCCGTTATCTTTCTCGCGAACATTGCGAGGGGCTGGGCGGAGGCTGCGCTTTCGCGGCCCTGGGTGCCGAAGCCGCGCGGCGCGACGGACCGGTGCGTCGGGTGTTCGGCGTGGGCCTGCGTGCCGCCGTCGAACGCATGGGTCGCATCGTGCCCGGCCGATCCGCGGCGCAGCGGCGCGAGCGGGCGCTCGCCACCATGGCGAGCCTGGTCGGCGCGATGGTGTTGGCGCGCGCAGTGGATGACCCGACGCTGCGGGACGAGATCCTGTCAGCTACTGCAAAGGTGCTGGCGTCGCGACTCGATGACGAGATCGCCGCGCTCCCGGTGAGCTAGGCGTGAGCGTGCCCGGCGGTTCCGCCTTGCGCGCCTCACGGCTCACGCGGACAGCGGCATCACAGGACCGGTCGATGCGAAGTCGGAATCAAACTTCCGCGTCCACATCACGGGCCGATGCCGAGCCTTGGTCCAAACCACACGGCGAGCGAATACAGTGTCGCCGTGAGAGCGCATCCGAGGCTGAGCGCGAGATAGAAGGACGCGCCTGCGCGCATCAGCACCGGGATCACCAGGAACATCGGCAAGGAGGGTAGAACATACCAGAACGTCGCGGCGGCATGTGCCTCCATCCGCGACCGGTCTCTCGTCTCCTGCCAAAGCCACAGCATGCCGAGGATGGAGATCAGCGGCAGCGAAGCGATCAGCGCCCCGAACGCCGGGCTGCGACGAGCGATCGTCGAAACAAGCGCGATGACGACGCCGGACAGAGCCGCCTTGAGGACGAGGAACCACATTACGTTTCAGGCATGCTGGTGCAAGCCTGGATCGAAGCCGCCTTGCTGAACACGCGATCCGCAGTTTCGTCGGTGCGATCCGCGCTTCCTGGTTGCGTCGCCAAGCTTGGCCTCCCGAGCGTTACGCGTTCATCACCCAGCCTTCCCTGGCTCGGCGGGAACGTCGCTCTTCGAGCAACCGACACCAGGGTCACATGGCCCTTGGTGGAAGTTGCCAAGCGGCGCAGACAGTGATCGTCGTCTGCCCGCCCGGAAGAGCACCGGTCAACACTGGACCTTTGGACCACTCATGGTCATGCAGTTCAGTGAGTTCCGCTTGGCTCCAGGTGTCACGGAAAAGCTGCTCACCTATCCGTGAGTTAAGCTTGCACAGAGGCCATGAGCGCTCGAAAATCGAAGGATGATCACGTTCACCACCAAGGAACTACGTTTTGCGGATGCTGCGGCGAACGTCGCGCTTGGTGATAATCAACATGCGATTTGAACCCGATGGTGTGGAGAGGGCCCACCAGCACATGCCGATGATGAAGACGCTAGAGAGTTTCCAAGAGACATCGCAGAAGTTCTCCTGTCCGGCATCGAGATCGTTAGGTTCAACTTAACCGGGGCCCTGGAAATCCATGCTATGGATGAAGATCAGAGGGCCGATGCGATCGAGGATATCAGGATATTGATGGTTCTGGAGCAAGATCTTCGAGTAATCGGCCTGGACGGAATCTTCTACTTTCGTAGCAGTTTAGGAATTTCTCTCGATCACAACTATTGACACGCTCCGAGCGGGTGCGTGCTTACCTCGCTCGCGTGCTAGTTCGCGCTTTCAGATCAGGTTCCGGTCACGGCGATCCAGAGAAAGATTTCCGTCTCAAATCAGTGCACTAGCGCTTTCGACATCTTGTGCTAACGACGGTGGCACGACCAGAACGGCTTGGTTTTCGTCGGCGGCTAGAGTGATCGCGCTCCCGCTATCGGCTTATCGGGGGATGCAGTGATCATCGATAGCGGCATGGCGTTCAGCGAGGGCTTTTTCGCGCGCAATGACGGGCAGGAACGGGGTGCGAACCCATACCGCGAAGGGCTGGAACGTTGGCAGGCATGGCAAGCGGGATGGGATGAGGCAGTAGCGACCGCCCACGCTATGCAGACCATGCAGTCCCAGCGGCCCCTTCTGAGCAAGCCTGCTCACCTTCTCACGCTGGAGGGAGAGGAAGCCGCCAGCGCCGGCACGCCAGTCGCCAGTGATCCCTATCCCGACGGAACCCTGGAGAGCGACCTATGGCTAGCGGGCTGGACGGCGTACAGCACCCGAAGGCGCCTGGGTGATCCGTATCCTCCAGTCGGAGCAAAGCTGCCCGATTTGTCCGGTTCACCAGAACACACACCTTGGAGTGGCTAGAGCGATGAGTGACGGCAGCTTCCTCGAGCAGATGCGGATCAACGTTGTCAGGAGGCGGCAGAACATTCTGAACCAGAACGAGATCATCAGTCTGCTGGTCACACAAAGGCACCATGAGACGGCCGCTCAAGCGCGAACGGTGCTCACGACCATGTATACCCACCTCGCGACGGAGATCCAGATACTCGACCGACTAGAGGCGGCGGAGCGAAAGAAGCCGATGAACTGCTGACGCTCCGCGCCAATCGCTCCGCACTTTGCTGCGTCACGTTCTGGTGATGTGGTATCGTCGTCACGTGACATCGGTTCAGTCTGAAATATCCCGGCCTGCGCCTCTGCTCAGCTGCCTCTTCGCGCTGGAGGGAGAGGCCGCCGCGCTCGCCGGCAGCGCGGTCTCCAGCAACCCCTACGAAGATGGCACGATCGAGAGCGACTTCTGGCTTACGGGCTGGGCGACAGGTAGCGCTGACAGATTTCGGAACGGTCCTGCTCCCTACTCCAAACGGACACCGGTCAGAGCACGAATTCGGCGCATCCGGCGCTTGTCACGCGCTCGGCTTGGCTTGTCTCAAGAGGCGTCAAGACTAGGTAGCCAGATCCCATCGCACCCGGCCTGAAGCCGCATCGCTCTGCGTCAGCGTCGCCCCGCTTCACCAAGCGGCGCGGGCTGGCTCCTACGCGGTTGCGCATTACGCCCTAAAGCACACGATCCGCAACGCTCGGGCTCCGGTGCTCCATGACCTTGAGCGTGATCTGCCGCTGGCTGATCGGGCCGTTCTCGCGCAGCAGAAACAGCACTGGCTTGGACGTGTCCCCCGGCCGGTCACCATGCCGGCACGAAACCGCTGGGCTGGCTATGGCGGGGCGACCCTACGTTAGCGGGCGCTACCTGATACCGCACCGGTGAGCTGATCAAGGTTTGCGATCAGTCGGTCGAGCAGGAGGCCGAACTGCGCGATCTCCTCGTCGGTAAACCCGGCCATCGCGTCACGATTGCCGCGGAACAAGGTCGCGATGGCCTCCGGCAGGCGTTCCAGCGCGAGGTCCGTCAGCGCGATCCGACTGCTGCGTCCATCCTCGGGGTCAGGGGTGCGGCGGATAAGCCGATCCCGCTCCATGCGGGCGAGCATCTGCGCCATCGGCGGCTGCTGGATCCGCGCGAACTGCGCAAGATCACGTTGGGTGTCGGCCCGGGCGGTCTGCAGGGCGACCAGGACCGGCAGATGGCCAACCCCGAACCCCAGCGGCTTGAGGCGAACCTCGCTCAGGCGAGCGAAGCCTCGCGCCGCGAGGCTGATCAAGTGTCCAGGCGTCGAGAGGACGTCGGCGGGCGTCTCGCTCCCTTGCATCGTGCGCCTCCAACTATATATGTGCGTATGTAAATCCGTGCGTTTTCCCAAGCAAGGCGCGGCGATCTCGTTCCGCCGCGCTCCGGGCACTTCGTCATGAGGAGCAGGCCTATGGCAGACGACGTCGAGGTTCTGAAGGCCATCTATGACTGCTTCAACGCGCGCGACATCGACGGCGTGCTCGACGCAGTCGCCGATGACGTCGCCTGGGCCAATGGCATGGAGGGCGGCCACGTCCACGGCCGCGAGGGGGTCCGCGAGTACTGGAGGCGCCAGTGGGCCGTCGTCAGCCCGCACGTCGAGCCGGTGAGCTTCGGCAGGGCCCCGGACGGAGCGTTCGTCGTCGAAGTGAGGCAATCCGTGAGGGATCTGCAAGACAGGCCGCTGCGAGATCAAACGCACGGGCTCAGGGACAGGACGGTCGGTCACATCTTCCGGCTGCGAGATGGCAAGGTCACCCGCTTCGACATCCGGGAACACTGAGCAGGTGGCTCTGCCGGCTCTTGAGTTTCGTCCCCTGGTCTGGTTGTCACGTTGCGGCCTCACGGCTCCGGCCTCTACAAGATCTGGGTGCACGATCCGAGGCTGATCGCGAGCTTGCCCACGTCCCACCCGCTCTGACGGAGACACCATGCCAGACGACGCCCCGCGACAGGCCAAGCTCGCCACGGTCGCTCTCTTCCCGGTCAAGTCCTTCCTCGAGAATCTGGCGGTCCGCCACGACGACTCCGTCCTCGTGACGTCGATGAACGCCCGGGAGCTCTGGTACGTCCCACCGTCCAATGCCGCCACGCCGGTCGATCCGGTCTGCATCCACGGCTTCGAGCAGCCGACCACAGGATTGGTGGAGGTCGAGCCGGACATCTTCCTCGTCTCGACCTCCAACCTTTACACGTCGCACGAATCTTATCTGCACCGCCTCGATCTGCGCGGCTGGCGGCCGGGATCGCCGGTCAGCCCCGAGATGGTGTTCCGCTTCCCCGAGGCGGCGCGCGGCTTGAACGGCAGCTGCCTGCTCGCGCCGGGCGTCGTGCTGATCGCCGACTGCTTCGCCAGCCTGATCTGGCGGCTGGACGTGCAGCCCGATGCCAGGAAGATCGAGGCCCGGCCGTGGCTCGAGCACCACAGCATGGGCTACTTCCCGGGCAAGCTGAAACCGGAGCAGCCCGGGGTCAACGGGGTGCGCTACGCCTCGCGGACCAACCGGCTGTACTACACGTCGACGGCCAAGAAGCTGCTCATGAGCGTGCCCGTCGATCCTGCGACGTTCGAGGCAGCCGGCGAGCCCGAACTCGTCCTGGCCGGCCGCATGGGCGATGATTTCTGCATCGATGAGGATGCCGGCGTCATCTACCTGGCCACCCACCGGCAGAACACCATCGATCGCGTCTCGATGGATCCCGGGGACAACAGCGGCTTCACGCAGAGTGTTGCGGGTGATCCGTTCACGGAGGAGCTGATCGGGCCCAGCGGGGGCGCCTGGAGCCGGGCTTCCGGCGCCTACGGGAAGGTGGCCTACTTCATCAGCGACGGCGGCACCGCGTCGCCGCCTCCGGACGGCCCGCGGCCTGCGAAGCTTCAGCGCGTGGAGTTCTAGGAGCCGGCCGGCGCATGGCGGTGATGCGGTCGAACGGCGATCTCCGGAGGAGACAGGTGTGCCCAGCATGAACCGGACGCGCGCACCGGTGCGGCGCGGCGATATCGAGCTCCAGACCTACGTCGATGGCGACGGACCGGCGGTAGTCATCCTGCCGTCCTACGGCCGCGACGGCGGCGAGGACTACGACGACATCACCGGTCGCCTGGTTCAGGCCGGCTGGAAGGTCCTGCGACCGCAGCCGCGAGGCATCGCCGGGTCGAAGGGCCCGATGAGCGGCGTCACCTTGCACGACCTGGCGGACGACGTTGCGGCCGTCATCCGCGAACTCGGCGGTGGCTCCGCCGTGCTGCTCGGCCAGGCCTTCGGCCAGGTGCTGTCGCGCATGGTGGCGACCGACCATCCGGATCTCGTGGAGGCGGTCGTACTCGCCGCTCCCCAGGCATCCAAGGTTCCTCCCGACATCGCGAAGACGCCGCTGCTGGCGGGCGACCTCACCAGGCCGGACGCCGAGCGGATGGCGGCGCTGCGGAAGGCATTCTTCGCGCCCGGACACGATGCGCGGCCCTGGCTCGCCGGGTGGTATCCCGAGACGCTGAAAATGCAGCACGCTGCGGCGAGCGCCGTAGCGGTCTCCGCCTACTGGGCCTGCGGGCGCGCGCCGATGCTGGAGCTGTTCGGTGCCCTCGACCCGTTCAAGCCGAAGGCGTTTTGGCAGGAGCTGAGCGATCAGTTCGGCGACCGCGTCACGTCGGTGAGGATCGAGGACGCGTCGCACGCGCTGTTTCCCGAGCAGCCGGATCGAGTGGCCGAAGCCCTGCTGCCCTGGCTTTCCCGGTATCGCGGTGCCGTCGAGGCGCGTGTGGCGGCGACTGGTTGAGCAAGAAGGTCGAGGCGGAGCGGCGAGGACCAACTACACGGTCACCAGGATCTTGCCGATCTGCTCGTTGCCTTCCAGGTAGCGGTGCGCTTCCACGATCTGATCCAGGGTGAAGGTCTTGGCGATCTTCGGCGTCAGTGCGCCCGAGGCCAGGCCGTCGAGCACGTATTGCACGGCTCGCGCGCGCCGCGACGGATCGGCGAGGATCTCGAGCAGCGTGTAGGCCCGCATCGAAAGACGGTTGCCGAAGCTCGCCATGGTCGGGAACGGCGTTTCCTCGTCGCTCAGCGCGCCGTACTGGAACAGGATCCCCGACGGCGCCATCCCGGCCGCCAGCTTCAGCACCGTGCGCCCGCCGACCGGATCGAACACCACGCGGGCTCCCTTGCCGTCGCTCGCCGCCAGGATCGCCGCCGGCACATCCTCCTCCTCGGTGGCCACCACCGCCGCGGCGCCGGCCTCCAGCAGCGCCGCCCGCTTGGCCCGGGTGCGAGTGGTCGCGATCGGCGTTGCGCCCGCGTGGCGGGCGATCTGGATCGCGGCCAACCCGACGCTGGAAGAGGCGGCGGCGATCACCACGGCGTCGCCGGCTCCGAGGTGGGCGATGTCGATCAGCGCGCCGTAGGCCGTGGTGTACTGCATCCAGACCGAGGCCGCCTGCTCGAACGACAGCGCATCGGGCTTTGGCACCAGCACGTCCGCGGGAACCAGCGCGACTTCGGCGTAGCTTCCGTACCGACCCTGCGAATAGCCGGGCATCGTGCTGACCGCGTCGCCGACCTTGACCCCGGTGACGTCCGGGCCGATGGCGCGGACGATCCCCGACACCTCGTAGCCGATCCGCGAGGGCAGGCGCGGCTGCTCCATGTAGACGCCGCGCCGGAACATGGCTTCGGCACGGTTGAGGCCGATCGCGCGAACCTCGAGTTGAACCTCGCCCGGTCCTGGCTGCTGCGGTGTCTCCTCCTCGAGCATCAACGTCTCGGGGCCACCGGTCTCGTGAAAGCGTACGACCTTGCTCATCGCCGACGGTCTCCCAGGCATTGCACCGGCCACGCTGCCACCTCGTCCCAGCCGGTGCAATCGACGGCGCTGGGAGTTCGCCGGCGGAGCCGGGCAAAGACCGGGGTATGGCCGGATGCGCAGGCAGAGCGCTCGGACCTCCCGGTGCAGGCATCGCCTCCGCAGCTCGGTCAGCGGCTGAGGGTCAGGTCCCTGATCCGGCTGGCAAGGGCTTCCATCGCGAACGGCTTGGTCAGCACGTGCATGCCCGGCTCCAGATGGCCATGGCTCAGTGCGGCGTTCTCCGCGTAGCCGGTGATGAACAGGACCTTGAGGTCGGGGCGGGCGATCCGGGCGGCGTCCGCCATCTGACGGCCGTTCATGCCGCCGGGCAGGCCGACGTCGGTGACGAGAAGGTCGATGCGGACATCGGACTGCAGCAGCTTCAGGCCGGCAGCGCCGTCCGCCGCCTCGACGGCAACATAGCCGAGGTCCTCCAGCACTTCCGTCACCAGCATGCGCACGGTGGGCTCGTCATCGACCACCAGCACGATCTCGTCGTGCTCGGCACGCGGCGCGGCAGAGAGCTTCGCGGCGCCGTCGGCTTCGTCCACCTCGCCGCGGTGGCGTGGCAGGTACAGGCGCACCGTTGTTCCACGGCCCGGTTCGGAGTGGATGCTTATCTGGCCACCCGACTGGCGGACGAAGCCGTAGATCATCGACAAGCCGAGGCCGGTACCTTGGCCGAGCGGCTTGGTGGTGAAGAACGGCTCGAAGACACGATCGACGATGTCGGGCGACATCCCGGCTCCGTCGTCGCCGACGCAGAGTGACACGTATTGCCCCGGCGGAAGCTCGCGTTCGCTGGCGGCGTGCTCGTTGAGCCAGCAGTTACTGGTCTCGACCGTCAGCTTGCCGCCACCCACCATGGCGTCGCGGGCGTTGATGCAGAGGTTGAGCAGCGCGTTCTCGAGCTGGCTCGGGTCGATCCGCGTGTTCCACAACCCGGCCGCAGCGACGAGCTCGACCGCGATCTCCGGTCCCATCGTGCGTCTGA
This sequence comes from uncultured Acetobacteraceae bacterium, assembly GCA_964245755.1. Taxonomy (GTDB): domain Bacteria; phylum Pseudomonadota; class Alphaproteobacteria; order Acetobacterales; family Acetobacteraceae; genus Lichenicoccus. The sequence goes on along the minus strand of CAXTNV010000061.1, from coordinate 10,146 downwards.
CCAGCTCATCCATGCCGCCGACCAGGCGGTTGATGTCGGTCGTCTTCGGAGCGAGCGTCTGTCGGCGCGAGAAGGCCAGCAGCCGTTGCGTCAGCGCCGCGGCGCGCCGGGCCGCAGCCTGCGCCGCGTCGACGTATCGATCGACGTCCTTGAGCCGCCCCTGGGCGATGCGCGTCTGGAGCAGCTCCAGGCTGCCGCTGATGCCGGTAAGCAGGTTGTTGAAATCGTGCGCGAGGCCGCCGGTGAGCTGGCCAACCGCCTCCATCTTCTGAGCCTGCCGGAGCTGCTCCTCGGCCTTCTGTCGCTCGGCCATCTCGGCCGTGAGCTGCCCCGTCCGCTCTGCCACACGCTGCTCGAGGGTCGTGTTGAGTTCCCCCAGCGCGGAGTTCGAATGATCGGCGTTGGTCAGGGCGCGTGCCAGGTCGCTGCGCGCCCTGTCTAGCGCTGCCGTCAGCGACTCTGCCTGCGCCAGTGCACCATTGGCGTTGGCCGCCAGTCCGAGCGAAACCACGACCTCGGTCTCCGCGCGCAGCAGTGCGGCGAGCAGGGGAAAGCCGATGTCGACCAGGTCCGGGTCATCGGGATGACCGGGGCTGCCGCCGAGCAGCACCAGCACGGCGGAGTCGTTGTCGTCGACCTGCGCCGAGAAGGGACAGAGGCTCGTCGCGTCCGGAAAGGCGACGTGGCCGGTGAACCGGTTCGCGCCGGCGCAGCGAGCGAACAGCTCGCGCCAGGTCCGGCCGCCCGGCAGCGTCTGTCCGAACCCCGGTGCCGGACGAAGCACGCCCAGCTCATGATCCCGGATCAGGATGAGGACCGCATCGACGTTCCAGTGCCCGGCCAATGCCGACGCCGCTTCGGCTCGCCGCGCGGGATTGGCCAGGGCGTTGATCAGCCGTCGCTCGGACGCCTTCATCGTCGGTGGGCGCTCCTCCGGGTCAGGCCGGCAGCACGCAGACGAGGGCAGTGCAGTTGTGGAAGCCGTCGAACTGTCCGTCGGAGCGTGCGATCTGACCGTGCGTGACGCAGCCGATCATCGGGATGGCAGGCAATGTCGAGCGCACGGCCTCCAGCTCCATCGTGTACGCGTCGCCGATCCGGGCGCGTGTGGCGGCACAATCGAAGAACAGGGCGACCCCGGGCGGCTGGCCGCCAAGGTTGGCGAGGGCCGCGGCCGTCGCCCGTTCCGCTGCCTGGAGGCTCGCCTCCAGGGTGCTTCGCATGATGCGCACGCGACTGCCGGTCGGGACCTCTGCGGCGCACTGCACGGCGCCGGTCGCGTCGACCGAGAGCGGCATGCGCAATTGATGCCCGGTCGGCGTCTCGATGCCGAGAATGTTGTGCAGGAAGAAGGTCAGCGGAGCCTGTGGGTCGAAGGACTGACCGGTCACCTCGGCATGCGCTTCGAACGCCTGCACCGCCGGAAAGCCGTTCAGGCTCTTGAGCTTCAAGCCTTCCGCGTCGGTGACCCGCAGGGCCTCGGCCGCGGCCGCCCAGCCATGCCCGACGCCGACGCCGAGCGGTCTTGGCGATAGGATCTCGAGCGCCACCGCTGCATCGGAGAGGACCTCCGTGCCGTTGAACACCACGGTTCGAACGAACTGCGCGTTGTCGCCCGCTCCGCCACCGAAGAACTGGTACTGCGCATCGGTCGCGATCATGAGTTCGTGGATCAGGCTGGGCGCATGACCGGCGAGGGCGTCGGTCAGCACCAGGGCTGCCCGGTGCAAGGTCGGCCGCTCCGCGCCGCGGAAGGTCGAGACGATCTGGCGAGCCGCCAGCATCGGCGAGGCGTGCAGGTCGCGCCCGACGCCGATCGCGAAGTGGACGTGATCGCTCTTCAGGGCGAGCGCGCACGCGGCTCCCTGGCCGTGCTGCTCGTGAGTGAACTCACCCGCAGACGACGAGCCGACGAGCAGGGCCAGGGGATGCTCTTCCCGGATCGCCTCGAGCAGCCTCGCATGCGCATAGCTCGGCGCGGCGAACACCATGATCGCGTCGGGAGAACCGTGCAGGGTCGACCTGATCTGCCGGCCGAGAGCCTGCCCGGCCGCGGCGGGGTCGGTCAGGTCCGTGTAGGCGGTCGCCGATTGCATGCCATCGCTCCGCTGTCGGGCAGCCGGACCATACTCCGTTGCGCCAAGCCGGTCGATCATGACGTATGCGGAACGCCCCGGGCCTGCCGGCCGGCCCGCCTCCGGCCGATCCGCTGCCGGCCCCGGAATCACGACCAGCCTGTGCGGCGCGCCGTCAACTTCCGGCGACGGCGGCGCTCGGTCGGGGACGTGCCGCCATGCGCGGCGGGATCAGGAGGCGACCGTCTGGTTGAACAGGATGCGGCGTTCCTCGTCGGTCGGTGGAGCGGTGCGCCGCCCCTCCTTTCCCAGGTCGACCGCGCGGCGCCCCCCGGGGCGCGGCTTGATCGCTGCCCCCCCCCGCGCGAGGTTCGGAAAGCTGTCGAGCGGTTGCCCGAGCGGCTTGGCGATCAGCACCCACGGCCACGCCGCCATGTCCGCGATCGAGTAATCGCCCACGATGTGGTCTCGCCCGTCCAGGCGCCGCTCGAGCACGCCCAGGCAGCGGCGATACTCGTCCGCATAGCGCCGGTGCGAGTACGGATGCTCGCCCTGCGCGTAGTTCACGAAGTGGCTGAGTTGGCCGGCCATCGGACCGAGGTTGCCGACCTGCCAGAACAGCCACTGCATCATCACGCTGCGGTCTTGCGGCCCGACCGGCACGAACCCTCCCGCACGCTCGGCCAGGTGCAGCAGGATGGCGCCGGACTCGAAGATGGCGAGCGGGCCGTGCTGCGCGTCGTGATCGACGATCGCCGGCATGCGGCCGTTCGGGCTGATCGCCAGGAACGCCGGTGCGTGCTGCTCGCCGCGCGTGATGTCGACCGGGATCATCCGATAGTCGAGCCCGGTCTCCTCCAGCATGATGGCGACCTTCCAGCCGTTGGGCGTCGGCCAGTAGTGGAAGTCGATCACGCGGCTGCCTCCTGCCCGGCTCCGAACGCGCCGCGGCGGCGCAGCGCCTCGATCTCCTCGGCACCCAGTCCGACCTCGCGCAGCACCTCGGCGGTGTGCGCGCCATAGGCCGGCGCGCCCGTGCGGATCGATTGCGGCGTTGCGGAGAAGCGCGCCGCCGGACGGGCCTGACGGACATGCCCGGCAGCGGGATGCTCGGTCTCGACGACGATGCCGTTCGCACGCACCTGAGGGTCGGTGAGAGTAGCCGTGCGCGTCAGCACCGGCGCGCAGGGCACGCCGGCGTCGGTGAGCAAGGCGATCCACGCAGCGGCGGGACGCCGCCGCAGCGCCTGCTGGGTCAGGCCCAGGCGTTCGTCGAGGTGAAGCTGGCGCAGCTCCACCGAACGGAACCGCGCATCCTCGAGCCACTCCGGGTGATCCACCGCCTGCGCCAGCGCCGCCCACTCGCGGTCGGACTGCACGGCGACGCTGATCGGGTTGTCCGCGGTGTCGTAGATCAGGTCGGCGAAGCTTGCGGCCTCCTGCTGCGGCACGTCGTCGCCGACGAAGGTCTGGCTGCCCATGTCGGAGGCCCAGAGGAAGGCGATCACCGCCTCCAGCATCGACAGGCGTACATGCTGGCCCTCGCCGGTGCGGGCGCGTGCCAGCAGGGCCGCGGTGATCGCCTGCGCCGCGACGATGCCGGTGAGCTTGTCCGGCAGGATGGTGCGCACCAGGCGCGGCCGCTCCTGGTCCGATCCGGCCTGCACCGAAGCGAGGCCGGACACCGCCTGCACCAGCGGATCGTATACCGGCTTGCCCGCGTAAGGACCGGCTTCGCCGAAGCCGCTGATCGAAACGTAGACGATGGCTGGTGCCACCGCACGCACCGCCGCCTCGCCGACGCCGATGCGCTCGGCGACCCCGGGGCGGAAGTTCTGCACGAACACGTCCGCAGGCTCCGCCAGGCGCAGCAGGGCGGATCGCCCGGCCTCGGTCTTGAGGTCGAGCACGACCGAGCGCTTGTTGCGGTTGTTGTGCAGGAACGATGCGGACATGCCCCCCCGCCGGTTGGCGCCGGCGCGCGTGTGGTCGCCGCCGCCGGGTGCCTCGACCTTGACGACGTCCGCACCCTGGTCGCCGAGCACCATGGTCGCAAGCGGGCCGGAGATCATCGAGGTGAGGTCGATGACGCGGACGCCGTGCAGCGGTCCGGGCATGGGCAGAAACTCCGTACGGGCTGAGGTCGCTAACGGCGTCCGGTTCACCCACGTTGCATGCGGGCGATCCGCATGGCGCGCGGGGAGCGGGACCCGATCGGTGGCTTCGGGGCGGCTTCGCGCTTTACACCGATCGCCGTGCCAATATCCTGCCCCCGGCGGTCCGCAGCGGCCGCCGTCGCGCCCGCCGAGGAAACCGCCTATGAGCGTCGCCCCGCGCACCAGCATCGTCACCGGCGCCGGTTCCAGGCGCGGGATCGGCCGGCACACGGCGCACACGCTCGCCGCCGCCGGCTGGGCCGTCGCGATCCTCGACATCGAGGCCGCCGCTGCCGCCGAGGCCGCAGCCGAGATCGCCGACCGCCACGGGGTCGCGGCAAGGGGGTATGGTTGCGACGTGACCGACGATACCGCCGTGGACGCCGTCATCGCCGCGGTCGAGGGCGAGCTGCCGCCGGTCGGCGCGCTGGTCAACAATGCCGGCGTCACTTCGCCGGTGCGCTTCGCCGAGGTCAGCGTCGCCGAGTGGGAGCGTGTCCTGCGCGTCAACCTGCATGGCAGCTTCCTCGTCACCCGGCGCGTCGTTCCCGGCATGACGGCACGAGGCTTCGGGCGGATCGTCATGCTGTCGTCGGTATCGGCCGAGCGCGGCGGCGGCGTGTTCGGCGGCGTCGCCTACTCGGCGGCGAAGGCGGCGCTGCTCGGCTTCACCCGCGCCCTGGCACGAGAGGTGGGGCCCGACGGCATCACGGTGAACGCGGTGGCGCCGGGCCTGATCGACACCGACATCACGGCCGGCAAGCTCGATCCCGAGAAAAAGGCGAGACTCGTCGCCGACGTGCCGATGGCGCGTGCCGGACGCACCGAGGACGTGGCCGACGTGATCGCCTTCCTGTGCCGCCCGGAGAGCTCGTACGTGACCGGGGCGACCTGGGACATCAACGGCGGCTCGCATATCCATTGACCCCGGCGCCAAGCTTCTAGCGACACCGTCATCGATGGTCCGGCAGCTCACAGCACCGATCCTCGGCTCGCTCGGCTGGTCGTCGGCGGTGGCGCTGCTGCCGATCGTCGTGCTGTTCGTGCTGCTCGGCGTGTTCAGCTGGCGCGCCGAGCGCGCGGCGGCGGCGGCACTGCTCACCGCCGTCGTCGTCGCGGTGGCGGCCTACGGCGTCGGCATCCTGCCGGCGCTGGACATGGTGGCGCTCGGCGCCGTGTTCGGCCTGATCTCGGTCGCCTGGGTGATCCTGAACGCGCTGTGGATCTACAACGTCACGGTGGCCAGCGGACATTTCGCGGCGCTGCGCGGCGCGTTCGACCGGGTGGGCGGGCCGCCGCCGGTGCAGATGCTGCTGATCGCCTATTGCTTCGGCGGCCTGCTCGAGGGCCTGATCGGCGCCGGTGCGCCGGTCGCGATCTGCGGCGCAATGCTGGTCAGCATCGGGATCCCGCCGATCAAGGCCGCGGTGTGCGCGTTGATCGCGGACTCGGTGCCGGTCGCCTTCGGCACCCTGGCCCTGCCCGTGGTCGCGCTGTCGTCGTCGACCCAGATCCCGGTCGAGGTGCTCGGGCGCATGATCGGCCGGCAGACGCCGCTGCTCGCGGCCACGGTGCCGTTCATCCTGCTGTTCCTCGTCGATGGCTGGCGGGCACTCAGGGCGTACGGCTGGATCGCGCTGCTCGCCGGCCTGAGCTTCGCGATCACCCAGTTCGCGGTCTCGAACTTCGTCTCGGTGAAGCTCGCCGACGTGCTGGCGGCACTGGTTTCCTCGGCGGTGGTCTCCGGCCTGGCGCGGCACGCGCGCGCCCTGCCGGACGCGGCGCCACGCCTGCCGCCGGTACCCGCGGGGCCGGGCGACGCCGGCGCCGCGTCCGGCCTCGTGCCCTACCTCCTGATCGTCCTCGTGTTCGTCGCGGCCCAGCTTCCGGCCATCGCCGGGACGCTCCGGCGCACCCGCCTGCAGTTCGACTGGCCCGGCCTGTCGGTGGCGCTGGCGGACGGCACCAAGGTGCCGACCCGGCTGACGCTCGACCTGCTCGGCACCACCGGGACGCTGCTGCTGTTCGCCGGTGCGCTCGCCGTGCTCGCACTGCGCATCCCCGCGCGCACGGCATTGCGCAGCTACCGGGACACGCTGCGCCAGATCGGCGGCGCCACGCTGACCGTGATGGCGATCTTCGCCCTGGCCTACGTCTCCAACCTGTCCGGGCAGACCCGCACGATGGGCCTGCTGCTGGCCGGGCTGGGGCCGACCGGCTTCGCCCTAGCCTCTCCGCTGATCGGCTGGATCGGCGCCGCCCTGACCGGCTCGGACTCCTCCTCCAACGTGCTGTTCGGCAACCTGCAGGTCGTCGCCGCGAAGCAGCTGCACCTCCCGCCGGTGCTCGCCGCGGCATCGAATTCCTCGGGCGGGGTGGTGGCCAAGGCGATCAGCGTGCAGAGCCTCGCGGTCGCCTCCGCGACGGTGTCGCTGGTCGGACAGGAATCCACGATCCTGCGTCGCGTGATCGGCTGGAGCCTGATGCTGCTCGCGCTGATGTGCCTGCTCAGCCTCGCGCAGTCGCGGCCGTCCGTGGCCGGCTGGCTGGTGCCGGCCGTGCCCTGAGCCGCCCACCGGAGACCATCATGGCCGCTCGCATCATCTCCCTCTCTGCCGCCGCCTACGACGGCTACGACGTGCCCGAGATGCTCGACAGCCTCGCCGCCTGCGGCGCCAGCCACGTCGAGCCGGCCTTCATCGTCGGCTACACCGAGCCCTTCGACGAAAGCGTCTTCTCGGACGCGCATGCCGCCCGCTACGCCGGCTGGCTCGATGCGTCGGGCATCGCCTGTCACGCCTTCTCCTCGCACATCGACCTCGGCGCTGCCGACGCGGTCTCGGTGTTCGCTGGCCGCATGCGGTTCGCGCGTCGGCTCGGTGCCGGGATCATCAACACCAACGCCTCGCGGCACGACACCGAGGCCGCGTTCCTGCGCAACATCGAGGTGCTGGCCCGCGACGCCGAGGCGCTCGACATGGTGATCTGCCTGGAGAACCCGGGCGACGCCCGCTCCGGCCTGTTCGACGTCGCCGCCGACGGCGTGGCGCTGGTCCGGCGCATCGGCTCGCCGCGGGTGCGCCTGAACTACGACCCGGGCAACACGGCGTCGCACCGTCCGGAGATCGACCCGATCGCGGACGCGATCGCGGCCCTTCCGGCGTCCGCGCACCTGCACCTGAAGGCCGCGCGCGCGACACCGGACGGCTGGCTTTACGAGCCCCTCGACGAGGCGGACCTCGCCCTCGCACCGCTGCTCGAGGCGCTCGACGCCCGGCCCGGCCTCGCCGTCAGCGTGGAGATGCCGTTGCGCATGCGCCGCGGCGCGGACGCGCAGCCGTGGCGGCGCGTGGCACCGATCGCTCGCGACCGCATCGAGGACGGCGTGCGGCGCTCGCTCGACCTGCTGCGCCGACGGCTCCGCTAGCCGATCCGCCACCGCCATAGGCACGGACTCCCTATTCTTGCACGAAGCTGCCCCTCATGCATGCTCCTGCACGATCGAGGGGAGGCACTAGATGGGCGATCTGCCCGGCACGACGCCGGATGAGCGGCAGCTTCATATCCTGGAGCATCTGGGGCGCACCGGGCGGGTGCTCGCGACGGACCTTGCCCGGCGCTTCGGCATCTCCGAGGACACTGCCCGGCGTGACCTCCGCGAGCTCGCCGCGGCGAGGCTGTGCCGGCGGGTGTACGGCGGCGCTCGGTCGTGCCGGGGCCGGTCTGATCGCCCGGGAGCTGCGGCCTCGGCAGGTGCTGTTCCTCGATGTCGGAACAACCAACCTGGCGGTTGCGCTGGCGCCGCCGGCCGACCTTGGCCTCACCGTCGTCACGGCCGTTGCGCCCTCGGCCCAGGTCGCGGCGTTCCGGGCGCTCGGCATCGAGACGCATCGGGCGGCAATGCCTTGAGGACGCCATGACCGAAGGCTCGGCGGCGATCTGCGAGGCCGGAGCGAGGCCCGCCCCGGGAACGGCAGAGCAGCGCGCCACCCGCGTGGTGTTCTTCGCCGCCGGTTTCGGCAACGCCGCCTGGGCGGCGCTGGTGCCGTTCGCCAAGGCGCGCACGGACATCAGCGACGCGACGCTCGGGGTGCTGCTGCTGTGTCTGGGCATCGGCTCGATCGTCACAATGCCGCTTTCCGGCGCCTTGGCGGCCAGGTTCGGCTGCCGACGGGTGATGATCGCCGCCGCGCTCGTGGTTGCCGCATCGTTGCCGCTGCTGGCGACGCTCTCGTCGCTCCCGTGGCTCGTGCTGACCCTGATGGTGTTCGGAGCGGGCATCGGGGCAGTCGACGTCGCGATGAACATCCAGGCCATCATCGTGCAGCGGGCGAGCGGGCGCTCGATGATGTCGGGGTTCCACGGCCTGTTCAGCCTCGGCGGCATCGCCGGTGCCGGCGGGATGGCGGCGCTGCTGATCGCGGGTGCCTCACCCCTGGCCGCGAGTGCCTGCGTGTCGCTGGGCATCCTCGGAGCGATCGCCGCCGCCGGCTCGGACTTCCTGCCTTACGGCGCCAGCGAGGGCGGTCCGGCCTTCGCGCTGCCGCACGGGATCGTGCTGTTGATCGGCGCGCTCTGCTTCGTGCTGTTCCTGGCCGAAGGGGCGGTGCTGGACTGGAGCGCGGTGTTCCTGACCTCGGTGCGGCATCTGGCCGCCTCCTACGGCGGCTTCGGCTACGCCGCGTTCGCCACGACGATGACGATCGGCCGGCTCGCCGGCGACCGCATCGTCGACCGGCTGGGCCGTCGCAGGGTGGTCCTGATCGGCGGGCTGTGCGCCGCCAGCGGCTTCGTCGCCGCGACAGCGATCCCGTCGTGGCAGGTCGCGTTGCTGGGCTACGCCCTGGTCGGTGCCGGTTGCGCGAACATCGTCCCGGTGCTGTTCAGCGCCGTCGGGCGGCAGAACGTGATGCCCGAGAACGTGGCGGTGCCGGCGATCACCACCCTCGGCTACGCCGGCATCCTCGCCGGGCCCGCCAGCATCGGCCTGATCGCCCACCTGACCAGCCTTCCGGTCGCCTTCCTGATCGTGGCAGCGATGCTCGTCGGTGTCTCCCTGAGCAGCCGCATTCTCTGAACCCGGCGCCGGGACCGCCGCGCGAGCGCGACGCGGTATCAGTCCAGGTCGCGCTTCACGTCGGGCGAGCGCAGCAGCGCGTCCATCTCCATCGCGTAGTCGATCGCGGTGTCCGGCTGGAAGTGGATCTCCGGCACGCTGCGCAGGCGCAGCGCGTGCGACGCTTGCGACCGCAGGAAGGGCGCGGCGCGGGTGAGCGCGGGGAGTATGGCATCGACGTCGCTGCGGCCCAGGCGCGTCACGAAGGCGGTCGCGTGCCTGAGGTCCGGGCTGATCCGCACCTCGGTGACGGTGATCGCCACGCCGACGAGCTCCGGATCACGGAACTCGGTGCGTGCGAACAGGTCGGCCAGCACGTGGCGGATCTCCTCGGCAACGCGGAGCTGCCGCTGGGTCGGCCCGGCCGCGGCGCGACGAGAACCGGAGCGGCCCGACGACGCGCCGGCCGGTCCCCTGGTCTCGATCCTGCCCCGGCCGGTTTCCCGCCCGCTCCGGGGCGCCGGCTTGCTCAAGCCGGGACCAGTTCCATCTCGTAGCACTCGACCACGTCGCCCTCGCGCAGGTCGTTGAAGCCGGCGAACGAGAGCCCGCACTCGTAGCCGCGCGCGACCTCGCGCACGTCGTCCTTGAAGCGCTTGAGCTGGCTGAGGTCGCCCTGGTGCACCACAACGTTGTCGCGCAGCAGGCGCACGCCGCAGCCGCGCTTGACCAGGCCCTCGGTGATGTAGCAGCCCGCCACCTTGCCGGTCTTGGTGATGTCGAAAACCCGGCGCACCTCGGCGTAGCCGAGGAACTTCTCGCGGTGCTTCGGCGCGATCTTGCCGCGCACCAGCTGCTC
>CAXTNV010000060.1:0-20219 GCA_964245755.1 uncultured Acetobacteraceae bacterium | reverse complement strand
GCGTGGCGCCGCTGCAGTCCGCGCGGGCGGGCGAGATCAGCTTCCTCGACAACCGGCGCTATGCCGCGCTGCTGGCGCGCACCGGCGCCGGGGCGGTGATCGTGGCCCCGGCCTTTGCCGACTCGGTGCCGGACGGCGCCAGCGCGCTGGTGACGCCGCAGCCCTACGTCGCCTGGGCGCGGATCGCGGCACTGTTCCATCCTCCGGTCGCGGCGGTTCCCGGCATCCACCGCACGGCCCTGGTGGAGCCGGACGCGGTGGTCGATCCGAGCGCCGAGATCGGCCCGTTCGCGGTGATCGGGGCGCAGGCGCGAATCGGCGCCGGCAGCCTGATCGGGCCGCACGCGGTCGTGGGGGCGGCGGTGACGGTCGGTGCCGGCTGCCGGATCGGCGCGCATGTCAGCCTCAGCCACGCCCTGCTCGGTGACCGGGTGACGCTGTTTCCGGGTGCCAGGATCGGCCAGGACGGGTTCGGCTTCGCCGTGTCGGAGCAGGGCTTCGTGACGGTGCCGCAGCTCGGCCGGGTGGTGATCGAGGACGATGTCGAGGTCGGGGCGAACGCGACGATCGACCGCGGTTCGGTGCAGGACACCGTGATCGGCGCCGGCTCGCGCCTCGACAATCTGGTGCAGATCGGGCACAACGTCCGGCTTGGACGGTGTTGCATCGTGGTGTCGCAGGCAGGGATATCCGGCTCCACGGAGCTGGAGGATTTCGTGACGATCGCGGCGCAGGCCGGGCTGATCGGCCATATCCGGATCGGTCGCAAGGCCAGGGTAGGCGCGCAGGCCGGCGTGATGTCGGACGTGGCGAGCGACGCCGACGTGATCGGCAGCCCGGCGATGCCGTTCCGCGAATTCTTTCGCAACGTGGCCACGCTCCGACGCCTGTCCCGCCGGCCGGCCGGGCAGGCGGGGGAACGCGCTGGGGGCTCGGATGGTTAGGGCCCGGCAGGGGCGGGGCTGCAGGGAATTGGGTTGAGCGTCGATGGACGGGACACAGAACGATGCGGCCGAGGTCGCGCATGCGGACATCACGCGTGCCGGCGACGCAGGCCTAGAGGTGGGGAGCGGCAAGCTTCAGGCGGAGGTCGGCGAGCGGATCGCGCTGATCGACGTGCAGCGGATCATGGAGGCGATCCCGCACCGCTACCCGTTCCTGATGATCGACCGCATGGTCGAGGTGGTGCTGAACCAGTCCGCCATCGGCATCAAGAACGTCACCGTCAACGAACCGCACTTCCAGGGCCACTTCCCTTCCAGGCCGGTGATGCCGGGGGTGCTCATCATCGAGGCGATGGCGCAGACCGCGGCAGCGCTGGTGGTGCTGACGCTGGGCGACGTGTTCGAGGGCAAGCTCGTCTACTTCATGACCATCGAGAACGCCAAGTTCCGCCGTCCGGTGGTCCCGGGCGACCAGTTGCGCGTCCACGTCGAGAAGGAACGCAATCGGGGCAACGTCTGGAAGTTCCGCGGCGTCGCCCGGGTCGACGGCGTGTCGGTGGCCGAGGCGAGCTACAGCGCGATGATCATGCGCTGAGGCCGCGGCTGCCGGGCTGAGCCCCGGGGACGGCGGGGAGTCGCCGCCTCCGCCGGCCTCGGCACGGCCGCCGGTGATGTTACCGTCGCGTTATCGCGTGAAACATTCAGTGTCTTGGCTCGCTGCGCGCCCTGGGCGATGCCGTTCCGATGAACCGCACGATGCCGTATCCGGGCCCCTCGACCATGCATGACCAGATCCATCCGGCCGCCATCATCGCGCCGGGCGCTCGCATCGGCAGGGACGTGCGGATCGGCCCGTGGTGCAGCGTCGGTCCCGAGGTCAGCATCGGCGACGGCAGCAGGCTGGTCTCGCACGTGGTCGTCGACGGTCGCACCGAGATCGGAGCGGGCGCGCTGCTGTATCCTTTCTGCACCGTCGGGCTGGCGCCGCAGGACCTGAAATATCGCGGCGAGCCCACCCGCTGCGAGGTCGGCGCCCGCACCGTGGTGCGCGAGCACGTCACCATCCATCGCGGCACCGGCGCCGGCGGCGGCCTCACCCGCGTCGGCAGCGACTGCCTGCTGATGGCCAACGCCCACGTGGCCCACGACTGCCTGATCGGCGACCACGTGATCCTGGTCAACAACGTGGTCATGGGCGGCCACGTCGTGATCGAGGACCATGCGCGCATCATGGGGGCGGCGGCGCTGCACCAGTTCGTGCGGATCGGCCGTGCCGCGATGGTCGGCGGGGTGTGCGGCGTCGAGGCAGACGTGATCCCGTACGGGAGCGTGATGGGCAATCGCGCCCGGCTGGTCGGGCTGCACTGGATCTGGCTCAAGCGCAGCGGCGTCGCCGCGCCAGAGATACAGCGGCTGCGTCGCGCCTTCCGCTGCCTGTATCCGCCGCGAGAGGCGGAGGCGGACCTGTTCGAGCAGCGCCTGCGCCGGGTGCGCGCGGAGTTCGGCGACGACCCGCGGGTCGCCGAGATCCTCGACTTCATCGCAGGTCCCAGCAGGCGCGGGCTGGTGCGCATCGGCCGCGGCTCCGACCAGGCCGGGCTGGATTGACGCTGCCGCCGCCGGAGCATCGTCCGCTCGGGCATCCTCCGGTGCTGGGTATCCTCGCCGGCGGCGGCCCGCTGCCGGCCCAGGTCGCGCGTGCCGCGCTGTGCGTCGGCCGGGAGGTGTTCGTCGTCGCCTTCCAGGATTTCGCCGACGCGGCCGCACTGGCCGCGTTCCCGCACCAGGTGATCCGGCTTGCCGCAGCCGGGCAGATCCTCGAGGCGCTGCGCCGGCATCGCTGCCGCGAGCTGGTGCTGATCGGCCCGGTGCGACGGCCGTCGCTGCGCGACCTGCGCCCCGATGCGGAGGGTGCCCGCATCCTGGGCCGCATCGGGCGCGCGCTGTTCGGCGGCGACGATGGCCTGCTCGGCGCGCTGGTGCGGGTGCTCGACGAGGAGGGCTTCACCGTGCGCGGCGCGCACGAGTTCCTCGCCGAGGCGGTGGCCGCCGCGGGGCCGATCGGCGCCGCGACGCCGGACGCGCGCGCGCGGTCCGACATCGAGCGCGGCATCGCGGTGGTGCGGGCATTGGGCGCGCTCGATGTCGGCCAGGGCTGCGTGGTGCAGGATGGCCTGGTGCTGGCAGTGGAGGCGCTTGAAGGCACCGACCGCATGCTGGAGCGGGCGGCGTCGCTGCGCCAGCCGGGGCCGGGCGGCGTGCTGGTCAAGCTGGTCAAGCCCGGACAGGAACGGCGCGCCGACCTGCCGACGATCGGGCCGCGCACGCTCGTGGGCGCCGCCGCCGCAGGCCTGCGCGGCATCGCGGTCGAGGCGGGCGGCACGCTGCTCACCGATCTCGCGGCATGCGTCGAAACTGCGGACCGCTCCGGCCTGTTCCTGTTCGGAGTCGAGCCTGAAGCCGGCTCAGCATCCCACGGAGAAACGCGATGAGTGCCAGCTACCTGCACACCATGGTCAGGGTGAAGAACCTGGACCGGAGCCTCGCCTTCTACCGGCTGCTCGGCCTGCGCGAGCTGCGCCGCAGCGAGGTTCCCGCCGGCGAGTACACGCTGGCGTTCGTCGGCTACGAAGACAACGCGCACGGCCAGGCGGAGATCGAGCTGACCTACAACTGGGGCCAGGACGACGGCTACGAGGTCGGCACCGGCTTCGGGCACTTCGCGGTCGGCGTGCCTGACGTGGCCGCGGTCTGCGAGCAGGTGCGCGCGGGCGGCGGCACGGTGACGCGCGAGGCCGGGCCGGTCAAGTTCGGCACCACCGTGATCGCCTTCGTGCAGGATCCGGACGGCTACAAGATCGAGCTGATCCAGCGCGCCGCGACCCCGCAGCCGGCGACCTCCTGACCCGACGCTCAGCCGAGCAGTCGTCTGAGCGGTCGGCCGGTGAGCCGCGACAGCGCCCGCAGCGGCGCCGTCGCGCGCCACGAGCCGGACCGGCGCAGTGCGCGCAGCTCGGCGTGCAGCCGGTCGCACTCGGTGAGCGGAGCCGGAGTCTGCTGCAGGACGCGGTGCTGGCGAAGCGCCACGTCGCAGAACATGCGCGTCTGCAGGGCGAGATACCGCACTCCCCACTGGTGCTCGATCATGAACTCGTTGGTGGCGTGGACCACGCCGTATGGGACGTCGTCGCCGAGGGCCGCGACCATCAGGTAGTCGTTGACGATGATCCAGCCGCCGTCGCGCACCTTGGCGCGCGCCGCCGCGAGATCGCGGCGCACCGCCTCGTAGCGGTGGTCGGCGTCGATGTACATCACGTCGACGCTGCCGTCCTGCAGGCGCCCGAGGCAGTCGGCGCTGTCGCCGGCGAGCACGCGCAGCCGTCCCGAGGCGATCTCGTGCTCGAAGCGCCGCCGGTAGGCCTCTCCGTGGTTGCGACCGCCGAGCAGCCGCGCCGAGGGCTGTCCCCACAGGCTGGGCAGCTCGTGCAGGTCGAACCGGTCGATGGCGAGGAATAACCCCGGGCGGCAGACCGAGAGCATGCACCGGGAGAAGTCGCCGAGCCCGACGCCGACCTCGGCGTACACCCCGCCTTCGGGCAGCAGCGGCAGCATCGACACCCGGTCGGACAGCAGGTCCGCGTGGTCGAGCAGATGCTGCGGGATGGGTGGCGCTTCGGGCGGCAGGTTCATCGTCGGGCAGCCGGCCTCGTCTCAGGGCTTCTTCGCCAGCGCCTTCTCGGCCCGCTCGATGGTGAGGATCATGGTTTCCGCGGTGCGCTTGCTCAACGGGTCCTGGCTCATCAGCAGCCGGTCGGCGAGCAGCAGGGCAGGGGACAGGATGCCGCGCAGGTCGTGACGCAGCCGTGACGACGCCTGGGCGTGCTCGCGAAGCTTCTCGGCGAGCTGGGCTTCCGCCTGTTCAGCACGTTGCAACAACGTATCGATCAGGACCTGATCCTCGGCGGTTCTAGTCATACGCGGGGCTCCCTGTTGCCACTGCCGGTTTAGGCGAAGCGCAGCGGCGACGCCACGTCGTCGAGTTGACGCACCCTGTCTCGCACGACTATAAGCCGCGGCTCTTTAGCACGGATCGCCGCGATCGCCGGCGCAGCTCCAGATCGGGTCTGCCGGGGTCGGAACTGCCGGACCGGATCGCGTCCACTGGGAGAGTGTCGTCGTGAAGCGTACCTATCAACCATCCAAGCTGGTTCGCAAGCGCCGCCATGGTTTCCGCGCCCGCATGGAGACCGTGGGTGGCCGCCGCGTGCTCGCAAACCGCCGTGCCAAGGGCCGCAAGCGCCTTTCCGCCTGATGATACGCCGGTCGCCCGCGCGGCCGGCGCCGTGCAAGTGAGACGATGGCATCGCCCGCGATCCGGCTGAAGCGCCGGGCGGAGTTCCTGCGCGTGGCGGCAAGGGGCCGCAAGGCTGCGATGCCGGGGCTGGTGCTGCAGGCACTGGCGCGCGACGACGAGGCGCCGGCCCGGCTAGGCTTCACCGTCACCAAGAAGGTCGGCAACGCGGTGGTGCGCAACCGCACCCGGCGCCGGCTGCGCGAGGCGGCGCGCCTGCTGCTGCGCGAGCAGTCGCTTCGCGGCGTCGACCTGGTGCTGATCGGCCGCGAGGGAACGCGCGGCCGGGAGTTCCGCGCGCTGATCGACGACCTCACGGGCGCGCTCCGCAAGACCGGCCGTGCAGCGCCGGGCGGTGGCCGCTGATGGCGGGCGTGGCGGCTCGCGCGGCGGCCTGCCTGGTTCGCCTGTACCAGCTGGTGCTGCGGCCGGTGCTTGGGCCGAACTGCCGCTTCGTGCCGTCGTGCAGCGACTACGCGCTCGGCGCGCTGGCGCGGCACGGTGCCGCACGCGGCGGCTGGCTCGCCCTGCGGCGCGTGCTGCGCTGCAATCCGTGGTGCGCGGGCGGCCATGATCCGGTGCCCTGCGCTACAGATCCTGCCTGCTGGACCCCGCCCCTCAAGACAACGAAAGCTCCGGCCGCGCCCTGATGGACAACAACCGCCTCATCCTCGCCGTCGTGCTCTCGGTCGCGATCCTGCTCGGCTTCGAGCTGCTGATGCCGAAGCAGAACCGCCAGGCCCTGCATCAGCAGGCAGCTCAGAGCACCCAGGCTACCCCTCCCGGCGAGGCGCCGCGACCGGTCACCGACCCGGCAACCCCCGGCACCCAGCCGGTGGCGGTGCCGTCGCCGCAGCAGGAACTGAAGAGCGGCGTCCGGCTGCCGATCGAGGCACCGCGGGTGAAGGGCAGCATCGATCTGACCGGAGCGAAGCTGGACGACCTGGTGCTGCGCGACTACCGCGAGACCGTGCAGGGCAACTCGCCGCAGGTGCGGGTGCTGGAGCCCGGATCGGATCCGCAGCCCAACCTGGTGCAGCTCGGCTGGAGTGCCGCACCCGACAGCAAGCTCCGGCTGCCGGACGGGCAGACGCGGTGGAGCGCCGACAAGCCGGCACTGTCCACCAGCGCGCCGCTCACCCTGTCGTGGGACAATGGCGCCGGGTTGATCTTCCAGCTGGTGTTCTCGATCGATCGCGACTTCATGTTCAGCGTCGAGCAGCGGGTGCGCAACACCGGCACCGCGGCGGTGTCGCTGTATCCGTGGTCGCGCGTCAGCCGGGCCTACACCCCTGCGGTGACCGGCGGCTACCTGGTGCATGAAGGCCCGATCGCGGTGATCGGCGGCCGCCTGCAGGAGATGTCGTACAAGACCGTGCAGAGCGACTCCGCCGCCAATGGCGGCATCGGCTGGAGTGCGACCCAGCCGGCCGGGGCGCAGGCGGGCTGGGCCGGCATCACGGACAAGTACTGGCTGACCGCGATCATCCCGACGGCGGGCGTCGCCGAGACCGGCAGCTACCGCTACGTTCCGAACGCGGGCGCCGGCACCTACCAGATCGACTTCATCGCCCGGGCGCCGGTCGTGGTGGCACCCGGTGCCTCCGCATCCAGCGTCAGCCACGTGTTCGCAGGCGCCAAGGAGGTGCACCTGCTGGAGCGCTACGAGGCCGGGCTGCACGCCACCGACTTCTGGAAGGCGGTGGATTTCGGCTGGTTCGCGTTCCTCACCAAGCCGATCTTCACCGTGCTCGACTGGCTCAACACGGTGCTCGGCAATTTCGGCCTCGCGCTGCTCGCCTTCACGCTGATCGTCAAGACCCTGTTCTTCCCGCTGGCGACCAAGTCGTTCCGCTCGATGAGCAAGATGAAGCTGCTGTCGCCGAAGATGACCGCGGTGCGGGAGCGTCACAAGGACGACCCGATGAAGATGAACCAGGAGATGATGGCCCTCTACAAGACCGAGGGCGTCAACCCGGCCAGCGGCTGCCTGCCGATGCTGGTGCAGATCCCGGTGTTCTGGTGCCTCTACAAGGACCTCTACGTCACCATCGAGATGCGCCACGCGCCGTTCTTCGGCTGGATACGCGACCTCTCGTCTCCCGATCCGACCAACCTGTTCAACGGCTTCGGGCTGATCCCGTTCGACCCGACCGCACTCACCCCGATCCTGCACCTGGGCGTCTGGCCGATCATCCTGGGCATCACGATGTTCGCCCAGCAGCGCATGAACCCGCCGCCGCCGGACCCGACCCAGGCCAGGCTGTTCCAGATCATGCCGCTGATCTTCACCTTCGTGCTGGCGCGTCAGCCGGCAGGGCTGGTGATCTATTACTGCTGGAACAACACGCTGACGGTGGCGCAGCAATGGCTGATCATGCGCAGCACCCGGCTCGGGGGCGGGCGGGCGGTGCGTCCGGTGCGCAGCTGAGCCAGGCATTCGAGAGCCGGCCGCGCAGCGGGCAGGAGCAGGCCGACGCGGTCGAGGCCGGCCGGCTGCTGTTCGCGGCCGACTGCCAGTTCTTCTACGCCGCCCAGCGGCTCGACCAGCTACCGCAGCCGGAGCGGCCGGAGATCGCCTTCGCCGGCCGTTCCAACGTCGGCAAGTCGACCCTGATCAACGCGCTGACCGGGCGGCGCGCCTTGGCGCGCGCTTCCTCGCAGCCCGGCCGCACCAAGCAGCTCAACTTCTTCACGCTCGGCGACCGTCTCAACCTGGTCGACATGCCGGGCTACGGCTACGCCCAGGCGGCGCGCGCGGTGAAGGAGGACTGGCAGGGGTTGATGTTCGATTTCCTGCGCGGCCGTCCCACGCTGCGCCGGGTGGTGCTGCTGCTCGACGCGCGGATCGAGCTCAAGCCCAGCGACCTCGAGGTGATGAAGCTGCTCGACCGGGCGGCGGTGATCTTCCAGCTGGTGCTGACCAAGACCGACGCGGTCAAGCCGGGCCCGCTCTCGGCCAAGCTGGCGGCCGTCGGGGCGCTGCTGCGCACCCATCCGGCGGCTTATCCCGAGATGATCGCGACCAGCAGCGAGACCGGCACCGGCATCGCCGAGCTTCGCGCCGCACTGGCGGAACTGGCGCTGCCGGCCCAAGCTTCGACGGCACGATGACGGGACCCAGACCATGAGTGCTTGGGCATGAGCTTGAGCGAGGAGGCCCTGAAGGCCGCGCGCGAGCAGGCGGCGACGCTGGCGCGCGCACTGCCGTACCTGCGGCGCTACGCCGGCGACACCATCGTGGTGAAGTATGGCGGCCACGCCATGGGCGACGCCGCCCTGTCGGAGGCGTTCGGCCACGACATCGCGCTGCTCAAGACGGTCGGGGTGAACCCGGTGGTGGTGCATGGCGGAGGTCCGCAGATCAACGCCATGCTCGAGCGCCTCGCGATCAAGTCCAGCTTCGTCGAGGGGCTTCGCGTCACCGACGCGGCGATGGTCGAGATCATCGAGATGGTCCTGTCCGGCTCGGTGAACAAGCACGTGGCCGAGCTCATCAACCGTGCCGGGGCGCTCGCCGTCGGCATCTCCGGCAAGGATGGCGGGCTGATCCGGGCGAGCAAGCTGCAGCGCACGGTGCGCGACCCGCACAGCCGCATCGAGAGCGTGCTGGATCTCGGCTTCGTCGGCCAGCCGGACCGCATCGACACCCGGCTGCTCTACGCGCTGTCAGGCTCGGGGCTGATCCCGGTGATCGCGCCGGTCGGCGTCGGTGCCGAGGGCGAGACCTTCAACATCAATGCCGACACCGCCGCCGGCGCGATCGCCGGCGCGCTGGGTGCCACCCGGCTGCTGATGCTGACCGACGTGCCCGGCGTGCTCGACGAGAACAGGCGGCTGATCGAGGAGCTCAGCGCTGAGCAGGCGCGCGCCGGCATCGCCAGCGGCATGATCCATGGCGGCATGATCCCGAAGGTCGAGACCTGCATCGCGGCGGTGCGCGCCGGCGCCAAGGCGGCGGTGATCCTGGACGGCCGGGTGCCGCATGCCTGCCTGCTGGAGCTGTTCACCGCGGCAGGTCCCGGCACGCTGATCCGAGGCGACTGACCGGCCCGCGGGCACGGCGCCTGCCCGGGCTCGCCCCTTCGCGCGGGCGATGCGATCGTCCTATAAGGTCGCCCATGCAGGTCGACTTCACCAAGATGCAAGGTGCCGGCAACGATTTCGTCGTGCTCGACGAGCGCGTGCGTCCGCTGGCGCTGGCGCCGTCGCAGATGGCCGGCCTCGCCGACCGCAGGACCGGCATCGGCTGCGACCAGCTGATCGTGCTGCAGCCGCCGCGGCAGCCCGGCACGGACGCGTTCGTGCGCTTCTTCAACAGCGACGGCACGGAGTCCGGCGCCTGCGGCAACGGCACGCGATGCGCCGCCGCGCTGATCGCGGCCGGGACCGGCCGCAGCCTGATCCGCCTGGCCGGCCTCGCCGGGCCGCTGCCGGCGGAGATCCTGGCGGGACCGCAGGTGCGGGTCGACATGGGGCCAGCCCGGCTCGGCTGGCGCGACGTGCCGCTGTCCGAGCCGTGCGACACGCTGGCGCTGGAGCTTCCCGGCGATCCCGCCGCCTGCTCGATCGGCAACCCGCACGCGACGCTGTTCGTGGACGATCTTGACCGCCTCGACGCCGCCCGCGACGGCGCGACCGTGGCGAGCCACGCGCTGTTTCCCGAGGGCTGCAATGTCGGCTTCGCCCAGATCCGTTCGCCGACGCAGATCCGGCTGGTGGTGTGGGAGCGCGGCAGCGGCCTGACCCCCGCCTGCGGCTCCGGCGCCTGCGCCGCGCTGGTCAACGCGCATCGTCGCGGGCTGACCGGGCGGGAGGCCGCGGTCGAGATGCCGGGCGGCCTGTTGCAGGTGAGCTGGCGCGAGGACGGGCACGTGCTGCTGGCCGGTCCCACCGCCACCGTGTTCACCGGGCGGATCAGCCTGTCGTGAGCGCGCCCGAGATCCTCAGCTTCGGCTGCCGGCTCAACCTCTACGAGAGCGAGGTGATGCGCGGCCATACGGCCGGCCGGGCCGGCGCGGAGGGCCTCGTGATCGTCAACACCTGCGCCGTCACCGCGGAGGCCGAGCGTCAGGCCCGCCAGGCGGTCCGGCGCGCGCATCGCGAGCGGCCGGATGCGCGCATCGTGGTCACCGGTTGCGCGGCACAGATCGATCCCGCCGCCTGGCGCACGCTGCCGGGAGTGGTCCGGGTGATCGGCAACCAGGAGAAGCTCGACCCCGAGAGCTGGTCGGACAGCGCACTGGCCGGTCCGGGCAGCGTGTCGGACATCATGGCCGCGCGAGAGACCGCGGCCCACTTGGTCACCGAGTTCGCCGGCCGCGCCCGTGCCTTCGTGCAGGTGCAGCAGGGCTGCGACCATCGCTGCAGCTTCTGCATCATCCCGTTCGGCCGCGGCCCCAGCCGCTCGGTGCCGGTCGGCGCGGTGGTGGAACAGGTACGCGCCCTGGTGCGCGCAGGATTCTCCGAGGTGGTGCTGACCGGCGTCGACATCACCTCCTACGGCGCCGAGCTGCCCGGCCGGCCGGCGCTCGGCCAGCTCGCGCGACGGCTGCTGGCGCTGGTGCCCGAGCTCGAGCGGCTGCGGCTCTCCTCGCTCGACCCGGTGGAGATCGACGACGAGCTCTGGCGGCTGCTCGAGGGCGAGCCGCGCCTGATGCCGCACCTGCACCTCTCGCTGCAGGCCGGCTCGGACCTGATCCTCAAGCGCATGAAGCGCCGCCACCTGGCGTCGGACGCGTCTGCGGTGATCGAGCGGGCGCGGCGGCTGCGCCCGGGCATCGCCATCGGCGCCGACCTGATCGCGGGGTTTCCCACCGAGACCGACGCGCTGTTCGAGCAGACGCTGGAGTTCGTGCGCGAGCACGCGCTGCCCTACCTGCACGTGTTCCCCTACAGCGAGCGGCCCGGCACGCCGGCGGCGCGCATGCCCGCTTTGCCGGTCGGGGTGCGTCGCGAGCGTGCCCGGCGCCTGCGCGAGGCGGGACGGGCGGCGTCCGCCGCGTTCCACGCCGGCCTGGTCGGCCAGGAGATCCGCGTGCTGCTCGAGGCCAGCGGACGCGGGCACTCGCAGCATTTCGCGCCGGTGCGCGGCGGCCGCGACGGGCTCGGCGAGCCCGGGCGGATCGTCGCCGCGGTCGTGCGAGGTGCCGATCCGGGCGGGCTGCTCGCGGAGAGGATCTGAATGGCGCTCGGTTTCTTCGGCCGCCTCAAGGAGGGGTTGTCGCGCAGCACGCAGAAGCTGGGCGGCATCACCGCGGTGTTCAGCCGCCGTCGCCTGGACGACGCGGCACTCGAGGAGCTGGAGGAGCTGCTGATCGCGGCCGACCTGGGTCCCGCCGTCGCCGGCCGGGTGATCGACGAGTTCCGCCGCACCCGCTTCGGCCGCGAGGTGACCGACGAGGAGGTTCGGGTGGCGCTGTCCGCCGAGGTCGCGCGCGTGCTGGAGCCGGTGGCGATCGCGTTCGTGCCCGACCTCGCGCGCAAGCCGCACGTGGTGCTGGTGGTGGGCGTCAACGGCACCGGCAAGACCACCACCATCGGCAAGATGGCGCTGCAGGCCGGCCGCGACGGCCTGCGCACGGTGCTGGTCGCTGGCGACACCTTTCGCGCCGCTGCGGTCGAGCAGCTGCAGATCTGGGGCGAGCGGGTGGGTGCCCCGGTGATCTCGGGGCCGCCGAACGCGGATGCCGCCGGCCTTGCCTTCGAGGCGCTGGCGAGATCGCGCGAGCAGGGCGCCGACCTGCTGCTGATCGACACTGCCGGACGGCTGCACAACAAGGGCGCGCTGATGGAGGAGTTGACCAAGATCATACGCGTGCTGCGCAAGTTCGATCCCGAGGCGCCGCACTCGGTGCTGCTGGTGCTGGACGCCACCACCGGGCAGAACGCCATCGAGCAGGTGCGGGTGTTCAAGGAGATGGTGCAGGTCACCGGCCTGATCGTCACCAAGCTGGACGGCAGCGCGCGGGGCGGCATCGTGGTGGCCCTGGCCGAGGCGTTCGGACTGCCGGTGCATGCCGTCGGCGTCGGCGAGCGCGCCGAGGACCTGCGGCCGTTCCTGGCCGCAGACTATGCGCGCGGCCTGGTGGGCGACAGCGTCCGGCTGACGCGACCCGGCGAGCCCGACCCCCCGGGATAGTGCAGGCAGCCCCCGGGGGAGCCGCCCGGGCTACTGCATCGGGATCGACAGGCTCATGCCGCCGCCGGTCGAGTGGCGGTGTGCGTGGTCGGTCTCCATCGACGAGCCGGGAGCGTAGCCGTCGCCGGCGAAGTGCGACTGCGAATTGAACACGCCGGGCGACACGCTGGCATCGCCTTGCGCCGCCAGCGACCCGCCGCTCAGCCCCGGCGCGCTGACGTCGGGGTCGGGCAGCGGCGCCGGACGCAGCGTCTCGACATGGGCCTGCATCACCAGGCCGCCGGCGGCCGCGGCTCCGTCCAGAGGGATCGCGGCGATGGTGTTCTGCACCATCGGCTGCAGCTCGGCCAGCGAGGATGCGTGTGCCCTGCCGGCTGCCGGCAGCGCCCCGGTGAGCATCAGGCCGTACAGGCAAACGAGGCGGATGCGTCGGCTCATGACCGGATCCTCGTCATCAAGGGGTCGCCAGAAGCGGCTCGGTCCCGGGCAGGCTGGCTTCGCCGCGGGGGTCGTGGTTCGGGTTGCCTTCCGGCGCCAGCAACGGCCCGTCGCCGATGCGCCGGTAGGCATCGATCGCCCAGTGCACGGTGGGGAAGGCGAGCTCGTCGCTGGGAAGGTCGTCCAGCTTGTACAGCCCGACCTCCAGGCTCTCCTCGCCGGCCTCGATGAAAGGCTCGGGCTGCGCGAAGCGGGCGCGATAGATGATCTGCACCTGGCCGATCCGGCTGATGCTGTAGATGGCGAGGATGCCGTCGATGACGATGTGCGCCCCGGCCTCTTCCAGCACCTCGCGCGCCGCACCCTCGGCCGGCGTCTCGCTCAGCTCGAGATAGCCGGCCGGCAGCGTCCAGAAGCCGCGGCGAGGCGCGATGCCGCGCCGGCAGAGCAGGATCCGCCGCTCGTGCACGACCACCGCGCCGACGACGATCTTCGGATTTTCGTAGAACACGTGCCCGCAATCGAGGCAGGAGACCCGCTCGCGGTTCTCGCCATCGGGCACGAGACGGGAGAAGCGTGACATGCCGCGGAAAATGGAACGCGCGGCCGCCGCAGATCAACCGAAATCAACGATCCTGTCATAAACCGTCGCAGGAAGTGACGTCGAGGCGCCGACGTGCGCCTGGTCCGTGCTGTCCGGCTCAGGCCGAAATGTCGAGCAGTGCGCCGCGCCGCGAGGACGCGTCCGGCTGCGGACCCGCAGGCCCGGGCTCGACGCCGTCCGCGCTCGGCTTGCGCACCGCCGGCGAGGCCGCCGGCGCGGGACTGCCGGGCGCGATCGGGCTGGAAAAGGCGGCGAGGGAGCTCGGTGAGATCATGCGCGCAGCATCCCGCAGCAACATTACCTATTCGTTAAGGCAAGCGGTTGGGGAGATGGCGCGCGAGCATGGCGCACCCGGTCGTCAACCCGGCGCCGCCGGCAGATCAGCCAGTTCATCAGGCCTCGGCGGCTCCGGCGGATCGCAGCCCGGCGCTCGACGTCGCTGTGGCGGGCGAGCATCGGGTTGACCTGTCGGACCGGCCGCAGCTCGTCGCATGAGAGCGAGCTGCAGCCCAACAGGACGACGAAGGCACGCCTCGGAGCGATCCGGCGGCATCAGCTACAGTGCGCCCGCTTTCGATCGGCATGTCGCGATGTGCTCAGGCGTGCTTCTGCTCTACGCGGAGCCTGTGGGCGGCGGGCTCCTCAACCGGCCGACGTATGGTCCCTGAGGGAAAACCCCGACTGCGTCGGTGGCATCGCAGGCGCCACTCCTGCCGAACAAGCGGGGCTGCGCGGACTGCTCCCGATGTCCGCGAGGAAAATCCAGACCGCGTGCATGCAAGCCTGGCATGTTGCCGTTCCTCGACCAGCCGATCGTCGTTCAGGTGTTGCATAAGCTCGGAGCCTTCGGTTCCGGCCTGCTCACCCGCCGGACCGGCATCCCGCGAGAGAGGGTCACGCGCATATCGGCGCTGCATCGGCGCGCGAAGCGGCGGCCTCCGGCGCGGCAGGGCCGCGAAGGCCGTCCGGCGGCCGGCGCCGAAAGCACACCGTGAGCGAACTGGCCCGGCCGGGCGCCTCCGCGTCCGCTCCGTCCTGCGCTTCAGAGCGGGGCGAGGATGCCGCCGAGCGCGGTCAGCGCCTGGATGCCGGGCAGCGTCTTTCCCTCCAGCCATTCCAGGAACGCGCCCCCGGCGGTCGAGACGTAGGAGAACTGGTCCAGCACGCCGGCGTGACGCAGCGCCGAGACCGTGTCGCCGCCTCCGGCCACCGAGCGCAGCCCGCCGGCGAGGGTGAGGTCGGCGACAGCGCGCGCCAGCGCCGTGGTGCCGGAATCGAAGGGCGGTGTCTCGAACGCACCCATCGGGCCGTTCCACACCAGCGTCTTCAGGGTCGCGAGATGCCGGCCCAGCAGCTCCACCGTGCGCGGCCCGCAATCCAGGATCATCGTGTCGGCCGGCACCTGCTCCACCGGCACGATCCTCGAGGCCGCGTGGGCCTTGAACTCGGCCGCGACCACCGCGTCGACCGGCAGCAGGATCTGGCAGCCCCGCGCCTCCGCCTCGGCCATGATCGCGCGCGCGGTGTCGTGCATCTGCGGCTCCTGCAGCGAGCGGCCGACCTCGAGCCCGCGCGCCGCGAGGAAGGTGTTGGCCATCGCGCCGCCGACGATCAGCACGTCGACCCGGCCAAGCATGTTGCCGATCAGGTCCAGCTTGGTGGAGATCTTGGCGCCGCCGACGATGGCGCCCACCGGCCGCTCCGGATGCTCGAGCGCCAGCGTCAGCGCGCCGAGCTCGGCCTGCATCAGCCGGCCGGCGTGCGCGGGAAGATGCCGTGCCACCCCCTCGGTACTGGCATGCGCCCGATGCGCCGCCGAGAACGCGTCGTTGACGTAGATGTCGGCGAGTGCCGCGAGGCCGGCGGCCATCTCCGGATCGTTGCTCTCCTCGCCCGGATGGTAGCGGGTGTTCTCCAGCACCAGCACCTCGCCGTCGCGCAGTGCCGCCACCGCGGCGTGCGCCTCGGGCCCCAGGCAGTCCGCGGCGAAATGCACCGGATGGCCGAGCACCTGCGCCAGCGCCTCGCGCACCGGGGCCAGCGACATCTCCGGCACGCGCTTGCCGCGCGGACGGTCGAAGTGGCTGACCACGATCACGCGCGCACCCTTGCCGGCGAGCTCTCGTATCGTCGGCGTGAGCCGCTGCAGGCGCGTCAGGTCGGTGATCCTGCCGTCGCGCAGCGGCACGTTGAGGTCGGCGCGCAGCAGCACGCGCTTGCCCGCGCAATCCAGCGCGTCGATCGTGCGGAACGACGCCCCCTTCGCCTCGACCGGATCCGGCATCAGAGGCTGCCGAACACCGCGGCGGTGTCCGCCATGCGGTTCGAGAACCCCCACTCGTTGTCGTACCAGCCGCACACCCGCACCAGCCTGCCGCCGTCGACCAGGGCGGTCTGGGTGGCGTCGAACGAGCAGGACGCGATCACGTGGTTGAAGTCGGTGCTGACCAGCGGGTCGGTGCTGTACACGACGATGCCCTTCAGCGCCCCCTCCGACGCCGCCTTGAAGGTGTCATTCACCGCCGCGACGCTGCCCGGCACCGTGCGCGGCACGAAGTCGAGCGAGACCAGCGAGACGTTGGGGGTGGGCACGCGGATCGCGGTGCCGTCGAGCTTGCCCTTGAGCTGCGGCAGCACCAAGCCGACCGCGCGGGCGGCGCCGGTGCTGGTCGGGATCATGTTCAGCGCGGCGGCGCGGGCCCGGTGCAGGTCCTTGTGCAGCGTGTCCACGGTGCGCTGGTCGCCGGTGTAGCTGTGTATGGTGACCATGTAGCCGCGCTCGATGCCGAACGCGTCGTCCAGCACCTTGGCCATCGGCGCCAGGCAGTTGGTGGTGCAGGAGGCGTTCGAGATCACCGTCATGTCGCTGGTGATGACCTGGTGGTTGACGCCGTAGACGATCGTGGCGTCGACGCCGTCGGCCGGTGCGGAGACCAGCACCTTTCGCGCGCCGGCGGTGATCAGCTGCGCCGCCGCCTCCTTCTTGGTGAACAGGCCGGTGCACTCCATCGCGACGTCGACGCCCTGGTACGGCACCTTGGAGGGATCGCGCTCGGCGGAGACCTTGATCGGTCCGTAGCTGCGGCCGTTGGCGCGTATGGTGATGCTGTCGCCATCGACGCTCACCTCGCCCGGGAAGCGGCCATGCACGCTGTCGTAGCGCAGCAGGTGCGCGTTGTCCGACACGCTGCCGAGGTCGTTGATGGCGACCGCGACCACGTCGGTGCGGTCGCTCTCGATGATGCCGCGCAGCACCAGGCGACCGATGCGTCCGAACCCGTTGATGGCGACCCTGACCGGGCGATTCTCTGGCATGACGATGATCCTTAGCTTGAGCCGGTGAGCCTAGGCCAAACCGCCGCCGTAGACTATCCGGCCCGGCGGCAGGGTGCGCGACGCCGCCAAGCGGCGGCGCACCCGCGCGGCCACGGCGTGCGGGGTGAT
Organism: uncultured Acetobacteraceae bacterium; assembly: GCA_964245755.1. GTDB lineage: Bacteria > Pseudomonadota > Alphaproteobacteria > Acetobacterales > Acetobacteraceae > Lichenicoccus. Next base: position 3,297 of record CAXTNV010000060.1, on the reverse strand, counting down.
GCCGAACTGCCGGTACAGCTCGTCCGCCGGTGCCGAGATGCCGTACTCGTCGATCCCGATGAAGATCCCCTCGGGGCCGAGCCAGCGCTCCCAGCCGAAGCCGGACGCCGCCTCGATGCCGACCCGCAGCGCCTGCCCCAGCACCGCCTCGCGGTAGGTGGCGTCCTGTGCCGAGAAAAGCTCCCAGCACGGCAGCGAGACCACGGCGACGGCGATGCCGTGCACCGCGAGCCTGTCGCGCGCCTCGATCGCGATGCCGACCTCCGGCCCGGTGGCGATCAGCGTCGCCCGACGCGGGCACCCGGCCGGGACGTCCGCCAGCAGGTATCCGCCGCGCGCGCAGGCATCCTCGCCGGTGCGGCCGCCCGCCGGTGCGCGCTCGGCGAGGTCCGGCGGGATATGCGACGAGAATGCGATCAGGCTCGGCCCGTCGGCGCGATGCAGCGCGAGCTGCCAGCACTGCATCATCTCGGTGCGGTCGGCGGGACGGAACACCGCAACGTTGGGCATCGCGCGCAGGCTGGCGAGCTGCTCGACCGGCTGCCAGGCAGCACCGTCCTCACCCAGCGCCAAACCGTCATGCGTCAGCAGGTGGATCACCTGGCGCCGCATCAGCGCGGCCAGCCGCAGCGCCGGGCGCATGCGGTCGACCGCAATGAACGAGGCCGAGCCGCAGGCGAGCAGGCCGCCGTGCAGCGCGAGGCCGTTGAGCAGCGCCGCCATGCCGTGCTCCTGGGTGCCCAGGCACAGCGCGCGGCCGATCCGGCCCGGTCCCGAGGCATTCGGGCCCGGCCGGCTCAGCTGCGGCATGCTCGGCAGTCCCGGCTCACAGGACAGGCTGACGAACTCCGGCAGCAGGCCGAGCAACGCGTCGAGCCCGCGTCGCGCTCCGGACCGGTCAGGCTGCGCCGCCGGCACGGCCTGAGCCTGCTGCTCGGGCTCCGGCTGCTGCCAAGCCTCGCGCCAGGACCGGCCCCACTGCTCGGGCAGGTCGCCGCCGATGACGCGGATGAACTCCTCGCGGTCGCGGTGGCGCGCGAGGCGCTTGAGCCATCCGCGTCGCGCCCCCGTTCCGCGCCGCCCGCGCGCGCGCCAGGCTTCGCACGAGATGCCGGGCTGCTCCGCGGGGTCCGGGCCAGGCACTGCGTCCGCCTGCGAACCGCCCGCGGTGTCCTGCGACGCGCCACGGCGCACGACGCAGGCGATCAGGCTCGGCTTGCGTCCCCGCACGGCGCTGGCGATGGCCTGCCCGATCGCCTCGGGATCGTGCGCGTCCACCTGCCGCACCGCCCAGCCGCAGGCGGCGAAGCGCGCCATCGGATCGAAACGTGCCATGTCCGGATTCCCCGGCGCCGCATCGGCACGCAGCTCCAGCTCGAACAGCACGGTCAACCGGTCCAGCCGCATCTGGCCGGCCAGCGCCGCCGCTTCCAGGGCGACACCGGCGGAGAGGTCGGTCTCGCAGGCCAGCACCCAGCTTCGATGATCGACCAGCGAGTGGCCGAAGCGCGCGGCCAGGATCCGCTCCGCCATCGCCATCCCGGCAGCGGTGGCGATGCCCTGGCCGGCAGGGCCCACCGCCATCTCCACGCCCGGGTGCTGCCCGAAGCCAAGCAGCGGGCCTGCGCTCGCCGCCGCGTCGTCAGGCAAGGCCTCCGCCGTCAGCGTCAGCAGCGCCCGCAGCAGCGGCGCGAAGCGCGCCGCGGACAACACGAAGCGGTCTCGATCGGGCCAGTGCGGGTCGCCGGAATCGAAGCGCAGGAACCGGCTCCACAACACGCCGGCGACCTCGACCATGCCGGCGGCGTGACTGCCGCGATGCGGCTGGCGTGCCACCGCGAGATGCAGTGCCGTGGCCAGAGCGCGATCATCCGGCGTCGCCGCCGCCTCAGGAAGCGCCTCGGGGCCTGCCCGGAGGATCCATCCGGCGGCTGCCGCGGGTTTCGCATCCGGGCCCGGAGCCGGTGACGTGCCGAGACTGCGTGACATCGCCGAACCTATAGGTGGGCCGCGGCGGAGCCGGCAAGCCGGCTTCCTTGCCGCAGCGGTCGATCCCTGCGAGCCTGCCGAGCCATGTCGAATTCCGCCGCACGCCTGCTCACCATCGTGTTCAGCTGCGCCCTGGCCGCGGGTTGCGACCTGGTGGACCAGCGCAGCTTCGACCGCACCGCCGGCCGCGCCCCGGTGCCGCGCGCACCGCCGCCGGTCGTCAGCACGGTCAGGCCGATCCCGCCGCTGTTCGTGGTGCGCGCGGACCGGCCGCAACAGGACTGGCAGCCTGATCTGCGCCTCGCGGTCGCCCAGGCGCTGTCGCGCAAGCCGAACGTGCTGTTCACCGTGGAGAGCGTGGTGCCTTTGGCGGCGTCGCCGGCGGCGCAGGCCGCCTCGCTGCGTGCGGGCGTGGCGCTGCAGGGCCGTCCGGTGGCGGACGCGATCGTCGCCGACGGCGCGCAGTCGGCACAGGTGGAGCTCACCGCGCTCTCGGACCCGGCGACCAGGGCGCCGGAGGTCAGGGTCTACGTGCATTAGCCCGCGGCCGCGCAACGCCGCGCTGCTCGAAGGGCTGGCACTCGAGCGGCTGCTGGGGGTCGAGATCGGACCGCTCGACCGCCCGGTGATCCGACGCGAGATGGGGCGGGTGCTGTACGTCGACCATGCCGACACCGCGGCCCTGCGCGGGAAATATGCCGACGATGCCGACGTGCGCGCGGAGGCGATCCTGGAAATCGACTGGGTCTGGGACCAGGACGGTCTCGACGGTCTGGTGCGGCGTCACGGCAAGGTCGACTACGTGATCGCTTCGCACGTCGCCGAGCACGTGCCCGACCTGATCGGGTGGTTGCAGGCGCTCGCCCGGGCACTGTCCGCGGTCGGCGAGATCCGGCTGGTGCTGCCCGACAAGCGGTTCTGCTTCGACCACCACCGTGCGGAGAGCGGGCTCGCCGAGCTGCTGGCGGCGCACGTGGCGCGGCAGCGCGCACCGTCGCTGGCGAGCATCGCAGACTACTTCCTGCACGTCGTGGAAGTCGACACGGCGGCGGCCTGGGCCGGGCGACCGCCGCCGCCGCCGCTGGTCGATGCCGCACGCTATCGCTGGGCCGAGCGGGTCTGCCGCGAGGTGCGCGACAGCGGCCGCTACCAGGATGTGCATTGCTGGGTATTCACCCCGCGTCGCTTCTGCCTGCTGCTGGCCAAGCTGGCGGCGTTCGACGTCCTGCAGCTGGAGTGCACGCTGTTCCGCGACACCGAGCGCGACGGCCTCGAGTTCCTGCTCGGCTTGCGTCCGCAGGCGGATCC
>CAXTNV010000059.1:1672-20994 GCA_964245755.1 uncultured Acetobacteraceae bacterium | reverse complement strand
ACCGACCTGGTGGCGCTCTACCGAGCCCTCGGCGGAGGCTGGCAAATCGCGGACGAGACGCAGGCATCCGTGCGCATGGCCGGTTCGCCGTAGCGGAACCGGGGCACATCGGCTGTTCGGATCAGTCGAGCAGCCAGCGCAGCGAGCGGCGCAGCGCGGCGACGCCGTCGGATTCGAACCATCGCCCGTGCGCGAACACGACGCGCTCGGGTTGCAGCGCCAGCAGGCTTCGCGCGGCGCTCGCAGCGTCCCGGCGGCGCAGCTTGATCACGGTGCGGAGATAGGGCGGCGGCATCCCATCCGGCGCCACGCAGCCGAACGCACGCGCCACCAGACGCATCGCCGCCGGCAGCTTCTCCGCCTCGAGGTTGAGCACGAGGTCGGTCAGCACCAGCGTGCGGGTCGGCCGGTGGAACAGCGTCACCTCGCGGAAGCCGAGGCCGCCCGGAACCGCCACCAGCTCGATCGCCTCGCTCCACGCCGATGGCGCCTGTTCCGGCAGGTCGTGCTCCAGCCGCACGCCGCTCCTGCGCACCTGCGAGCGCGCCCGCAGCCCGGGTGCAGCCCAGGTGATCGCGTCCGGACAGCTCTCCTGCCAGCCCTTGAGGAACATCCAGTGCGCGATGTTGGGCGCGACCAGGTGGCGGATGCGGCCGAGCGTCTCGAGCTGCCGCTTCAGCGTCAGGCTGAACTGCGTCGGCGAGTGCAGCAGCAGGTCGCCGTCCGGCAGCCGGATCACTGTCATGCGCGCCGGCAGCACCGCGCCGAGCAGGCCGGGCAGCACGCTGTCGACGATGAAGACGTCCTCGGCGACCGGCTTGGGCGTATCGAGCGGCGGATAGCCGGCGGCTTCGGCCGCCGCCGCGGCGCTGCCGCGCAGCCGTTGCACCGGACCGGCTTCCTGGCCGGGGCCGCTGCGCGGCGTGGCGCTGCTCGCGGCAGCCACCGTCAGCTGCGACAGCCCGAGGCCGAGCAGCAGGGCGCGGGCGCCGGCGGGCTGGCGGCGCATCAGCATCGCCGCGCCGCAGAACGCCGCGCCCTGCACCGCGTCGAGCGCCAGATGCTGGCGCATCGTCAGCAGCGCCCGCAGCCCCGCCTCGTAGTCGGTCAGCATGGCGGTGCCCGTCTGGCCGGCCGACGCGACGCCGAGCAGGATCCGTATCCGCGCGGGCAGTGGTCCGGCACCGGACAGGCCGGCGAGCAGCGTCGCGGCCGCGTAGTCGGCGACACCGTGCGCGCGGGTGGAGATCATGACCGGCTTCCTGTCTGCTGTACCGTGGGCAACGGCACAGCAGCCGCCTGGATGCGGTGGCGCACGGCGCGACCGGGCGATAACCGGCATGCGCTCGCGCGCCGAGGGACGATGACCGGCCTGCGCTCGCGCGCGGAGCAAGGATCAGCCGACGATGCCGCCGCCGGGATCGGTGACGCCGACCAGCGTGATCCTGGTCCCGTCCACCATGCTGATCACGGTCGAGCCGCCTTTCGTGGTGACGTGCACGTCGCCCGCGGCGTAGCCGAACAGGTCGATCCTGTCGATGCTCGGCCTGAAGCCGGTCAGCACGTCGTTGCCTCCGGCGGCGCCCTTGACCACGTCGTAGACGCTGGCACCGCTGCCTTCGGTGATCGATGCCGTGCCGGAACCCAGCATCGCCTGCAGCGAGCCTGTGCCGCCGGTGACTGCCGTGCGGCCGGCTCCGGTGAAGATCAGGCTGGCGCCGTTGCCCGTCGCGATGCTCGAGCCGCCCGTGCCGGCGACCACCAGCATGTTGCCGCCCCTGCCGGTCACCGTCAGCGCGCCGGAGCCGCCGACGATGGAGTCGGCGCCGCTCGCGCTGCCTGCCACCGCCAGCGCGCCGGAGCCGCCGAACACGGCGTCACCGTGCTGCGCATTGACGGTGAGCGCGCCGCTGCCGCCGACGACGATGTCGCCGCCGCCGGAACCGCCATTGACCGTGGTCGGCCCGGCGGCGGTGAACATATCGTCGCCCGCGCCGCCGCCCGTCAGGGTGGTGTTGGCGCTGGCGGCGCTCTGCAAGATGAAGATGTTGTGCCCGGCGCCCCCGCCGGCGAAGCTGCCGCCGCCGCTGCCGCCGAATACGGTCGCCGAACCCGATCCGCCGGTGACCGAGCTTGCACCGGCGCCGCCGACGAACAGCAGCGTGCCGGAGCTGCCGGTCACGGTGACTTGGCCCGCCGAGGCGAGGATGGTGTCGGCGCCGCCGCCCGCCTGCACCGTCACGCCGGCCGCCGCCTGGTAGAACTGGGCGCCGCCGCCGAGAGTGACGATGCCGGGGATGGTGGTCGCCTCGGCGCCGATGATGGTCGAGGCGCTGATCGGGATGCCCGCCGGCAGCACCAGCTCGTGCGAGCCGGCCGAGGTGCCGTCCGACGTGAACAGCGCCTGCTTGCCGGCGCTGTCGGTGGCCTCGAACACGATGCCGCCGTCGAACGCGGTCAGGCCGCCCTGCAGCACGCCCAGGCCTGTGACGCTGAGCTCGACCGTGCCCGTGACGGTGCCGTCGGTGACGAACAGGGCCTCCGGATACGTGTTGCCGACAGTTGGCTGCGGCTCGAGGAAGAACACCTTGTCGCCCGAAGCGACCGCCCCCTCGGTGCCCTCCCCATTGCTGCTGAGCGACACCGTCCCGGTCTTGGTGCCGTCGGTCGCGAACAGGCCGTAGCCGCTGTCGAAGAACACCTTGCCGTTCGCCGAGAGGTAGCCGCCGGGCACGCGGATCGGGGCGTTGGCCGGGCCGTTGACGAGGATCTCGGTGGTGCCCGCGCTGGTGCCGTCGGTGGACCAGACGCTGATGTTGTTCGCGGCGTCGGTCACCGTGAAGATAGCCTTGCCGTTGGTCGTGGCACCGCCGAAACGGACGTCGCTGCCGAGTGCTGCGTCGACCAGCGCGTGGGTCCCGGCCCGGGTGCCGTCGGTGACCCAGAGCGGGCCCGAGCCGTCGGCATTGCTCTGGTTGATGAACACCGTCCGGCCGCCTGCCACCGGGCTGATGTCGGCGGGGTTCAGCGAGACCCCGGCGGGGGTGATGCTGTAGGTGCCGGCGACGGTGCCGTCGGTGCGCCAAAGCCCCGCGTTCGCCTGCTTGCTGTCGTAGGCCTGGAAGTAGCCGATGCCGTTCGAGGTCACGATGCTCGAGGCACCGACCCGGCTCTCGATCTCGGTGAAGGTGCTGCCGTCGGTGCTGGCCCAGATGCCGGGGGGTTGTTCCTCGGTGTTGCCCGAGGTGAGCAGCTTGTCGCCGAGCACCCAGAGACCGCTGGGCGCTGCGGGCCCACCCAGCCCGTGGACCAGGCTGTCCGTGGTGCCCGCCGCCGTCCCGTCGGTCCTGTAGACCTCCAGGTAGTCCTCGCCGACCGCCTGCTGGGTCTGGTCGTAGCCGAGGAACAGCGTCTCGCCGTCGAACTCGGTGAAGTCGTAGCCGCCGGGGTCGGGAGCGAAGGCGAAGCGCGACAGGCCGAGGTCGGCCGTGCCTGCGGCGCTGCCGTCGCTCGAGAACAGGTCGGTGCCAGCGGCGGTCGTTGCGGAGAACAAAAAGCGACTCATCGCAGTTCCTCGAGCTGCCGCGACGGGCGTGATGACCGTTCAGGTTTTACGGCAGACGGACAGCAATATAGACGATTTTCGTGACTTGGTCTTTAGCGAACAGCACGATTTAGAAACGTAATCGCATGCTCTGGGCGCATGGGTGCCGCGCGATCAACCCGTTGCGGGACGGGAAAGGTAGCCCGATGCGGGTGCCGCCTCCGGATCCTCGGTCGGTGCCAGCAGATGGCCGAACAGCGACCGGGCCAGCAACATCACGACGCCACCGCACGCCACCAGTGCCGCGTGCAGCAGCCAGAAACTGGATGCCGGCATCGTCTGCAGCAGGCCGCCGAGCCAGCCCACCGCCATGTTGGCGGCGAACAGGTGCAGGTAGTAGACCCCGATCATCAGCCCCGTGATCGCCCGCGGTGCCGCGCGCGAGAACAGCGCCAGCCCGACCGGCAGCACGTTGGCGATGCCGATCGAGTTGACCACGTGGAAGGCGAGCCCCCAGGCCAGCCCCACCTTGTGGCCGCCGGACGCCTCCTGTGCGCTGGCGAGCGCCAGGATCAGCGGCGCCGTCGCCGCGACCAGGGCGCCGACCGCGAGCTTGGTGATCTCGTCCGGTTCCGGCCGGTGCCGCGCCCACCAGCGCCAGAACAGCAGCGACAGCACGATCGCGACGGTGGCGATGATGGCGTCAAGCGAGAGCAGCCAAGTCACCGGCATGGACCGGCCGAAGAACACCAGGTCGTAGTTGGCGTCGGCCCAGACCAGGTAGGCGTCGAAGGTCTGCATGTTGCAGAGCATCGCCAGCGCCAGCGCCGGCAGCAGGGCGACCAGCACCGCGACCGTCCTGCCCTCTCCCGGCACGAGCCTGGGCCCGCGACGGACGTTGCCGCGGCGCGTCGTCTCGACCGGCAGCCAGCGCCATCCGGCGCGGTAGACGGCGAGACCGACCAGCATGCCGACGCCGGCGGCGCCAAAACCCCAGTGCCAGCCCTCCTCCTGCCCGAGCGTGCCGCACACCAGCGGCGAGACGATCACCGCGACGTTCACCGCGACCAGGAAGACCTGGAACGCCTCGGCACGCCGCAGGTCGCCGGGCGGATAAAGCTCGCCGACCTGGCTCGAGATGTTGCCCTTGAAGCAGCCGACGCCGACCAGCAGGCAGGCCAATGCTGCCAGGAAGGAGGCGTCGAACGCCATCAGGAAGTGGCCGGCGGCCATCAGCAGGGCGCCGAGTGTTACGGTGCGGGTGCGGCCGAGCAGGCGGTCCGCGAGCAGCCCGCCGGCCAGCGGCGTCAGGTAGACCCCGCCGGCGTAGAGCCCGAAGATCACCGAGGCCAGCGCGCCGGTGGAGAGCGGCCCGTAGACGGCTTGGATCGCGGAACGCAAGCCGGCGAAGCCGACCGCGCGTCCGACATGGCCCGGCAGCAGCAGGTGCTGGCTCATGTAGAGCACCAGCAGCGCCTGCATGCCGTAGTAGGAGAAGCGCTCCCAGCCCTCGGCGAACACCAGGAAGGCGAGACCGCGCGGGTGGCCGAGCAGCAGCCGGGGCGCCCTGGCCGGTGCCATGACCCGCCCGGGCGTGGTCATGCCTGCTTCAGCTCGATCAGGCTGCGGCGGATGGCGCGGCCGCGCTCGATCCGGTCGACGATGAAGCCGTCGTCGCCCCAGCGTATCGCGCGCGCCATCGCCTGGGCGTCCTCGGTGAAGCGGGCCAGCATCTCCAGCAGCGCCTCGCGGTTGTTGAGGAAGATGTCGCGCCACATCACCGGATCGGAGGCGGCGATGCGGGTGAAGTCGCGAAAGCCGGTGGCCGCGAATTCCAGCACCTCGCCGCGGGTCTCGTCGGCGAGGTCGTCTGCGGTGCCGCAGATGGTGAAGGCGAGCAGGTGCGGCAGGTGGCTGACGATCGCCAGCACCCGATCGTGGTGACTGGCGTCCATCTCCCGCGTCCTGGCGCCGCACAGCCGCCACAGCCGCTCGATCCGCCCGACAGCCTGCCGGTCGGCACCGTCGGGCGGCGTCAGCAGGCACCAGCGCCCCTCGAACAGGGTGGCGAACCCCGCGTCGGGCCCAGAGTATTCCGTCCCCGCCAGCGGATGGCCCGGCACCAGGGCGACGTCGTCGCGCAGGATCGGCAGGATCTCGCGCAGCACGGACTGCTTGGTCGAGCCGACGTCGCTGAGGACCGCGCCTGCCGCAAGGTGCGGCATGATCGCCGCCGCCACCCCGCCGAGCGCGCCGACCGGCACGCACAGCAGCACGCCGTCGGCGCCGGCGACCGCTTCGCCCGGATCGGCCTCGATGCGATGCGCGAAGCCGAGCGCCTGCGCCCGCTCGCGTACCTCGGGCGACAGGTCGCAGGCCACGATCTCGTCCGCGATGGTCCCGTCCCGCATGGCGCGGCGCGCGACGGAGCTGCCGATCAGCCCGAGCCCGATCACCGTCAGCCGCCGGAACACGGTCTCTGACATGGCTGCGCTCCCGGAAGTCAGATCGGGGTCTGGGGCCTAACGCCCCGACGGGTCAAGGGCGCCGCCTCGGGGCGGTTGCTTCCTGAACCCGGCGCGCGACGCTATACAGCCGCTCGTCCATTTTCCTGGAACGGCCGCACGCATGAACGATGCCCCGACCCTGGTCACCGGCGCCACCGGCTTCGTCGGCTCCGCGGTGGCGCGCGTGCTCGCGGCGCGCGGCCATGCGCTGCGCCTGCTGGTGCGGCCTGGCCACGACCGGCGCAACCTCGAAGGCATCGAGGCCGAACTGGTGGAGGGCGACCTGACCCGGCCGGAAGGCTTCGCCGATGCCATGCGCGGCTGCCGCGCCCTGTTCCACGTCGCCGCCGACTACCGGCTGTGGGTTCCCGACCCGGCGACGATGATGCAGGCCAACGTCGAGGGCACCCGGCGGCTGATGCTGGCGGCGCAGCAGGCCGGGGTCGAGCGCATCGTCTACTGCTCGTCGGTGGCGGCACTCGGGCTGATCGGCGACGGCTCGATCGCGGACGAGACCACGCCGGTGCACGAGCACGCGGTGATCGGCATCTACAAGCGATCGAAATACCGCGCCGAGCAGGAGGTGCTGCGTCTGGTGCGCGAGCGCGGCCTGCCGGCGGTGATCGTCAACCCCTCGACGCCGGTGGGCCCGCGCGACATCAAGCCGACGCCCACCGGGCTGATGATCGCCGACGCCGCCGCGGGCAGGATGCCGGCCTACGTCGAGACCGGCCTGAACATCGTGCATGTCGACGACGTGGCGGAGGGTCACGCGCTCGCCTACGAGCGCGGCGTGATCGGCGAGCGCTATATCCTGGGCGGCGAGGACATGCTGCTGCGTGACCTGTTCGCCGCCGTCTCCGAGGTGGCCGGGGTGCGTCCGCCGCGCCTGCGGCTGTCGCAGTCGGTGCTCTGGCCGGTGGCGCTGGCGTCGGAGTGGGCGTCGCGCGGCTTCGGCATCGAGCCCAGGGTGACCCGCGAGATGCTGGCGATGTCGAGGAAGAAGATGTTCTTCTCGTCGGGCAAAGCGCGCGCCGCCCTCGGCTACGCGCCGCGTCCGGCGCGCCAGGCGGTGGTCGACGCGGTGGCGTGGTTCGCCGGACACGGCATGCTGGGTTGACGCCGGTGCTGCCGCTCGCGGCGCTGTCGCTGCTGATCTGGCTCGGCCTGGTGCTGCTGCACGGCCGCTTCTGGCAGTCGGGACCGGTGCTGGCGCCGGTGCGCTCCGCGCTGCGGCCCGACGCCACCACCTGGCCGGCGCTGTGCGTGGTGGTGCCGGCGCGCGACGAGGCGCTCCAGGTGCAGGACAGCCTGCTCTCGCTGCTGGCGCAGGACTATCCCGGTCCGTACGGGGTGGTGCTGGTCAATGACCGCAGCAGCGACGGCACCGGTGCCGTCGCGCGCGAGCTGAACTCGCCGCACCTGCACGTGCTCGACGGCACCGATCCGCCGCCCGGCTGGAGCGGCAAGCTGTGGGCGGTGGCCCAGGGGGTGGCGCACGTGCGTCGCCTGATGCCCGAGGAGGGCTACATCCTGCTGGCCGACGCCGACATCGTGCACCAGCCGGCGCACGTCGCCACCCTGGTCGCCAAGGCGGTGCGCGACGGGCTCGACCAGGTCTCGGAGATGGTGGCGCTGAACACCGAGAGCCTGGCGGAACGGGCCCTGGTGCCAGCCTTCGTGTACTTCTTCCAGCTGCTGTATCCGTTCGCCCAGGTCAACCGGCACGGCCACCGAGTGGCCGCGGCGGCCGGGGGTACCATCCTGATACGCACCGTGGCGCTGGCGCGGATCGGCGGCATCGAGAGCCTGCGCGGCGCGCTGATCGACGACGTGGCGCTGGCCGCCCGGGTCAAGCGCAGCGGCGGCGCGATCTGGCTCGGCCACAGCCTGCTGGCGCGCTCGGTGCGGCCCTATCCGCATCCCCGCGACGTCTGGCGCATGGTCGCGCGAACCGCCTACGTGCAGCTGCGCTTCTCGCCGCTGCTGCTCGCCGGCACGGTGGCCGGGATGGCGCTGATCTGGCTGGTGCCGCCGCTGGCGGCGCTGTTTGCGCACGGGCCGACCCGGCTGTGCGGCGGCCTGGCCTGGGCGATCGCCACGCTCTCGTTCCTGCCGACGCTGCGCCGCTTCCGGCTGTCGCCGCTGTGGGCGCTGTTGCTGCCGGCGGTTGCGGTGTTCTACACCGCCGCCACCATCGGTTCGGCGCTGGACCATCATCGCGGGCGGGGCGTGGTGTGGAAGCAGCGCGCCTATCGGGAGGAGGATCCGTCCGCGTCATGAACGACCTGCCCGCGGACACCGGCCCCGGATCCGCCCCCGAGCTCGCCGACGTGTCTTCCGGCAAGGATCGCGGCGAGGAGAACTTCCCGGTCGGGTCGCGCCTGATCCGCGCGGCGCTGCGGCCGCACGTGCATGCCTATTACGGCTTCGCGCGCGCCATCGACGACATCGCCGACAACGCGGTGCTGCCGCCCCCGACCAAGATCGCGCGCCTGGATGCGATGCAGGCGGGATTGCTCGGCGGCACTTCTCCGGCCGGCGCCACGCCCGGCGAGCTAGGCCACGCCCGCCGGCTGCGCGACTCGCTGGCGGTTACCGGGATCGACCCGTCCACCGCGACCGACCTGATCGTGGCGTTCCGTCGCGACGCGCTGCAGCCGCGCACCGCGAGCTGGGACGAGCTCGCGTGGTACTGCCGCTATTCCGCGAACCCGGTGGGGCGCTACCTGCTGGCGCTGCACGGCGAGGGCCCGCAGGGCCTCGACGCCTCGGACGCGCTGTGCACGGCGCTGCAGCTGCTGAACCACCTGCAGGACTGCAAGGCCGACCTGGCCACGCTCGATCGCTGCTACATCCCCCGGCATTGGCTGGAGCAGGAAGCGCTGGACGTCGAGATCCTGCGCGAGGATCGCTGTCGTCCGGCGCTGCGCCGGGTGCTCGACCGGCTGCTGGACGAGGTGGACCGCCTGAACCGGCGGGCCGCGTCGCTGCCGGGGCTGGTGGCGGACCGGCGCATGCGACTGGAGTCGGCTGTGATCGTCGGGCTGTCGCATCGTCTGGCAGCGCGGCTGCGTCGCGAGGACCCGCTGGCGCGGCGGGTGAAGCTGCGCCGCATCGACGCGGCGCGCAGCCTGCTGGGCGCCGCCCGCGCCTGGCCGGGACGGTGATGCGCAGCCTTATGCGCCGCCCCCCGGCGGCACTCGGCTGCGAGCCCCGCGACCTCGCCCTGGTCGAGGGCATCGTCAGGCGGTCCGGCACCTCGTTCGCCCGCGGCATGCGGGTGCTGCCGCCGGATCGCCGCTACGCGATGTACGCGATCTACGCGTTCTGCCGCCTGGTCGACGACGTGGCCGACGAGGCAGGACCCTTCGAGGCCAAGCTGCCGCTTCTCGCGGCGTGGCGCGAGCGCGTCGCCGGGCTCTACCGCGGCATCGCCGGGGACGGCCTGGACCGGGTGCTGCTGGCGGCGATCGCGCGCTACCGGCTGCGCGTGGAGGACTTCCGGGCGGTGATCGACGGCATGCAGATGGACGCGGAGCGGGTGATCGTGGCGCCCCCGGAGGCCGAGCTCGACCTCTATATCGACCGCGTCGCCAGTGCGGTGGGGCGGCTGTCGGTGCGCGCCTTCGGCGACGCGTCCGCCGATGCCGACGTGGTGGCGCACCATCTCGGCCGCGCGCTGCAGATCACCAACATCCTGCGCGACCTGGGCGAGGATGCCGGTCGCGGCCGGCTCTACCTGCCGCGCGAGCAGCTGCTGCAGGCCGGCGTGCCGTGCGCGCCGGACGCGGCGCTGGCGTCGCCCGGGCTGCAGCAGGCCTGTCGCGCCATGGCCCAGGTGGCGAGGGCGCATTTCCGTGCCGCACGCCGGGCGATGGCGCGCTGCGACCGCGCCGCGATGCGCCCCGCACGGCTGATGGCGGCGAGCTACGACGCGGTGCTGCGCGCCCAGGAGCGCGCCGGTTGGCGCGACCCGTCGAGACGCGTGCGCCTGCCCGCCTGGCGCAAGGTCTGGGTGGCGCTGCAGGCGGTGCGCCCTTGAGCCCGGAAGGCGGCAGCCACCCTCCGCCCGACCCGGTGCACGCCGCATGCAGATCGGGGTCCAGGGCAGCGCCCTCGCCTGGCCTGGTGCACGTCGTCGGCGGCGGCCTCGCCGGCCTGTCCGCGGCGCTGGATCTGGCGCAAGCCGGAAGGCGCGTCCGCCTCTACGAGTCCGGCCCCGCCTGCGGCGGCCGCGCGCGCTCGTACGAGGACCGCCGGCTCGGCTGCCGCATCGACAACGGCAACCACCTGCTGCTGTCGGCGAACCACGCGAGCTTCGGCTTCCTGGACCGCATCGGCGCCCGCGACACCCTGACCGGCCCGAAGGCGCCGCTGTTCCCGTTCGTCGACCTCGAGGCCGGGATGCACTGGACGGTGCGGCTGTCGTCCGGGCGGATCCCGTGGTGGGTGCTGGACCGCCGCCGCCGCGTGCCGGGGATGCGGCTGCGCGAGCTGCTGTCGCTGGCACGGCTGCTGCAGGCACGTGCCGATGCCAGCGTCGCCGACTGCCTGCTGCCGGGGGCACTTGCGGAGCGGCTGCTGATCCCGCTCGCGATTGCGGCACTCAACACCCGGCCGGAGGCCGGAAGTGCCCGCCTGATGGCGGCGACGATGCGCGAGTCGCTGGCCAGGGGAGGTGCCGCCTGCCTGCCGCGCTTTCCGACCGAGGGGCTCTCGGAGAGCTTCATTGATCCGGCGGTGGCGTGCCTGCGCGACCTTGGCGTGCAGGTGCGCACCGGCTGCCGCGTCACCGGGCTGCAGGCAGGGAACGGCGCGCTGCGGGCGCTGACGCTGGCCGACGGCGAGCAGCCGCTCGGCGAGGCCGATCGGGTGGTGCTGGCGGTGCCGGCGCCGGTGGCGGCCGAGCTCGCAGCACCGGTGCTGCCCGGGCTGACGCTGCCGGACCGCTTCGAGAGCATCGTCAACCTGCATTACCGCATCGCACTCGCCGGCCGGCTCACCGGCACCCTCGGCGAGGCCGGCTTCCTGGGCATCGTCGGCGGTCTCGCCGAGTGGGCGTTCGTCAAGCCCACGGTGGTCTCGGTGACGATCAGCGCCGCCAACCACCTCGCCGGGCGCGACAGCGACGAGCTCGCGATGCAGGTGTGGCGCGAGCTGCGCCGGGCGCTGTCGCCCTGGCTGAGACCGGGCTTCGTGCTGCCCGAACCCGCTCCGCCGCATCGTGTGCTGCGCGAGAAGCGGGCGACCTTCGCCGCCACCGTGGCGCAGGATCAGCTGCGGCCAGGATGTCGCACCGCGTTGAAGAATATGGTTTTGGCGGGCGACTGGACCGCCACAGGCTTGCCCGCAACCATCGAAGGTGCAATCAGGTCGGGCTCGTCCGCAGCCCGCACCCTGGCCGCATCCTGACCGAGACCGGAGCAAGAGCCGTTGACCGAGCCCCGCTTGATGGGTCGCACCTTACCTCCGGGACCATGCTGACCAAGCCGGATCTCGCATCCTGCGTATCGGATCTCGATCAGGCGATCGCGACGGCGCAGTCGGCACTGGCGGCCCGGCAGTCCAGCGATGGACACTGGGTGTTCGAGCTTGAGGCGGATGCCACCATCCCGGCGGAGTACATCCTGCTCGAGCATTTCCTCGACCGGATCGACGCGCCGCTGCAGGCGCGGCTCGGCATCTACCTGCGCCGCATCCAGGGCACGCACGGCGGCTGGCCGCTGTATCACGGCGGCCGGATCGACCTGTCGGCCAGTGTTAAGGCCTATTTCGCGCTCAAGGCGATCGGCGACGATCCGGATGCCCCGCACATGCGCCGCGCCCGCGCGGCGATCCTGGGCCTCGGCGGCGCGGAGCGGGCCAACGTGTTCACACGTTTCCAGCTCGCCCTGTTCGGCCAGATCCCCTGGCGCGGCACGCCGATCATGCCGATCGAGCTGATGCTGCTGCCGCGCTGGTTCTTCTTCAACATCTGGAACATGTCGTATTGGTCGCGCATCGTGGTGGCGCCGCTGCTGGTGCTGGCGACGCACAAGCCGCGCGCCCGCAATCCGCGCGGCGTGACCATGCGCGAGTTGTTCGTGACCCCCCCGGAACAGGTGCGCAACTGGAACCACGGGCCCGACCGCTCGCCCTGGGGACGCGTGTTCAAGGGGGTGGACCGCGTGCTGCGGGTACTCGACCCGTTCACGCCCGGGCCGCTGCGTCGCCGCGCGGTCCGACGCGCTGTGCAGTTCGTCGAGCAGCGGCTGAACGGCGAGGACGGGCTGGGGGCGATCTACCCGGCGATGGCCAACAGCGTCATGATGTTCGACGTGCTCGGGGCGGCACCCGACCATCCGCACGCCGCGATGGCCTGGCGCTCGGTGCGCAACCTGCTGGTGGACCATGGCGAGGAGAGCTACTGCCAGCCCTGCGTCTCGCCGATCTGGGATACCGCGCTGGCCGGGCACGCGCTGATCGAGGCGGCCTCGGACGGCTTCGCGTTCGGGGCGATCGATACCGCAAGCGCCGCCGACGAGCGGCTGCAGGCTGCGGCGCGCTGGCTGCGCGACCGCCAGGTGCTCGACGTCAAGGGCGACTGGGCGGTGCAGCGTCCCGATCTGCCGCCGGGCGGCTGGGCGTTCCAGTATCGCAACGACTACTATCCCGACGTGGACGACACCGCCGTGGTGGCCATGCTGCTGCACCGTCAGGCGGCGTCGGCCGGCGATCCGGGCAGCGCCGAGGCGGTGGAGCGCGCGCGCGTCTGGGTGGTCGGCATGCAGAGCAGCAACGGCGGCTGGGGCGCCTTCGACGTCGACAACAACCATGACATCCTCAACCACATTCCGTTCGCCGACCATGGTGCGCTGCTCGACCCGCCGACGGCCGACGTCGCGGCGCGCTGCATCTCGTTCCTGGCGCAGCTCGGCGATCCGCGCGACAGCAGGGTGATCGCGCGCGGCGTCGACTACCTCAAGGGCGATCAGGAGCCGGACGGAAGCTGGTTCGGGCGCTGGGGCACCAACTACATCTACGGTACCTGGTCGGTGCTGTGCGCGCTCAACGTGGCCGGCGTCGCGCCGGGAGATCCCGCGGTGCGCAGCGCCGTGGAATGGCTGCTCTCGGTGCAGCGCGACGACGGCGGCTGGGGCGAGGATTGCGCGAGCTTCGAGGGCGCGCCGCCCGGCCGCTATGTCGAGAGCCTGCCGTCGCAGACCGCCTGGGCTCTGCTCGGGCTGATGGCAGCCGGCGAGCATGCCCATCCGGCGGTCGCGCGCGGCGTCGCGCAGCTGCTGCGCACCCAGGGCCTGGACGGCGAGTGGCAGGAGCTGCCGTACAACGCGGTCGGCTTCCCGAAGGTGTTCTACCTGCGCTACCACGGCTACCGGATGTTCTTTCCGCTGCTGGCGCTGGCGCGCTACCGCAACCTGGAGCAGGGCAACAGCCGGCGTGTCGCGCACGGGTTCTAGAAGCGCGCCGAGGCACGACCGCGCCGGCGGAACCGGATCCCGATGATCGGCTTCGTGGTGGGCATGCGCGCCGAGGCCAGGCTGCTGCGGCCGCTCGGCGGACGCGCGCCGGTCGCGGTCGGCGGCGGCACCGAGGCCGGAGCCCGCGACGCGGTCACGCGGCTGCTGCGCGGCGGTGTCCGGCAGCTGGTGAGCCTCGGGCTGGCGGCGGGACTGGATCCGCTGGCTCGGCCTGGCGACCTGCTGGTGCCGTCCCGGGTGGTGGTGGACGGCCGCGACTACCTGACCGACCCGTCGCTCTGCGCCTGGCTCGGCGGCGTGCTCGGGGACGGCCTGCTGCACAGCCGGGTCGTGGTCACCACTGCCGCGGAGAAGCGCGCGCTGCACCGCGCGAGCCGCTGCGCGGCCCTCGACATGGAGAGCGGCGTGGTGGCGCAGGCGGCTCGGGACGCCGGCCTGCCGTTCGCCGCCGTGCGCGCCGTCTGCGACACCGCCTCGCGCGACCTGCCGCATGCGGCGCGGATCGCGCTGCGGCCAGATGGCGGCTTCGCGCTGCCGGCGATGCTGGCCTCGCTTGCGGCAGGGCCCGGCCAGCTCCCCGCGCTGCTCGGCCTGGCCCGCGACGCGGCCGCCGCGCGACGTGCGCTCGTCGTTAAAATATCGTTTCTCGAGCGCCAAGCGACGGAGCCGTGCCGTCCTTTGACGCTGGCAAATCTGTGATATAGCGGATCGATCGGGTGGCTCGTGCCGCCGGACGGGGCGCGTGCCGGCATGGGATCAGAACGGATGATCAGTGCGAAACGACCGACACAAAGCGCGATGCGGCCGTTCCTCGGCTATTTCGACGCCTTCGACGAAGGCGAGGCGCGTGGCTGGGCGGTCGATGCGCGCCGGAACACGACACCGGTGCGGCTGCACGTGCTGATCGACCGCCAGGAAGTGGCGACCATCCTGTGCGACGACCTGCGCGAGGACGTGCAGGCGGCACTCGGACATCCCACCGGACGGCTCGGGTTCCGCTTCAGCGTTCCGGAACGTTTCATCGACGGCGAGCTGCACGCGCTGTCGTTCCGCTTCACCGACCGCAGCATCGTGCCGTTGATCGATCCGGCGCGTCCGGACGAGTTCGCCGAGGAGCACGAGTTCGTGCTGCGGCGCAAGTACGAGTTCCACAGCTTCATCGACGGCATGAAGCAGGGGGCGCTGCGCGGCTGGGTGCAGAAGCTCGACGTCGCCAGCCGCAGGCGCTTCGGCGGCTGCCACATCCTGCTCACCGCCGACGGCACCCGGGTGACGCAGGTGAAGGCGGACCGCTACCGCGGCGACGTCGCGGCCGCACTCGGCGGCGATCCGAACTGCGGCTTCGAGATCATCCTGCCGCGCCAGTTCCGACGTGGCGGCACGCAGAGTTTCCGCTTCGTGGTGACCCCGGACGACCACGAGCTGGCGGGAAGCCCGCTGACCACCACCCTGGTCGACGATGCGCTCGAGCAACGGCTGCTGGAAATCAGCGGCACGGTGGACCGGCTGTACCGCGAGATCACCGCGCTGCGCCGCGGAATCGGCGAGGTGCTGCCGACGCCCGCCTACAACCTCGCCGATTACGACCGCTGGGCGCGACGCTACTACGACCGCCTGCGGGCGCGCGTCGCGGCGCAGCGCAGCAGCCGCCAGCGGCCGGAGGCGGCGGAGCGTCCGCTGGTGAGCATCCTGTGCCCGACCTACAAGCCGGTGATCACGGACTTCGTCGCGGCGGTCGACTCCGTGGTCGCCCAGACCTACGAGAACTGGGAGCTGATCATCGTCGATGACGGCGGGCGCTCGCCGGAGGTGGCGAAGCGCATCGCCGCCTACTGCGACGCCGATGCCCGCATACGCTGCGTCACGCTGAAGAAGAACCTCGGCATCAGCGGCGCCACCAACGCCGGGCTCGAGGCGGCGCGCGGCACGTGGGTCGCGTTCTTCGACCATGACGACCTGCTGGTCGACGTCGCCATCGAGCTGATGGTCGACGCGGCGCAGGCGAGTGGCGCCCGCATGCTCTACTCGGACGAGGACAAGGTCGACCAGGCCGGCTACTTCCTGGAGCCCAACCTGAAGCCGGACTGGAACTACCGCTACCTCCTCGGCTGCAACTATGTCTGCCACCTGCTGTTCGTCAGCGCCGCCACCTTGACCGCGGTCGGCCCGCTGCGCCCGGACTATGACGGGGCGCAGGATCACGACCTGATCCTGCGCCTCGCCGAGGCGGTGCCCGGCGCGCAGATCCATCACGTGCCGGAGGTGCTCTACCACTGGCGCAAGACGCCGAACTCCACCGCGGTCGACGTGTCCAGGAAGGGCTACGCGGTCGAGGCCGGCGTGCGCTGCGTGAGCGATCACCTGAAGCGGCGGCGGCTCGAGGCGGAGGTGAGCCCGATCCGCGGCCTGACCCTGTATCGCGTGCGCTGGCTGGCGCGCGAGCAGCCGAGCGTCACCATCATCGTGCCGTTCAAGGACCAGATCCAGACCACGCAGCGCTGCCTCGACGCCCTGCTCTCGCATACCGCGTACAAGCAGTTCGACATCATCCTGGTCGATAACTGGTCGACAACGGTGGAGGCGCAGGCCTTCATCAAGCGCGCCCGGCGGTTCTCGCGGGTCCGTGTCATCACCGTCGAGGAGGAGTTCAACTACTCCCGGCTGAACAACCTGGCGGCCGCGGAGACCCAGTCCGACTACCTGTTCTTCATGAACAACGACGTGTTCGTCCAGGACCCGTCCTGGCTGTCGACGCTGATCGGGGAGACGAGCCTCTCGCCGGACGTGGCCGTCATCGGCGGCAAGTTCATTTATCCGAACCGGACGGTGCAGCATGCCGGCGTCGTGATCGGGCCCGAGGGGGTCGCCGCGCATGCCCATCGCGGCGTGCCCGAGGCGGAATACGGCTATATCGGCCGCGCCATGCTCAGCCACGAGGTGAGCGCGGTGACCGCCGCCGGCATGCTGATCCGCGCAGACGTGTTCCGCGAGGTGGGCGGCTTCGACGAGGTCGAGCTCAAGGTGGCGTACAACGACGTCGATCTCTGCCTGCGCGTGCGCGAGGCTGGCTGGCGCGTCATCTGGTGCGCGGAGTTCGTCGCCGAGCACCACGAGTCGCTGTCGCGCGGCAGCGACGACCGGCCGGAACAGGAGGCGCGCTTCTTCCGCGAGACGCAGCTGATGAAGCAGCGCTGGGGAGCGAGGCCGCTGTTCCAGCGCGACCCGTTCTACAGCCCGTTCTTCACCGTCGACCGGCAGCCCTATTTCGACCTGGTCGATCCGGCGGACGAGCCCGCGCCGGGGCCTGCGTAGAAGCCGCGCCGGGCTGAGCGAGCTGTCTCCGGGCGCTGCCCCGAAGGCCCGCCGCACAGCCGGTCAATCGAGGCCGAGCGCCTCGAGGACGGCGGCGACCCGTCCAAGCGACGCATCCGGCACCGGCAGGATCGGAAGCGGCGGTGCGGCGTCGCACAGGCCGAGCCGGTTCGCGCAGGCATAGACGACGCGCAGGCTGCCGAGCTCGAGGAACAGATCCCAAAGCGGCCTGAGGCGCGCATCCAGCGCCCGGGCGCCGGCGGCGTCGGCGCGTCGCGCCGCGGCCATGATCTCCAGGCACGGAGCGGGGAACAATCCGGCCGCGACGCTGTACCAGGCATCGGCCCCGGCGAGCAGGCCCTCGGTCGCGTGCCAGTCGACGCTGAGGCCGACCGAGAAGCCAGGCGACGTGCCGGCCCGTGTAGCGCGCAGCTGGGCTCCGACCGCGCCCGCCTGCGGTGCCGGCATCTTGATCGCGCATATGTCGGGCAGGCGGCTGAGGCGCGCGATCAGGTCGTTCGTGAAGCTGAAGTGCGTGGTGGCGGGGTTGTCGTAGAGGCACAGCGGCAGTCCGACCGCTTCGGCGACGGTGCGGAAGTGCGTGAACACCTCCTCCTGGTTGAGCGGCGTGTACGAGACCGGCGCCAGCAGCACGGCGTCGGCACCGGCCGCTCTGGCGTCCTGACCCAGCCGGACCACCTCGTCGGTGCGCAGCGCGCCGATCCCGACCAGCAGCGTCGTGCGGCCTGCGATCGCGTCCGCGGCGATCTCCACCGCGCGGCGCCGCTCCGCGCGCGTCAGGTATAGCGAGGTCCCGGTGCTGCCGAGCAGGCCGACCGAGTCGACCCCGGCCGCCACGAGGCGGGCCAGCATCCCGCGCAGCGCCGCCGCGTCGATGCGGCCGGTGTCGTCCGCCGGCGTGATCGGAAAGGCGGAGAGCCCGTGCAGCTGCGTCATCTGCCCAGGGTTAGGACAAAGCCGGTCGCGGATCCAGGGCAGGGCGATCGTGCCGCCGGCGGCTTGCGGCGGCCGGCCCGGGATGCAGAGGAGTAGCCTGTTGAGCCGCTACGGGATGGAGATCCGTGCCGCCACCGCCGCCGACGCGCCGGGGCTGCACGAGCTGCTGGCCGAGGCCGGTCACCCGGTGCCGCAGCGCGCCCTGGCGCAGCGGCTGGACGCCGTGCGCCAGCAGCCGGGCGCCGCCCTGCTGGCACTGGCCTGGGGACCGCCGAGCGGCCTGGTCGTGCTGCACTGGTACGCCGCGCTGGATGCGGACCAGCCGGTGGCGCAGATCACCACGCTGCTGGTCGGCGCCGACGAGCGACGGCGCGGGATCGGCCGGCTGCTGGTGAAGGCTGCGGCCCAGGCGGCGCGACTCGCGGGATGCGGCGCGCTGCAGATCGCCGCGGCGGCGGAACCGGGCCTGGAGGGGTTCTGCCGTGCCACCGGCTTCGCGGAGAACGGATCGCGCTTCGTGCGGGGGCTGCGCAAGCGGGGGTGACGAGTCGCGCGGCGCGCTGCGGCGGAGTGTAGCTCGGGCCCGGGCTGCCGGGAGCCGGCTCCGGCACGGTAATGCTTTGTAAGAAGCGCGGCTGCCGGTGCCGCGGCCCTGCTCTTGTATGGCCTTTTATCCGCGGCGCGGTAGTTTGCAGCGATGCCACCGCGAGCCGCCCCGCCTCTGCTGCCCTGCGTCGGCCTGCCCTGGTCTCGCCCTGCGATTGGCCGACATCTTCGACGCCCGAGCCGAACTTTCGCACCTGACCGGCACGTCCGGGTTCCGCTCCCCACGACAGCGATCCGGCCGTCGCGGAAGCGCCGCCCGTGGCCGCGCCCCGTCCGGCCGACCAGCGACAGCATGCGTAGCTCGATGCCGCTCCGGACGGGCCTGGCATGAACCGGCGGGCCGGCCGTGGTCCGCGCGGCCTGGCGATCGCGATTCTGCTGGTGCTCTGGCAGGCGCTGGCGGCCGCGCCGGCCCGGGCTGCCGAGATCAGCCAGCCCACGGTCGCCTGCGTCGACCCCAAGGCGACCTACGTGCTGACCGGCTCCCTGCCGGGCCGTCGCGATGCCCGGTGGCAGGCGGGCGTGGGGCGTCGCGGCCGCTGCTTCAGCATCCGGCCGGGCGAGCGTTGGGAGCGGATCTACGGCGTCGGCGGCCTGACCCTGATGCGCCGGATACCGCCGCAGCCGGGCGTACCGCCGCTGTTCTTCCGTAACGCCCGCTCCGGCGCGGCGCCGGCGCTGCACGTTCCCGTCTCGGGCCCTCCCTCGCTGCATCCGTCCACCGCGCGTGCTCGCCCGCATCGCCCCCGGGTGCGGCCGCGGCACCCGGACGGCGTCGAGGCGCCGGTCCTCGTCGAGACCCTGCCGCCGCCCGAGCCACCCGCCACTGCCCCCCCCCCCGCCCCCGCCCCCCCCCCCCAACCCCACCCCGTGCCCCCCCCCCCCGCCCCCCCGCCCGGGCGCGGCGCGGCGGAT
>CAXTNV010000059.1:0-1662 GCA_964245755.1 uncultured Acetobacteraceae bacterium | reverse complement strand
AAGACCACCACGCCGATGCACCTGGTGCTCAGCGCCGCGCCGGGCGTCGCGCTGCCGCGCACCACCTTCAGCGCCGCCGACTGGACGCCGGCGGCGGCGGCGGCCTCCTGCCGCGGGGTCGCCGCGGGCCTTGTGGGCGCGGCGCCGGCGCCGCGGCCGGGGCTCGGCGCGGCGGATGTGGGCGCCGAAGCGCCGGCGCAACCCTCAGTCACGCCCTTGCCCGCTCCTCCGCCGGCGAGTGCGGAGGTCGCGGCCGCCTCCGCGCGCGGCTACGCCATCGGCTTCGCGCTCGCCATCGTGCTGATCGTGACCTCGCTTGCCGCCCTGGCATTGCTGGCGCGGGTGCTGCTGCGCTCGCCGCCGGCACCCGCGCGGGAGCCATCCCCGCACGAGCCGCCGACGCCCGAGGCGCCGTCGCCTCGGCCCTCTTCGCACGATGCGTCCTGCGTCGGCCTGCCGACGCGGCCGCGGGCCGTGCTGCGCGCCGTCCGGACGTCATCGCCGCCGCTTGCGATGCTGCAGGCGGCGGGACCGCGCGCCTCCTGGCCTGGCGACGATGAGACCGATCCGCGGCTGCAATGCGCGGTGCTGCTGCGCGAGGCGGGGTGGGACGTCAGCAGCCGGCTGCACGGACGCGGTCCGGACCTGATCGCACGTCGTCGCGGCAGGGTGGTGGCGCTGCGCTGCCTGCCGGCGAGCGGGCTGGTGGACGAGCAGGCGGTGGAGGCGGCGTGCGTCGCCCGCGAGCGGGTGCGGGCGGACCTGGCGGTGATCGTGTCGAACGCCCGCTGCACGTCGGATGCGAGGCAGCTGGCCTCGCGTATCGGCGTCGATCTGCTGCAGGAAGACCAGCTGCGCGGCTACGCCGCCTGACCGGCCGGCGAGTTCGCCTACAGGTATCGCGTGACGTGCGCGTCGATGATGGCGAGGTTGCGCAGGTTGGCCTTGAAGGCGACATCGAACAGATCGCCGACGACCGGCACCGCGCCCATCGCCGTCTCCACCGCGACGTTGCCGACCATGCGCGCGATGTCCGCGCGGGGCAGGCCGAGGCGATAGCCCTCATAGACGATGTAGAGCGAGATCGCGCCGAGCAACGCGTCGCCCGCCACCGGGGGCAGCCCGATCAGGCTGTTCAGGCCGAAGCGGAACTTGCTGCCGGGGAGCCGGAACGCCCCGTCCATGATCCAGGCCAGCCGGCGCAGGCGGGCCAGCCGGCGAGCCGGCGAAGCACCACGTCCGGCGGCGGCGAAGGCACCGATGTCGGCCGTATGGGTTCGGTCCATGCGTGTCTCTCCGGAGAATGCCAGGACGTGCCGGTGAAAGCGGGCTGAAGCGGTCGGCAGAGATGTGGCGAGGCGCGACCGCGCATCAATCCCCGACCCGACGTGCGGACCCTTAACCGGTCATCGGCAGACATGCCTGTAGCCGTCGGCGCCGATATAGGTCGCGGTCAGCGGATCGTAGCAGGCGAAGCCGGCGCAGACGCCGCTCGCCGCCACCCGCGGTCCCTGCAGCGCCACGCCGATCGCATCCCGCTCCCGCGCCTGCTGTCCGCAGAGCGGGGTATCCGGGGCGGCCGACGGATCGTTGAGCAGCGGCGGCCTGCTGTCGGCGAGCCCGGCCTCGTCGGCGGCCGCGGCCAGCCGCACCGGCCCCCGC
>CAXTNV010000058.1:2849-21030 GCA_964245755.1 uncultured Acetobacteraceae bacterium | reverse complement strand
GCGCGGCAGGCGCTGGAAGCCGCGGAGGCCCGCCGTGCCGCGGCCCAGCAGGCGAACGCTGCGGCTCAGCAACAGCACGCGGAAGCCGAGCGGCGGCAGCGGCAGATCGAGGCGGCGAAGCACGCCGCCGACGGCGCCGCCGCGCGCGCGGCCGGCGAGCACGAGCAGCTGGTGCGCGAAGCGGCGGCGGCCGAGGCTGCCTTGATCCCCGCCGACGCGCTGCTGGCGGCGCGCCGGTCGCTCCACGCGGCGACGCAGCAGCTGGCCGAGGTACGGCAGGCGCTGGCAGACGCCGGGACGACTCTCGGCGAGGCGGAACGCACCGCCGCCGCGTACGGCCGCACGCTTGTCTTGGGGCTCGCCGAGCAGGCCCGCGTCGAAGCGGAGGCGGACGGCCTGTCGCGCGCGATCGCCGCCGAGGCGGCCCCAGGCGGCGGCGACAGCTGGCCGGGCCTGGCCGAGTCGCTGCAGGTTCCCGCCGGACTGGAGCTGGCGCTCGCCGCGGTTCTGGGCGAAGGCCTCGACGCGGCACTCGACGAGGCGGCGCCGCGGCATTGGCGCGACCTCCCGGCGCTGCCCGATGCAGCCCTGCCGGCCGGCGCGGTCGCGCTGTCGAGCCTGATCGATGCGCCCAGCGCGCTGTGCCGCATCCTCCGCCGCGCGGGCCTGGTGGAGGATGCGACGGATGCGCCCGCCCTGCAGCCGGAGCTGGCGCCGGGACAATGCCTGGTCACCCGGTCAGGCGCGTTGTGGCGGTGGGACGGGCTCCGCCTCGTCGCCGGCTCGCCGAGCGAGGGAGCGATTCGGCGGGGCGCCTCGGCACTCGAGCTGCGTCGCCGGCTGCGCCAGGCGCGGGCGCGGCTCGGGCCGGCGGCCGCCGAAGCGGCGACGATGCATCGCCGGGCGGAAGAGGCCAGTGCCGCGCAGGCGGCAGTGGCGGTGCGGGCGCGGAAGGCGCGCGCGCAACGCGACGCGGCGGAACGCGCAATGGCCGGATCCCGGGACGCGTTCTCGAAGCTGGACGCGCGCGCAGCCGCCGCCCGTGCCCGACTGGACGCGATGCTCCCGCAGCGAGCGCGCGCGGCGGAGGGCCACGCACTCGCGCTGCGCGCCCTGGCGGATGCCGAGGAGGTGGACCTGCCCGACCTCGCGGCGCTGGCGCAGCGCCTGCAACATTTCGGCTCACAAGAGGCGGCAGCTCTCCAGCTCGAGGCGGCGGAGCGCCGCACACGACGGCAGGCGGAAGCCGAGCTGGAAGCGGCACGGCGGGACCAGGCCGCGCTGCTGGGCCAGCACGTCGATGCGCAGACCCGGCTCGACGCCATGCAGCCGCAGCGTGCGCGGCTGCAGCACGAGCTGGCAGTGGCACACGCCGACGCACGCGTCGCCGCAGCCGGGCTCGAGGCAACCGCGCCCGCCGAGCAGGCGGCCGGGATGCTGCGGCACGCCCTCGCCCGCGCCGACGCCGCCGCATCCCACGAGGCGGCCGCGCGGCTGGCAAGGGCAGAGGCGGAGCGGCAACGCGACGAGGCGCAGGCGGCGCACGCCGAAGCCGCCTCCGGGCTGGCCTGGCAGCGCAGCCGGATTGACGCGCTGTCGCGGCAGCTTGGCGCCCTGGCCGAGGAGCGCCGGGAAGTGGCCGGGCTGCTGGATCAGCTGCTGGCCGAGGCGGCATCGCTCGCGGCTCCCGCCGACGCGGCCGCAAGCTGCGCCCGTGCTCAGGCCGCGTTCGTGGCCGCGCGCGCTCATGAGGCCGAGTGTCGCGACGCCCGCGCGCGCTGCGCCGCCGAAGCCGAGGCGCTCGAGGCTGACGCCGTCGGCCGCGAGACTGCGCGCGACGGTTGGGCGCGTCGCGAAGCGGCCGCGCGCCAGGATCACGCGACCGCCTTGGCTCGTTCTGAGGTTGGGGTGTCGGCGCGCGACGCCCTCGCCGGGCGGGTCGCGCAGGCGGGGGAGCGGCGCCGCGCACACGCGCTGGCGCTCGTCCAGGCCGAGCAGGCGCATGCGCGGGCGCGGACGGCGCTGCAGGCCCTGGTCCAGGGCCTTGCCGACGCGCAGGCGACACGCAGGCACGCGGACATCGCCCTGTCGCAGGCACGCGAGGCGACGATGCGGCAGCAGGGTCGCATCGAGCAGGCCGACGCGATCCTGGCTGGCCTCCTGGCGGAGACGCCGGATCCGCCAGCCGAGCTGCCCGATGACCTGTCCGGCACCGCCGAGACGGAGATCAGGCGACGCGTCGCCGATCTGACCCGCGTGCGCGCAGAGATCGGGCCGGTCAACCTGCGCGCCGACATCGAGGGCCGCGAGGCCCGCGCGAGCGCGGCGTCGGCCGCGGGGGAGCGGGCGGAACTGGAGGCCGCCATCGGCCTGCTGCACGGCTCGATCGGTCAAGCCAACCGCGATGGCCGCGGCCGCCTGCTGGAGGTCCTTGAGGCGGTGGATCGCCAGTTCCAGGCCTTGTTCGCGCGCCTGTTCGGCGGCGGCCGCGCCCAGCTCGGCCTGGTCGGCGCCGACGATCCGCTGCTTGCCGGGCTGGAGATCTACGCGCAGCCGCCGGGCAAGAAGCTCGCCACGCTGTCGCTGCTTTCCGGCGGCGAACAGGCGCTGACCGCGCTCTGCCTGATCTTCGCCGTGTTCCGCTGCAACCCGGCACCGCTTTGCGTACTCGACGAGGTTGATGCGCCGCTGGACGATGCCAACGTGGCGCGCTTCTGCGCCCTGCTGTCCGACATGGTCGCGCAGGCCGACACGCGCTTCCTGGTGGTGACGCACCACCAGCTGACGATGGCCCACATGGACCGGCTCTATGGTGTCACCATGCAGGAGCGCGGCGTCAGCCGGCTCCTCTCGGTGGATCTGGCTGCGGCTTCCCAAGCGGCGACCCCGAAGCGCAGACACGCCTGAGCGGTCGCCCGCGCGTTGCCGTCCAGCCCTCTATTTTTGAGCCGAGGCTCAATTAACGGGACGGCAAGCTTTCCGGCTCATGATGCGTCGGCGATGTGGCTCGACCAGTTCTGCCAGCTCTCGGCAGTCGTCGCAGTTGCCGGTCGCGACGGAGCCTGCACGTGTTTCCTGCCCTCACCACGACGACGCGCACGACTGAACCTGACCCCGCAGGTCATGACGCGCAGAGCAGCTCGCATCTGCGTGCGATGCTGGACGGTGTGAGCGTCGGCCTGCTGACGTTCAACGGCAACCTCGACATCCTGTTCGCGAACCGGCAGGTCGCGGTCACGCTCGGCGTGGAGCCGGCCACCCTCGCCAGGGCCGCCACGCTGCTCGACCTGCTCGAGGCCAGCTCGGTGCTGGACGAAGAGGCGGTGCACCATGTGCACGAGGCCTGTGTCGACGCGATAGCGACCCCGGCGGCAAGGCGATGGACATCGGCGATCTCGGCCCGCCGGGCGCGCCGCTGCTTCGCCCTGCAGGTGGTCCCGCTCGGCGAGAGCCGATGGATGATCTCCTTCGAGGAAGTCACCGCCCGCCAGGAGGCCGAAGCCAACGCGATAGAACTGGCGAAACGCGACTCGTTGACCGGGCTGGCGAACCGGCAGCTCTTCCACGAACATGCCGACACGGCCCTCGCCGGTCTGGCGAACGCGGCGGCAGGAGCCGCCGAGGGCCTGCAGGACGCGGGCCGACATGCCGTGCTGCTGGTCGACCTGGACCGTTTCAAGGCGGTGAACGACACGCTCGGGCATCCGATCGGTGACGGGCTGCTGCGGCTGGTGGCGAAGCGGCTGCACTCGCTGCTGCGCCAGCAGGACATGGTCGCCCGGCTGGGCGGCGACGAATTCGCGCTGATGGTGACGCCGGCACCGAGTACGGCCGGACTGAGCCAGCTGGCGAAGCGGATCATCGACGTGCTCGGCCGCCCTTACCTCGTCGATGGCCACCTCGTGAATATCGGCGCCAGCGTGGGCATCGCGGTGGCGCCGCAGGATGGGCAGGCATGCGACGACCTGCTGCGCAACGCGGATCTCGCCCTCTACGCATCCAAGAACGCCGGACGCAGCAAACACAGCTTCTTCGACGCGTCGATGGATGCGCGCGCACGTGCGCGCCGCTCGCTGGAGATCGACCTTCGAAAGGCCCTGGCCCTGCGCGAGTTCGAGCTGCACTACCAGCCGCAGATCAACCTCGAGACGAACGCGGTCGTCGGCTTCGAGGCGTTGCTGCGCTGGAGGCATCCCGAGCGCGGCCTGGTCTCGCCGCTCGACTTCATCCCGCTGGCGGAAGAGATCGGCCTCATTGTCCCGCTGGGCGAGTGGGTGCTGCGCGAGGCCTGCCGGGAGGCCACGCGGTGGCCGGAAAGCGTGTCGATCGCGGTGAACGTCTCGCCGTTTCAGTTCGAAGATCCGGACAGGCTGACGCGTATGGTCGCAGCAGCTCTCACGACCACCGGCTTGCCGGGCAACCGGCTGGAGATCGAGATCACTGAGAGCGTGCTGCTGCGCAACGAGGCATCGGTGCTGACGTCGCTGCACCGGCTGCGTGCAATGGACGTGCGCGTGGCGATGGACGATTTCGGCACCGGCTACTCATCACTGAGCCAGCTGCACAGCTTTCCGTTCGACAAGATCAAGATCGACCGATCCTTCGTCCATCGCTGCGGTGACGCCGCCGGTCAGAACGCCATCATCCGTGCGATCACCGCGCTCGGAGCGAGTCTCGGCATGGCAACGATCGCCGAAGGCGTGGAGACGCCCGACCAGCTCTCGCTGATTCGCGCCGAGGGCTGCACGTCGGTTCAGGGTTACCTGTTCAGCCGCCCGGTTCCGCTCGATCAGGTGGATGGCCTGATCGCCGCGTTTCCGAGCCCACCCGAGCGAGCCTGCTCTCCGAACTGAAAGGACCTTGTGATGACCCGCCTCTACCGCGTGCTCTACTGTTCCCGGAACAGCATCCCGGGCGCTCCTGAAGTCGTCGCCGATCATATCCGCGCCATCCTCGCCAGGTCGCGGCACAACAACGCCCGTGACGGCGTGACCGGCGGGCTGCTGTTCAGCACCGGCTGCTTCGCGCAGGTGCTCGAGGGACCGGTCGACGTGGTCGAAGCAGCGTTCGAACGGATCCAGTGCGACGAGCGGCACAGCGAAGTCACGGTGCTGCAGGCCGGACCGGTCACGGCCCGCGATTTCCCAGACTGGTCGATGGGCTTCGCCGGCACCAACGCCGCCGACGGGCCGATCTCCGACAAGCTGCTCCGAGACACCCTCTCCGGCCGCTCCAGCGGCGGCAGCGAGTTGTTCAGCATCCTCAAGTCGGTGGTGGTGCGCGAGACCGAGTGGCTTGCCTCGGCCTAGCACGCGAAGACGTTGCGCGTCGGCACAAAGACGAAAACCAGCCCCAGCGGCACTGTCCGCAACGAACACCGCACGGCTTGATCCCCGGCGAGGGCTTCAGCGGCGGGTCTGCAGCAGGATGGCGGTGCGTGCAACGACCTGCGCCTCGTCGTAGAGCGCGCAGGCGCGCTGCCGGCCTGCTTGGCCCATCCGTCGTCTCGCCCCGGCATCCGCCGCCAGCTGCGACAAGGCACGGGCCAGGGCATCGGAGTCCGCCGGCGGCACCAGCAGGCCGGTCTGGCCGACCAACACCTGTTCGCGAGGCCCGCTGATGTCGCTCGCCACCACCGGCAGGCCGGCGAGCATCGCCTCGATCACCGACATCGGCAGCCCCTCGAAGTGACTTGGCAGCACGAAGATGTCCGAGGCCGCCAGCAGTGCGGCGACATCGGTGCGGTAGCCCAGCCTGCGCAGCCGGCCGCCAAGCGCGTCCGGACGCGCCGCCTGCGCGAAGGCAAGGTCCAGGTCCTCGCCGTGATCCGAGGCCAGCCGCTCGCCCACCACCCAGAGCTCGGCACCCGGCACCAGGCGCATCGCCCGCAGCAGCTCAGGATAGCCCTTGTGGCGCACCAGCCTGGAGACGGCGATGATCACGACGCGATCCTCCGGAACCCCGAGGACGGCCCGCGTGGCGGTGCGCGCCGCGACGTCCGGCCGGAAGGTCGCAGGGTCTCGTCCGTTGCCGACAGCGATGGGCGCGAGGTGGATGTGCCAGCGACGCGCATCAGCCGCGTCCTCCCGCGAGACGGTGAGATAGAGGTCGGTGACCCGCCCGGCGAGCCACTCCAGCGCCAGCGCGGTGCCGCGCCGGGGCAGCCGTCCGGGCTGGTTGAACAGGAAACCGTGACAGGTGTAGGCGACCAGCCGCACGCCGCAGAGCCTAGCCGCGAAGCGCGCCAGCAGACCGCTGATCGGCATGTGCGCGTGCACGAGGTCGGGCCGCTCGGCACGGATCAAGCGCAGCAGCGCGCACAGGGCGCGCAGCTGCGCCGGCGGCGACAGGCTGCGCGCCAGCGGCAGCCCGACAACCCGGAAGCCCTCCGACCGAGGCAGGTCGAGCAGCGGACCCTCGGCGCAGGCCGCGACCACCTCGTGCCCGCGGGCGCGCAGCTCGCGCATCAGCGGCAGCAGGAAATGCCGCAGCGAGAAATCGACGTTGGTGATCTCGAGGATCTTCACGCGCCGCGCGGTCAGTCCGCGCGGCTGATCGCCCAGCGCACCGCCTGCGGCTCGCCGGCTACGGCCTCCGCCGCCGCACCGGCCTCAGCCGCCGGCCCGGTCACCGTGACCGTGATCTGCCGGCTCGCCCGCGGCGCTCCTGAACCCAGATAGACGCTCTCGTCGAGCCCTACCGTGCCGCCCTCGATGCGCATGCGCCACTGCGCGCCCGACCCTAGCGTCAGCGACAGGCTGCCGGGCTCGGCGTCGAGCTTCGCGACCACTTCGGGATGCAGGTGGAAGCGAAGCACGAAGGCGACCGGATGGTCGGCTTCGAGGGAATCCTCGCCGCGTATGTCCTCGCCGTTCTCGGCGAGGTAGAGCCGGCGCCGATGCACCGCGCCGAACGCCGGCTTGTAGCCGTCATGGCTCAGCTCCAGCCAGTGCGCGCCTCCGGACTGCTTGTGGTCGATCTCGACATGCGACGGACGGCGCACGATCCCGCCGGCTCCGAACTCGGAGGAGGAGCGGTCCTCGATCACCAGCACCGAGTGCGCGGCAGTCTTGCGCAGTGCCTCCTGCCAGGCCGGTGTCGCGCCGGCGCCGCAGTTGACGATCAGCCGCTCGCGTCCGATCGACAGCTCGAAGGAAAGCGTGCCGGCATGCGACACCGAGTCGTAACCGGTTGGCGGCGGCGGTCCGGCATCGAGGAACAGCGTGCAGCGCCCGACCTGCAGGCGGATGAAGCCGCCCTCCGGCAGCGCCGCCTGCACCGCGCGGCCGCGTGCCGCCAAGTTGAGCACCAGGTCGATCAGCGCCGGACTCTCTTCCTGGCTGCCGTTGAACAATGCGAGCCCGCCATCGGCGTGGCGCAGCGCGCGCAACGCCGGGGTCATCCGATCGAGCGCCGCAGCCAGTGCCAGCGGGGGTGCCACCTGTCCGGTCTGCATCAGCGCGCGCATCTCCGCGAGCTCGCGCAGCGCCGCCAGCTGTGCCGCCGGGCTGCGCTCGACGTGGCAGCCATCGAGCAGCACTTGGCGGCCGATCTCGGCGGCGACGTGACGCATGTACCGGGTCATCAGGTGAGCCTGGTCGGGCATCGCCACCGCGCAGGCGAGCAAGCCCTTGTAAGCGGTCAGGGCGCGGTGATCGTGCGAGGTCCAAGGTAGCATCGCGGCAAGGGCGCGGCCGTCCATCAGCAGCTGCGTCATCAGGCGCTGCCGGAAGCCGTCATCGGCGGACGCGGCGAAGAAATCGTAGTGCACGAGCCACGCGTTCAGCCGTGCGCCCAGCACGTCTGGCGCACGCGGCCGGGCTTCCGGCGGCGGCCGCTGCAGCCAATCCGTCACCAGGGCGCGGGCCCTCAGGCGGGCGCCATCGGTGCCCAGCGCGCGCAGGTCGCGCAGCCAGGTGAAGCCGTGCGCGTGCGCGCGCAGCAGCGGCGCCCGGACGACCTCGGCGCGAACCGCGTCCTGGGCATCCGCCGCTGCGTCGGACCATCCGTCGGGTGCCAGCGGGTAGACCATGCCGCAGAACAGCAGTTCGCCCTTCATCAGGCGCGCGCCGAGCGACGGATCGCCCGGCCATGGATCGCGCACCGCCTGCTGCGGCGCGTCCGGCACACGGCTCATGCCCAACGAGCTGCCCAGTCCCGGCAGGCGCGCGAACGACAGACGCGCGTCGCGGGTCCAGCGGCGCACGTCCATCACGATCCGCCGGCGCCGCGCAGCCCGGCGATCGCGCTGCCGTAGTCGGAAGCGCCGAAGATCGAGGTGCCTCCCACCATGACGGTCGCACCGGCCTCGATGCACAGTTTCGCCGTGCGCGCGTCGATGCCGCCATCCACACCGATCGGAGAATGCAGTCCGCGCTCGCTCAGCATCGCCCGGATACGGGCGATCTTGGCCAGCTGGCCGTCGATGAATTTCTGGCCCCCGAAGCCAGGGTTGACGGTCATCACCAGCACCATGTCGGCGAGATCCAGCACCTCGCCGATCGCCTCGGGCGGCGTGGCCGGGTTGATCGCGATACCGGCCCGGACACCGAGCGACTTCACCGTCTGCAGCGACCGGTGCGCATGCGGGCCGGCCTCGATGTGCAGGTGGATGTGATCGGCGCCTGCCTGTGCGAACGCCGCGAGATACGGATCGACCGGAGTGATCATCAGATGGACGTCGAACACCAGCTTCGAGCGCGGCCGAAGCGCCTGGAGCAGCTGGGGGCCGAAGGAAAGGTTGGGCACGAAATGCCCGTCCATGATGTCGAGATGCAGCCAGTCGGCACCGGCGGACTCGACCGCCGCGACCTCCGCGGCAGCACAGGAAAAATCCGCAGCCAGCAGACTCGGGGCAACGATGATGCCGGATGTCGATGTCATAACGCGCTTCTAACAGAATTCGATGCATTCGATACAAGCGGACTAGCGCACGCAAGCGTGAGCCGCGCGCGCTGCTCAGGATCGGACCAGCCGCGCCGCGAAGAAGCCATCCATGCCGCCCCGCTCGGCCCAGAGCCCGGGATGCGTACGCAGGTAGCCCTGGGACGTGCGCGCCTGCGGCAACGGCGCCAGCTCGGCTTCTGCGAAAGGCTGCAGCCGCAGGCCGGAAAACAGTCCCGACACCAGGACCGGCTCGATCCGTGCCTCACCTTCCTCTCGCTGCATCGAGCAGACGGCATAGATCAGGCGCCCGCCGGGGCGCAGCATCGAGATCGCGGCCTCGATCAGGCGATCCTGCGCCCTCTGCAGCGGGCCTAGTTCGCCCGGACGACGCGACCGCAGCACGTCCGGATGACGGCGCACGGTGCCGGTTGCGCTGCACGGCGCGTCCAGCAGGATCGCATCGAACGGCGCCGGCGGCCGCCACTCGGTCGCGTCCGCCCCGATCAACTCGGCCTGCAGCCCGAGCCGCCGCAGATTGCCGCGAAGGCGGTCAAGCCGCGCCGGGTCGCGATCGAGTGCGGTGACCTGCGCACCAGCGGCGGCCAGCTGCGCAGTCTTGCCGCCGGGTGCGGCGCACAGGTCGGCGACGCGTTCCCCCGGCTGCGGCGCCAGCAGCCGGACCGGCAGCGAGGCAGCGACGTCCTGCACCCAGAAGGCGCCCTGCTCGTAGCCGGGCAATTCGGTGACGCGGGTCCCGGCTGGCAGCCGCAGGGTGCCGTTCGGCAGCACCACCCCGCCCTGCGGCAGCCCTCCAGGCAGCATCACGTCGTGCCGCAGCGTCAGGTCGAGCGGCGCCTCCTCACGGATCGCCTCGGCGATCTGCCGCGCCTGCGGACCCCAGGAGGCCCACAGCCAGTCGGGCACGTCGAGCCGCGCCTGATCGAGACCATCGAGCGCCCGCCCGCCGGCGCCGCCGACCCGACGCAGCACCGCGTTCACCAGGCCCGCGAACGGTGCCAGGCGGCGCCGGCGCACAAGTTCCACCGCGGTGCCGACCGCCGCGTGCGCCGGGGTGTCCAGGAACAACAGCTGTGCCGCCCCGAGCAGCAGCGCCAGGCGCACCGGGGGCGGCGGCGCACGGGCCAGCAGCGGTTCCAGCACGGCATCGAGAGTGCCTAGGCGTCGCAGCACTGTCGCCGCAAGACGATGCGCGGCACCACGGTCGCGTGCCGGCACCGTCGCCGGCGCTCGGTCCAGCGCCTCCTGCAGCCGGCCGCCGCGTTCCAGCACCCAGACCAGGATGTCGAAGGCGATGTCGCGCGTCGGATCTTCCGCCGGCGCGGGGGGATGAGCCCTGCGCGGCCGCTCGGATGTTGACACTCTGTTCATGGTCTCCCGGCTATGCTGCCGAGCAGATGGCATGCCGCACGGTCGCAGGCCAGTGCGCCGGGAGGAGATCTTGCGCTGCGAGGTGCACCATGAAGGGGACCACGATGTCGGCACCTGACGCACGTGCCGCTCCATCGGCGAGCCGGTCCTCCGGCGTCGCCTGGGCCATCGGCCGCGATACGCAGTCCGTCCCGACGCGCTGCGTCTCCCTGCCCTTCACGTCGCCGGCGCTGATCGCAACCCGGGTGCGCGCCACGTCGACGGGCGAGCTGGAGATGCTGCTCAGCAATCCGGGGGGCGGCAAGGGCGTCTACGTCGCGCACTGGGCGGCGCTGCGCGGCTACGTCGCGCCCAGCCTGCACGACATCATGCTGGTCGATCGGGTATCCGTCGACATCGCTGCCGCCGGCTCGCCATCCCCGGCCAGCATACGCAGGGCGGCGTTCGACGTGGCGGCGGAGGGACATTGCGGTCGTCGCGTGGCGCAGGCAGCGCGGCGTGCCCGCGAAGCCGAACGGGACGGAACAGGTCGGATCCGCGCCCACCTGCTGCTGAGCCTGTCGCACGCCCTCGGCCTGACCGACGCCGCCGCAGCGGCGGCCGATCCCTGGACGACTCGCGCCCACGACCATGAAGCCTGGCTGTCCGAGGCGCCGCGCCTGCTGGCGAAGCGCCTCGACGGCACGCCGCCGTGGCTGCCGGCGGAGCTTTCGAACGCGATCGCCCGGATCGCAGCCCTGGTCTGGCCGCTCGGCGTCGGCCCCTGCGCGGCCGACGCGAGGTTGCCGCGGGTGCTGGGCCTGCTGCGCGCCTCTTCGCGGGAGCGCCGCAGCATCGTCAACCTTGACCGCGCTGTCGGCGTGCGCGTGGCCGAGGCGGAGGCGGCGCTGCATCAGGCGCGTGCGCTGCTGGACGACCCGATCGCCCTGCTCACCGACTGGCGCTTGGACCAGGGCGACCTGCTGCGCAGGCTGGAGCAGCCGGACTGGCTGCTGGACGGATGGGACCGGCTCTGCCTGCTCTGCGGCGACGACAAGGAGGGAATGGCCTTGGCGCAGATGCTGCTCCACGAAGGCGAGCAACGCATGACGTTGACGCGCACCGAACTCGACGCGGCAAGGCCGCCCGGCCTCAGCAACGCCGCGATAGCGATGGAGCGGCAGGTGCGCAACGAGAAGATGCGCCTGCGCGAGCTGCAGCTGAACGACCCCGGTTCGGGCAACGCCGATGGCTGATCCACCCGCCGTCCTGCCCGGGAGCCGCGGCCTGCTGGGTCTGAGCAAGGATCTGCGCGATGCCAGCGACAGCGCGATCCTGCGCGTCACCCATGTCATCGACACCTTGCCGGAACGCGGTGCCGCCGATCGGCTGCTCGACGGACTGCGCCCGCGCCTGAGCGCGCTTCGGCCGCCGCGACCGCCGGCGCTGAGCCGTGTGCTGTTCTGGCCGCTGCAACCGGTGATCGTAGCACCCGGGGCCTGGCGGCCCGGCACGGTAGGCGTGCCGCGCGGCGTGATCACGCCGGTGACCGCGCTGGTGCGCGCCCACCTGCCGGACGCCGCCGCCGTCGAAGCCGGCCTCGCCGCCGGCCGTGAGCCGGATGATCGGCTGTGGCAGGATGCCGCGTCGATCCTCGCCACCGTTCCGGTGCCCGTAGACTGGGAGTCGGTCGCGTTCCAGCAGCAGACCGGGATCAAGCCGCAGGCCTTGCAGCCGCTGCTGGTCGTGATCCGGCTGGCGTTCGCGCACACTCGCCTGCTGCGCCAGGTAGGCACCGAGCCGGAGCCGGCGGCGGAGGCGAGCCGTCCACTGCTGCTGGATGCCGCACGGTCCGGCCCCCTGAGCTGGAGCACCATGCTGACCCTGCTGTTCGAGCAGACGCGCGCACCGGCACCCCTGTTGCAGCAGGTGATCGAGGTGGCGCGCGAGACCGGCTTCGCGCGTCAGCTGGAGAGCGGCCTGCAGCAGGTGGTCGACGCGGTGGTCGATCGGCTGGATCGCGCGGATGCCGGATTCTCTGCTGAACCCGCGCCGGGCGCCATGCGAAGCGACGAGGCGCTGCGCGCCCGGGCGCGCAGCGCGGCGCGGCTCGCGGGCTTCTGCGCCATGCGCGCGGAGATGCCGGTCGTTGGCAGGCTGACGCAGCGCCGGCGGCAGGTGGCGGCGGAGTGCGCGGCGGAGTTTGCCGACGGGCTGCGCGGCGCGGCCGCCGCGTGCGTGCCGACCGGCCGGCTCGAGCCGCACGTGGAGGAGGAGGCGGCCGAGCGTCTCGAGGCGCGGCTGCTGGCCCTGCGTGAGCTCGATCTGGCCGCTCGGCCGCTCGGGGAGGCGCAGGGCCGCGACCAGCTGCTGAGCCAGGCAGCCGCCTTCTACGCCGGTGCGGAGGCGCCGGACTGGCTGACCCGTGCCGATCGGCTGAGGCTGTGCGAGATCCTGGTCGGAGCGGAAGCGGCGCTTCGCCTGGCCGGGCCATAGCGGCGACAGCCATCCGGCACTACGTGATCCAGTTCACGTCGCCGGGAACCGCGCCGATGCCGACATCGTCCCCACTGGAGCAGATAAGGGCGCGCGTCGCGGCCGCGACGTCGGCCGGCCGACGCGAGCCCGACACGGTCAGTCTGGTCGCCGTTTCCAAGACCCATCCCGCCTCGCGGATCGCGACGCTGCTGCAGCAGGGACAACGTCGCTTCGGCGAGAACCGCGTGCAGGAGGCGATGGAGAAGTTTCCTTCCCTGCGTCCGCACCATCCGGAGCTGCGGCTGCACCTGATCGGTCCGCTGCAGACCAACAAGGCGCTCGACGCGGTGCGCGGCTTCGAGGTCATCGAGACGCTGGACCGGCCGCGCCTCGCCGATGCGATCGAGCGTGCCGCGGAGCGGGCGGGTCGGGTGCCGGAGCTGCTGGTGCAGGTCAATGTCGGCGACGAGCCGCAGAAGGCCGGGATCGCGACTGCCGAGGCGGAAGGCTTCATCCGCTCCTGTCGGACACGTTTCGGGGCAGCACTCACCGGGCTGATGTGCATCCCGCCCGCCGATGGCGATCCGCTGCCGCATTTCCGGATGCTGGCAGCGCTGGCGGCGCAGTGCGGCCTGTCCGGCCTGTCGATGGGGATGTCGGGCGACTTCGAGACCGCAATCCTGGCCGGTGCCACGGAGGTTCGAATTGGATCGGCGCTGTTCGGCGAACGCCCTGTGGGCGGATCACCGGTGGCCGCGTCGCCGGTCCCCGCCTGACCATGCTCGCCGAGCATCCGCTTGCCTCGCCGAACCGTTGAGTCGTATGGGGGCCGCTGCGACCGCCCGCGTCCCTGGTCCCGCGCTTCCGCCGTGCCTCCCCGGAGCCCCTTCATGAGCCGCGACGCCGGTGCGCCCGCAAATGGTGCCCAACCTTGATCCATCAGCCTCCACTCTCTCAACTCTCGCCGAGCGAGGCAGCGCCGGCCAGCGTCCAGCTTCCGGCTGCGGAGAGGCATCGCGGCGTCGGGGTCGCCGCCCTGCTGGGCGTTCTGGGCGTGGTGTACGGCGATATCGGCACCAGCCCGCTGTACGCGCTGAAGGCCACCGTCGCGATCATCAGCACCCAGGCGCCGACGCCGGGAGAGGTGCTCGGCATCGAGAGCCTGATCTTCTGGTCACTGATCCTGGTCGTGACGATCAAGTACGTGACGCTGATCATGCGCGCCGACAACGAGGGCGAAGGCGGCATCCTGTCGCTGATGGCGCTGGCGCAGCGGTTCGCCGCAAGCAACCGCGTGCGAACCGTGATGGGGCTTGCCGGCATCATCGGCGCCTGCCTGTTCTTCGGCGACGGCACCATCACGCCCGCGATCTCGGTGCTGTCCGCGATCGAGGGTCTGGAGGTCAGCATGCCCTCGGCGCGCGAGGTGGTGCTGCCGCTCGCGATCGTGGTGATCGTCGCGCTGTTCACCCTGCAATGGCGCGGCACCGGCAGCGTCGGCCGTATCTTCGGGCCGATCATGGTGCTCTGGTTCGGCAGCATCGGCGTGCTGGGCGCGATCGAGGTGGCGCACCATCCGTTCGTGCTCGCCTCGCTGCTGCCGAACCACGCCGTGATCTTCATCTGGCATCATGGCTGGATCGCCTTCGTCGCACTCGGCGCGGTGGTGCTGTCGGTCACCGGTGCGGAAGCGCTGTATGCCGACATGGGGCATTTCGGCCGCGCACCGATCCGCCTGGCCTGGCTGTTCTTCGTGCTGCCGTCGCTGGCGTTCAACTATCTGGGCCAGGGCGCGCTGATC
This sequence comes from uncultured Acetobacteraceae bacterium, assembly GCA_964245755.1. Taxonomy (GTDB): domain Bacteria; phylum Pseudomonadota; class Alphaproteobacteria; order Acetobacterales; family Acetobacteraceae; genus Lichenicoccus. The sequence goes on along the minus strand of CAXTNV010000058.1, from coordinate 6,497 downwards.
ATCAGCCATCCGGAAGCGATCAAGAACCCGTTCTTCCTGCTCGGGCCGGACTGGATGCGGCTGCCGATGGTGGTGCTGGCCACCGCCGCCACCGTGATCGCGAGCCAGGCGATGATCACCGGCGCCTACTCGATCGCGCGGCAGGCGGTGCAGCTTGGCTACCTGCCGCGCATGCGCGTGCTGCACACCAATCCTCACGAGGAGGGCCAGATCTACCTGCCGCAGGTGAACCGCGCACTGATGATCGGCGTGCTGCTGTTGGTGCTGACGTTCCGCTCCTCCGACGCGCTGGCATCGGCCTACGGCATCGCCGTGACCGGCACCTTCATGTGCACCTGCGTGCTGGCGATGGTGGCGTTCCAGCACCTCTACGGCTGGCCGAAATATGCTGCCGTCTTCGTGTTCGGCGGGTTCTTCCTGATCGACGGGACGTTCTTCGCAGCCAACGCGCTGAAGATCCCGCAGGGCGGCTGGGTGCCGCTGCTGCTCGGCATCGTGCTGACCGCGCTGATGACGAGCTGGAAGCGAGGCCGCGAGCTGCTGGCGCTGCGCTGGAAGCAGGACAGCATGCCGCTCGCCTCGTTCCTGGCCCGCCTGCCGCAATCGCACATCGTGCGGGTGCCGGGAATGGCGGTGTTCCTTACCGCCAACCCGGACGTCGTGCCAGCGTCGCTGCTGCACAACCTGAAGCACAACAAGGTGCTGCACGAGAAGGTGCTGTTCGTCACCATCCAGAACCTGGACCAGCCGGAAGCCGGCCGCGGCCACCGGCTGCAGGTGGACGAGCTGGCGCCGGGCATCCACCGCGTCGCGCTGCGTTACGGCTTCATGGAGAGCCCGAACCTGCCGCGCGCGCTGGAGGAGGTGCGCAGCGCCGGGGTCGTGTTCGACCCGATGCAGGCGAGCTACTTCGTCAGCCGCGAGGTGCTGGTCCGCGCCACCATCCCGCGCATGCCGCTCTGGCGCCTGTCGCTGTTCCTGGTGATGGCGCGCAATGCGGTGACCACCACCGAGTTCTTCCGCATCCCGAGCGACCGCGTGGTGGAGCTGGGCGTACGCGTGGCTATCTGATGGCGCAGTCCTGATGGCCGACCTCTGATGGCAGCAGACGTCGCACTCTACGTGCACTGGCCGTTCTGCCTCAGCAAATGCCCCTACTGCGATTTCAACAGCCACGTGCGCGACGTCATCCCCGAGCGCCGCTTCACCGCCGCCCTGGGTGCGGAACTCGCGCACGAGGCGGCACGCCTCGGGCGCCGGCGTCTCGGCTCGATCTTCTTCGGCGGCGGCACCCCGAGCCTGATGCGCCCGGAAAGCGTGGCCGGCCTGATCGAGCAGGCCAGGACCCTGTTCGACGCGGCGCCCGATCTCGAGGTCACGCTGGAGGCCAATCCCACCAGCGTCGAGGCGGCGCGGTTGCGCGGCTTCCGCGAAGCCGGGGTCACGCGCGTCTCGCTCGGCGTGCAGGCGCTCGAGGACGACGCGCTCCGCGGGCTCGGCCGCGAGCATACGGCGGCCGACGCGATCGCGGCGCTCGAGCTCGCGCGCAGCCTGTTCCCGCGCATCTCCTTCGACCTGATCTATGCCCGCCCTGGCCAAGCGCTGGGCGCGTGGCGCGCCGAACTCGACCGCGCCCTGGAGCTGGTCTCGGATCACCTCTCGCTCTACCAGCTGACCATCGAGCCCGGTACGCGCTACGAGGCGCTGCACCGGCAGGGCCTGATCACCTTGCCCGACGACGACAGCGCCGCGGCGCTGTATCAGGAGACCGCCGACGTCGCGTGGCGGCACGGGCTGCTGCCCTACGAGGTCTCCAACTACGCACGGCCGGGCGCGCAAAGCCGGCACAACCTCGCCTACTGGCGCTACCAGGACTACGCCGGGATCGGACCCGGCGCGCATGGCAGGCTGACGCTGGACAGCGCGCTGTTCGCCACCAGACGACACCGGGCGCCCGAGCCCTGGGCTGCCCGGGTGGAGCGGTGCGGCTCCGGCGAGACCAGCTGCACGCCGCTCTCGATGCGCGACCGCACCCGGGAGATGCTGCTGATGGGCTTGCGGCTGTCCGAAGGGATCTCGGCACCGGCTTTCCTGGCTCGCACCGGAACCACGCTGACCTCGGCGCTCGATGCGGGGGTCCTGCAGGCCGCCGAGGAAGAGGGTTACCTCGCCTGGCACCAGGATCGCCTGAGCGCCACGCCGTCCGGGCGACTGCGCCTGGACTCGCTGCTCGCCGCGCTGGCGCTGTAGCGGCCGCGCCCGGCGGCGCACCGCCGCGCTTCCGGCGAAGCTCCCCGGATGGTGAAGCGCCGCCGGCTCAACCGGATGGGTGCACCGTGCTAGCCCGTGCGGATGCTGCACCTGATCAAGCTCGCGGTCGGAGTCGCGGACCCCGCGGCGCTCGCCCTGCGGCAGGGCGCTCGCTCGCGCGAGCCCGCTGCGCATGACGGCCGGCCGTTCCTGCGCACCCGCAACTTCCCGCGCCGCGCCGACGAGATCCTCGAGGGCGGCTCGATCTACTGGGTGATGGCCGGGGTGCTGCTGTGCCGGCAGCGCGTGGTCGGGATCAGCACCGACCGCCGCGACGACGGCACGCCCTGCACCGCCATCATCCTGGAAAGCCCGATCGCCGCCGTCGTGCCCAGGGTGATCCGGCCGTTCCAGGGCTGGCGCTACCTGACGCCCGCCGACGCGCCGGACGATCTCGACGACCTGCCGCAGACAGCCGGCGATCCGCTTCCGCCGGCGCTGCGTCGTGCGCTGGCCGCCCTCTGCCTGCTCTGAGCGGTCGGGGTTCCCGGGCCTCAGGCCTCGGCGGATCCAGGGCAGCGCCCTGAACTGTCGTCAAACTGTGGCAGATCAGCAATGCACCGATGTCAATCCGCGAGCGTCGCCGCCCCTCCTGCAACCCAGGATTGCTTGCGGTCGTGGTTCGCGACACCATCGCCCTACCATGCCTCGCTGGCCGCTCCTCTGCGCCCTGCTCACGCTCGCGGCCTGCGGCGGCGGTCGCATGAGCTATGGCCCGGGCCTTGCGAGCTATCCCGAACCGGGTCCGCCGGGCGACCCGTGGCGTCCCTATATCCGGCAGGCCTCCAGCCGCTTCAGCGTGCCGCAGCGCTGGATCCGCGCGGTGATGCAGCAGGAGTCCGGTGGCCAGGAATTTCGCGACGGGCGGCCGATCACCTCGTCGGCGGGCGCAATGGGCTTGATGCAGCTAATGCCCGCTACCTACGCCGACATGCAGAGCCAGAACGGCCTGGGCAACGATCCATACGAGCCGCACGACAACATCCTGGCCGGCGCCGCGTACATCCGGGCGATGTACGCCCGCTACGGCGCACCGGCCTTCCTCGCCGCCTACAATGCAGGTCCGCAGCGGCTGGATGATTATCTCGGCAGCGGGCGTCGGCTGCCGAACGAGACCGTGCGCTACGTCGCCGCCATCGCGCCGCGTTTGGGCAGCGAGATCGCCATGAGCGGCCCGCTCTCGGCCTATGCCGGGATGCCGCATAGTCCCGCCACCGCCGGCGTTCCGATCCGCCTGGCCGCCTACCGGGTGCCGGCAGCGGGGGGGGGGGGGGGGGGGGGGGGGGGGGGGGGGGGGGGGCGGGGGGGCCCCCCCCCGGGGCGGCGCGCGGGGCGGCG
>CAXTNV010000058.1:0-2839 GCA_964245755.1 uncultured Acetobacteraceae bacterium | reverse complement strand
GGGGGCCGGGGGGGGGGGGGGCCCCCGCCCCCCCCCCCCCCCCCCCCCCGCCGCCTATGATCCTGAGCTGTCATGCCGCCCGGTGCGGCGGCTGCGCTTCGCCGCGGCACCGGCGCCCATCCTGAACGACGCGCCACCGGCGCAATGGAGGAGCGACGCGCCACCGGCGGCGATCCCGAGCGCCGGCTCGATAAGCGCCATATATCAGGCACCGGGCTTCGCGGTCCGGCCTGCCGTTCCCGGCGCAGGATCCTACGGCGCCTGGGCGGTGCAGGTCGGCGCCTACGACTCTGCCGGACAGGCGCACTTCGCGACCACGATGGCGCGACAGGCCGCATATCGGCAGCTCGCCGGCAGCCGCGCGCTGATCCAGCCGACCAGCCGGTTCGGACGCACCGTCCTGTATCGAGCCCGTCTCGCCGGGCTGGCGCGCAACGGCGCCGGTGCGGCCTGCAGCGCCCTGGAGCAGCACAGCATCCCCTGCATGATCGTTGCGCCGGGCAGCTGAACCGTGCTCGGCGCCGCCCGTTGCTGTGCCGGCTACAGGAGACCGTCATGCCTCAGATCATCGATCTCGCTCCGCACGATCCGTTGCCCGACGGGCCGGCACTGGTGCTGCTGCGACGCTTCGAGGAGGACGATCCGAGGCAAATCATGATCGAGCTGGTCGCCCTCGACGATCACCACACGGAATCCAACGCACGCATGACCAACGCCGGAGGCTCGCCGCCTTCCTGGGAAGAGGCGAGCGAACGCGCGTCCGTGATGGCGGAGGAGGCGCAGCTGCCGATCCTGTACCGGATCGACCGCACCGCGGGTCCGCGCGAGCAGGAGGTGGTCGCGCATGACGGCGACCGCTCCGCCGACATGGAGGGCCTCGACGACTCCGACCTCGAGGACGGCGAGCCCGGTGCAGACATGCGTGACCGCAACAACAACGCCGCGCCGCGCCGCTTCTAGCCTGAACCGGCTGTCGCACCGCGTGGGATTGACGCACCCGGGGCCACGTGGGATAGCCTCGCGCTGCAAATCACTCGCAGTTGCAGCACCGGCCGCGTGTCGGCGATTTCAGCCGGCGCCGGCGATGATGCGCCCTCACCGGAGACATCCGCATGATCCCTCCCCGCCCTCGCACGCGATCCTGCCTAGCGCACTTCGTCCTTCTCGCCGGCGTGACGACCGGGGCGCTGTGCGGCGAGAGCGTCCGCGCAGCGACGCTGACCCTGTACAGCGCGCAGCACCAGCAGATGGTGGAGACGGTGATCGCTGCCTTCACCAGGCAGACCGGCATCACCGTCAAGGCCCGCTACGGTGAAGCGCCCGAGATCGCGAGCCAGATCGCCCGCGAAGGCGCGTCCTCGCCGGCCGACATCTACTTCACCGAGAACTCGCCGGAACTGGTGCTGCTCGACGGCAAGGGCCTGCTGGCACCGGTCGCCGCAGACAGCCTTGCCCAGGTGCCGGCCAAGTACAGCGCGGCCGACGGCCGCTGGATCGGCGTGTTCGCGCGCGAGAACGTGCTCGACTTCAACCGCTCGATGATGCGGGAGGACCGGCTGCCCGCCTCGCTGCTGGACCTGGCGAAGCCGGAGTGGAAGGGCAAGATCGCCTTCGCGCCGACGGACGCGGACTTCCTGCCGCTGGTGGCCGCGGTGTCCGCGCTCAAGGGACAGGCTGCGACGGTGCAGTGGCTGCAGGGCCTGAAGGCGAACGGCCAGGTGTTCGACGATGACGAGGGCGTGGTCGCCGCGGTCGATCGCGGTGCGGTCGCGGTCGGCATCATCAACAGCTATTACTTCGAGCGGCAGCGGGCCGAGACCGGGGCGTCGCATAGCGCGATCCATCACTTCACCGACGGCGACGTCGGCGCCCTGGTCAATGTCTCCGGCGCCGCGGTGCTGCGGTCGTCGAGGAACGCTGCGGCGGCGCAGCGCTTCATCGCCTTTCTGGTCAGCAAGCCGGTGCAGTCGATGGTGGCCAAGGCCGACATCGACTTCGAGTACCCGCTCGCCGCCGGTATTGCGGCAAATCCGGCGCTGAAGCCGTTCGACCAGCTGCAGCCGCCGACGCTGACCGTGGCGCAGCTGGGCGACGATCGAGAGGCGGCGCGCCTGCTGCGCCGTGCCGGTCTGCTCTGATCCGCACCGCGCCAGCCTGATCGGCGTGCATCCGGTACGCGGCGGGGATGGCTGAGATCCGTCGCTCCGCCGCGTCCGGTGCCGGGCGCGGCGCCTCCGGGGCGCCGCTCGGACTGCTCGCGGCGGCAGCGGCGGCGGCGCTGCTGGTGCTGCTGCCGCTCGGCTACACCGCCATCGAGGCGAGCCAGGTTGCCGGCGACGACGTCGTGGCATTGCTGTTCCGCCCGCTGGTCGGCGCATTGCTGTTCAACACGCTGGCTCTGGTGTGCGCCACCACCCTGATCTCCGGGCTGCTCGGCACCGCGGCGGCGTGGTTCGTCGAGCGCACCCGGCTGCCGGGACGCCGGGCGTGGGCGGTGCTGGCCGCGGTGCCGCTGGCGGTGCCGCCCTTCATCTCCAGCTTCGCGTGGGTCTCGCTCAGCCCGGCGCTGCAGGGCTTCGGCGGGGCGTTGCTGGTCGTCACCGGCGCCTACTATCCGCTCGTCTACCTCCCAGTCGCGGCGGCGCTGCGCGGCATGGACCCGGCCCTGGAGGAGACGGCGCGCGCGCTCGGGCTGGGGCCGTATGCCTGCTTCCGTCGCGTCGTGCTGCCGCAGCTTCGCCCGGCGCTGCTCGGCGGCATGCTGCTGGTGTCGCTGAACACGCTGGTGGAGTTCGGTGCCTTCGCGCTGCTGCGCTTTCGCACCTTCACCACCGAGATC
>CAXTNV010000057.1:15263-21177 GCA_964245755.1 uncultured Acetobacteraceae bacterium | reverse complement strand
CGCCGCGGCGAGCCGGGTGCCTGCCGGCTGTCCGGCGGCGGCGGCGCCCGGCTGAAGCGCGACGACGCGCTGGCCGACGCCCCGCTGCTGGTCGCGGCCGCCCTGCAGCTGCGTGCCGCGCCGCAGATCCGCCTCGCCGCCCGCCTCGACGCGGACGCGCTGCCGGCGGCGCTGCTGGCACGCTGTGAGGAGCAGGCCGAGCATGCGCTGGATCCGGTTTCCGGCGCGGCGCTGCGCGATGCGGTCCGGATACGCCGCCGCGAGCAGGGCCGCCGCATCGCCGGCGGCGGTGGCGCGCGTGCCGAGGCGACGCCGGTAGGCCCTGGCCGCCTGGCGGATGCGCTCCAGCGCGCCGCGGTCGGCGAGCGGATGATCCCCGCCGGCGATCAGCCTCAGCCGCGCCTCGACGTCGGCGGGCGGCTCGACGAAGTTCGCGCCCGAACCGCGGCCGCGAAGCGGGTCGCGCTCCTCCAGCAGTGCGGCGAGGTCGGCGGCCAGCGCCGCCCCTGCCGGGTCGCACGCCGACAGCATCATCGCCGCGAGCCGCGGATGCGCGCCCAATTCGGTCATGCGCAGGCCGGACGCGGTGATGGCCCCCTGGCCGTCCAGCGCGCCGAGGCCGGTGAGCAGGGTGCGCGCGGCTTCCAGCGCACCGGCCGGCGGCGGATCCGCGAGCCGCAGCGCGGACGCCGCGGTACCCGTGGCCCTGGTCCAGCCCGCGGCGTCCAGGCAGAAGCCGGCGAGTTCGGCGTCGAGGATCTCCGGCCGGTCGCGCAGCGCGAGGCCGCGCCCGCTGGCCTCGGTCCAGAGGCGGATCGCCAGCCCCGGCGCCTCGCGTCCGGCGCGCCCGGCGCGCTGCGCCGCGGCCGCACGGCTGATGCGCAGCGTCTCCAGCCGCGACAGCCCGCTGCCGGCATCGAGCCGCGGCGCGCGGCGGAATCCGCCATCGACGACGATCCGCACCCCCGGAACGGTCAGCGAGGTCTCCGCGATCGAGGTGGCGAGCACCACCCGGCGCCTGGGCCGCGGCCCGGACGCATCCGGCGCCTCCGGGCGCAGCACCCGGTCCTGCTCGGCGGGCGGCAGTTCGCCGTGCAGCGGCAGGATGTCGGCTTCGAGACCGACCAGGGCGGCGGCGGTGCGGCGGATCTCGCCGATGCCCGGCAGGAAGGCGAGGATGTCGCCCGACGGCACGCCCTGCGGCGCCGCACGGTCGTCGAGGGCGGCGCGGATCGCGCGCGCCATCGTCTCCGGCAGCTCGCGCAGGCCCGCCGGATCGCGGGCGGCATGACGGATCTCGACCGGGAACAGGCGGCCCGTGCTCTCGATCACCGCGGCGTCGAGAACGCGCGACAGGGCGGCGCCGTCCGCTGTCGCCGACATCGCCAGCAGGCGCAGCTCCGGCCGCAGGATGCGCTGCAGGTCGAGGCAGAACGCCAGCGCCATGTCCGCATCGAGGCTGCGCTCGTGCACCTCGTCGAAGATCACGCAGCCGACCCCCTCCAGAGACGCGTCCCCGAGCAGGCGGCGCACCAGCAGACCCTCGGTCACCACCTCGATCCGGGTGCGTACCGATACTGCGGAGTCCAGCCGGGTGCGGTAGCCGACCAGGCCGCCCGCCGGCTCGCCGAGCAGCGACGCCATGCGCTGCGCCGCCGCACGCGCGGCGATGCGGCGCGGCTCCAGCATCACGATCCGCGCCTCGGCGAGCCAGGCCTCGCCCTGCCGGGCGAGCGGCACCAGGGTCGTCTTGCCGGCGCGGGGGGGGGCGATCAGCACCGCGTTCGGGTGCGGGCGCAACGCCTCGCGAAGCGCCGGCAGCGCTTCGGCGACCGGCAGCGTCTGGAGCAGCCCGTCGGGCAGCGGCGGGAACGGGTCGGCCATCTGTCCCGCTGTATGGCCCGCGCGGCGTCGGCGCGGAAGGCCCCCGGGTGCCGGGCAAGGCTTCGTGCTATCAGGACGCGCATGAACCGCATCCGCGCCGCATCGTCCGCCGCCGCAACCATCCACTCTCCTGCGATCGCGCCGGCACTTGCTGCGGCGCTGGCCCTGACGGTGCTGCTGGCGCTGCCGGCCGCGGCCGCGCAGAGCGATCCGGTGGCGACAGCGCACGACACCGCGAGCCTGATCAGCGAGAGTGACGCATTCACCGCCGGGCACGAGCTGCGGCTGGGCCTGCGGCTGCAGCTGGCTCCAGGCTGGCACACCTACTGGTCCAATCCCGGCGATGCCGGCGCCGCCGCGACGATCGCGATCACCGCGTCCGGCGCGGCCTCCGGCAGCGCCGGCACGATCGACTGGCCGGCGCCGCAGCGCCTGCCGGACGGCCCGCTGATGAGCTACGGCTACACCGGCGACGTGCTGCTGCCGGTGACACTGAAACCGCTCCCGGCTGCCCGCGCCGAAGATGCCCGCGGCACGCTGCACCTGCAGGCGACCGCGGACTGGCTCGCCTGCGCCAACGTGTGCGTGCCGGAGCACGGCGTGTTCCGGCTGGATCTGCCCCCGGGCGCTCCCGCGCCGTCGCGGCTGGCAGCATTGTTCGCCGCCGCCCGGGCGCGACAGCCGCTGCCGTCCCCGTTCACGGCGCGACTGGCGCCGGACGGTGTGCTGTCCCTGTCCGGCAGCGGCCTGGGCCCACGCTCGGTGCACGATGCCTGGTTCCTTCCCGCCACAGCCGGCCTGATCGACCAGGCGGCGGCGCAGCCGGTCAGCCTCGCCGTCGACACGGTCGCGATCCGGCTCCGGCCGACCGCAGCACTGGCGGCCGACGCGCGGCTGGACGGGCTGGTGGTGTTGCGTGACGCCGCCGGCAACGAGAGCGTGCTGAGCGTCAGCGCCGCGCGCGGCCCGGCTCCGGCGAGCCACGGCCACGGCTGGGCGACGCTGCCGCGGCTGATGCTGTTCGCGCTGCTGGGAGGGATCGTGCTCAACCTGATGCCGTGCGTGTTTCCGGTGCTGGCGATGAAGGCGCTGGCGCTGAGCCGCATGTCCGGGGCGGCGCGGCCCGAGATGCGGCGCAGCGCCTGGTTCTACACCGCGGGCGTGCTGGCCGCGTTCGCAGTGCTCGGCGGCGTGATGCTGGGGCTCCGCGCGGCGGGCTCCCTGGCGGGCTGGGGTTTCCAGTTCCAGTCGCCGCTGTTCGTCGCCGGCACCTGCTGGCTGCTGTTCGGGGTCGGGCTCAACCTCGCGGGCCTGTTCGAGATCGGTGCCGGGGTGACCGGGCTCGGCCAGGAGCTCGCCGCACGGCGCGGCCACGCCGGCGACTTCGCCACCGGCCTGCTGGCGGTGCTGGTCGCGACCCCTTGCACCGCCCCGTTCATGGGCGTTGCCGTCGCCGGCGCGCTGTCGGCGGCGCCCGCGGCCGGCATGGCGGTGTTCCTCGCCCTCGGGCTCGGGCTGGCGCTGCCCTACGTGCTGCTCGCCTCGCTCCCCGGGCTGGCGGCGCGGCTGCCGCGTCCGGGCAACTGGATGCTGGTGTTGCGCCAGGCGCTGTCGTTCCCGATCTTCGCCTCCTGCGTCTGGCTGGCCTGGGTAACGGCGATCGAGGGCGGCGACCGCGGCGTCCTGGTGCTCGGGTCGGGCATGGTGCTGCTGGCTCTGGCGGGATGGCTGCTCGGGCTGTCGCAGCGTCCGGCGATGCGCCGGCCGGCACCGTGCAGGAGCCTGGCCGGGCTCTGCATCCTGGCGGCTCTGGCCCTGCTTCCCGGCCTTTCCGCCGCGCGCCCGGCGGCGACGTCGAGTGCGGGCACGGAAGCGTTCAGCCAGGGCCGGCTGGCGGCGCTGCGCGCGCAGGGCCGCCCGGTGTTCGTCGACATGACCGCCGCGTGGTGCGTGACCTGCCTGGTGAACGAGCGGATCGCCCTGGCCCCGGCGTCGGTGCGCGACGCGTTCGCGGCCCACCGCGTGGCCACCCTTCGGGGCGACTGGACCCGGCGCGATCCGGCGATCACCGGCTTCCTGCGCGAGCATGGCCGCGAGGGCGTGCCGTTCTACGTCTACTATCCCCCCGGCGGCGGCGAAGGCCGCGTGCTGCCGCAGATCCTGACCGCCGGCGCGATCCTGCACGAAGTCGACGGCTCGCTGTAGCACCGCTCGATCGGGATCCGGGGCGTCGGCCCCGGCGGCCTGCTGCCGAAGCTCTGGAGTTCAGGTGTCCATGTCCAGCCTCGTCAAGATCCTCACCGGCCACAAGCGCAGCTTCATCGGCCTGCTCGTCGGCCTGCTCGCTTACGGCGCGATCACCGGGCTCGGGCTGCCGCTGCGCGGCGATGCGCGGGTGATCATCGGCTGGGACGTCGGCAGCCTGGTGTTCCTGCTGCTGTGCGCGATCTGGTTCAGCACGACGCCGGCTTCGGCGATGCCGGCCAACGCGGATGCGCAGCAGGAGGGGGAATGGACCATCTTCGCGGTGACGCTGTTCGGCGTCTCGGTAAGCTTCGCCGCGATCATCAGCGGCTTCTCCGGCGGCAAGGACCTGACGGTGCGCCTGCGCGAGCTGCATGTCGGGCTGGTCGCGCTGACGCTGCTGCTGTCGTGGCTGGTGATGCAGGCGACGTTCGCGATGCGCTATGCGCACGAATACTACCAGCGCAGCGACGGCGCGCATCCCGATGGCGGCCTGCAGTTCCCCTCCGAGAACGACCCCGACTACTGGGACTTCACCTATTTCTCCATCGTGCTCGGCATGACGTTCCAGGTCTCGGACGTGCAGATCGCCTCGCGCAAGCTGCGCCGGGTGGCGACGCTGCACGGCTTCCTCGGCTTCGTCTTCAACACCGTGATCATCGCCGTGACCGTCAACATCGCCTCCGGCTTCCTTTCGTGATCGCCCGCTCCTGATCGCCCCCGCTCGTCAGGGTGGTGCGGATCCTCCGCCATTCTGGGCGGGGGCCGGCGGCGCGGCCTCGAGTGGCGGCTGCAGGAAGCCGGGCTGCGGCGAACGCGGCAGGGCCGCCGGCGCCTGCGGAGGCACCGGTGCCTGCGGCGGAGCGGCGGAGACGTCCGGCGCCAGCTGGATCGGCGCCGCGCCCTGGGCCGTCGGCGGCACCCCGAAAGGAGTGGCGCCGACCGGCGTGCTGCCGACCGGCGTTGCACCGACCGGCGTTGCACCGACCGGGGCGGTGCCGACGGGAGTGCCGCCGGGCGCCGCGGCCGGCGACGCATCAGCGCCGGGAGGTGCGAGCGTCTGCTGCTCCACGCTGCCGGCGATCGGCGTCCCGGAGGCGTCGACCAGCCAGTCGCGCAGCGAGCGGCGGACCTGGTACTCGAGCTCCACGTTCATATCCTGCATCATCTGCGTCGTCAGCTGGTAGAGCTGTGCCCGGGTGCCGCCGTCGGAGGTTCCCCCGCCGGGCACGAACTGCCGCGAGACGTGCGCCTCGGCGTAGCCGGCGTGGCCGCCATTCGCGGTCAGGATGTCGAGATGCGCCGACAGATGCCCGTCCAGGGCGCCGCCGCCGGTACCGGTGATCGAGGCCTGGTCGATCGTGAACACCCCGGCGCCGGAAGTGCCGGCGGCAAGCAGCCGGTCGCCCGCCATCTGCCGCAGCGCCTGCGCCGGCGGCACCGGCGCATCCTGGCTGAGCTCGTTCGGATCCGCCGCCGGTGCGACGTGATCCTCGACCGCGATCGTGCCCACGTTCAGCCGCAGCTTCGGCAGGTAGCTGTAGTCGGGCTGGGCGAAGCTCGCCTCGGTGCGGTCGGCACCGCCGCAGGCGGCGAGCAGCAGGCAGGCGCCGACGGCGCTGCCGGCCAGCCAGGCGGATCGCCCCCGCATCAGGAGTTCCCCAGCCCGAACAATCTCGTCCACCAGTTCGCCGGCGGCATCCCGGCGGGCTCGACGGGGCCGGGCGGCGTGCTGGCGGCGGTGAACGGCTCCGGCGCCGGCATCGCTGCCGGCGGCCCCGCCTGC
>CAXTNV010000057.1:0-15163 GCA_964245755.1 uncultured Acetobacteraceae bacterium | reverse complement strand
GCTGGCGGCGGTGAACGGCTCCGGCGCCGGCATCGCTGCCGGCGGCCCCGCCTGCGGCTCCGCCTGGGGCTGCACCACGCGGTCGGTGTGCGAGGCGTAGTGGCTCATCAGGATGGTCATAACCTGTGCTCCGGTCAGCCCCTGCTCGGTGATGAACACGGCGTTCATCGCCGGAACGTAGAGGGCTGGTGCACCCTCGCGCGGGAACAGCAGGTAGAAGGCGAGCTCGCCGCCCGGATCGAAGAAGCGGTAGGCGTGCCGGATCGGGCCATCCGGCAGGACGGCATGCTCGTGCGCCTCCAGCAGGGAGGCATCGACCGGGGAAGCGGCCCGGAAAGGCGACGGTGGCGGCGCGGGTGTTTCTGGAGGCGCATCCTCGACCGATCCGGGGATCGTGACGTCGAGGCAGTGGCGCAGCAGCGAGGCCGACAGCCGCACCCCGTTGGCCATGTAGTGCGAGCTGATCCGCTCCAGCCGGTCCGCCGCCACCAGCTCGGGTGCCGAAAGCGCCGTCTCGACGATGAGCCCGATCAGGTCGCGCACGAAGGCCGGGTTGATGCCGTCGAAGGCGTGGCTCGACTCCGCGACGACGGGGCGCGGCGCGCAAAGCGTCTGGTCGTGCAGGTCACGCAGCAGCGGCGACAGGCTGGACACCAGCTGGGCCGCCTGTTCGGGGGTGAAGCGCCTGGCGTCGTGGCTGACGAAATCCAGCTCCTCGCTCAGGTACCAGACCGCGTCCAGTCCGGCGCCCGCGTCGTTGCGCAGCTCCAGCAGGTGGAACGGCCGCAGCCCGGTCTGCAGCCCCACCGGATACCAGCCCGGCTGCAGCACCTCGACCGGGTTGCGGCCCATGGTGATGGGATACAGGATCCCGTCGGTGTCGGTGACCTGGTATTTCCCGTCACGATGCGAAACCGGCCAGCACGGCAAACCGCTTCTCCCAGCTGTCAGACCTGAGCCGCCCGGCGCCAGGCTGGCTCCGGCGGCTCAGCCACTACCCTTGACGCTGTCACGCGGGAAGCGGAAATCCAGATTGCAGAATTCACACGTCATGACGATGTCGCCATCCACCATCATGTGGTCGAGGTCGTCCACCGGGAAGCCTTCGAGAATGCCGGCCAGGCGGGCGCGCGAGCAGCGGCAGCCATAGGCAAGCGCGCGCGGGCGGTCGGCGGCGACGCCCTCGCTGTGGAACAGGCGGTAGAGCAGCTCCTCGGCCGGCAGCGCGTCATCGAGCAGCTCTTCGTCGCCGAGCGTCGCCGCCAGCATCAGCGCGGTGCGCCAGCTCTCGCCGCCGCCCTCGTCCGGCCCGGCGTCCACCACCTCCTGCTCGGCGCCGTCCGGCGCGGTGATGCCGCCGCCATGGGCGATCCGCTCCAGCACCAGCGCTGCGGCGCGCCAGCCCTGCTGGGTCTTGCGGCAGGCCAGCCGCACCGCGCAGTCGTGCTGCTCGGAGGTCTCGAAGTAGTGCTGCGCCATCGCCGCCAGCGTCTCGCCCTCGATCGCCACGATCCCCTGGTGGCGCTCGGTCTCGCCGCCCTGGTCGACGGTGAAGGCGAGGTAGCCGCCGCCAAGCAGGGTGGCGGCGTTGGGCTGCGAGTCCGCGTGCTGCAGGGCGGCGACGCGGTCGGCGTCGGTGCGGGCGTAGAAGCGCAGAGCGCCGGCATCGGTGCAGTCGGCCAGCAGCATCGAGACCGGGCCGTTTCCCTTCGCCTGCAGGCTGAACGAGCCGCGGAACTTCAGCGCCGAGGCGAGGCCGGCGACCAGTGCCAGCGCTTCGCCGGCCAGCCTGGTGACCGCGTCCGGGTTGTCGTGACGCGACAGCAGCGCGTCGGCCAGCGGGCCGAGCCGTATCAGCCGGCCACGCACCGGATGACCCGGCAGGAAGAACGGCGTGATGCCACGCGGCACCACGATGTCGGGAACGTCTGGGCGGTTGGTGTCGAGGAAGGCGGGTGTTTCGACCATGCCCGGCAAGATAGGGGGCGAGGCGGTGGATCGCCAGACCGCGGCGCTGAGCCGGGCCCGCCTGGTGCTCCGCCGGGCGCGCCGGTGGTCCGCCGCCGCTTCCGCCCCGGCGCCGCGAGCCGTGGCGGAGCAGCGCTAGATGCGTTCGCTGAGTTCCGCCTCCAGCGCCTCGAGCTTCTGCTCCAGGATGCGCGCCCGGTTCGCCGGCAGGCCTTCCTGCTCGACCAGCGTGGCCAGCAGCGCGCGGCGGCAGCGGTCGTGCGACTCGTCGATGTCGGCGCCGCGCCCGGCCGCCGCCAGGCAGTCGAGATAGGTGTTGCGGTGGCCGCGCAGGCTCGGGCGGCTCGTCAGGCCGCAGGCCGGGTCGGCCAGGATCTCGTCGAGGCCCTGCTCGACCCAGCCCGGCGCCGCCGGCACATCCTCGGTGGTGGACGGTGTCGCATTCACCGGAGGCTCGGTCATCGGCCGCATCCCTGTACCGGAGCCGCCCCGCGCGGCGTCATGACGATGCCGCCCCGTCGATCCGCGCGAGCCGGGTCCAGTCTGCTCCGCCGAGCACCCAGGCCAGCAGCCCCTTCTGGGCATGCAGCCGGTTCTCGGCCTCGTCGAACACCACCGACCAGCGGCCGTCGATCACCTCGTCGGTGACCTCCTCGCCGCGATGCGCCGGCAGGCAGTGCATGAACAGCGCGTCCGGTGCCGCCTGCGCCATCAGGGCCGCATCGACCCGGTACGGCGCCAGCAGGTGCGCCCGGTTGTCCGCGGGATCGTCCGACATCGACATCCAGGTGTCGGTGACCACGCAGCGCGCCGACGTGGCGGCGTCGGCCGCGTCACGCGCCACGATGACCGCGCCTCCGGCCTCGCCGTTGGCGGCGGCCCAGCGCAGCAGCGCCGGCGGCGGTGCCAGGTCCGGCGGGGTGGCGATGCGCAGCTGGAAGCCGAACCGCACCGCCGCCTCGATCCACGACGCGAGCACGTTGTTGCCGTCGCCGCACCAGGCGATCCGCTGCCCGCGGATCGGGCCGCGATGCTCCTCGAAAGTCAGGATGTCGGCCAGCAGCTGTGCCGGGTGCGAGGCGGCGGTCAGGCCGTTGATCACAGGGATGGTGCTGTACGCGACCAGCTCGCGCAGCTTGTGCGCGTCATCGGTCCGCAGCACCACGGCGTCCAGGAAGCGCGACAGCACGCGCGCGGTGTCGGCGATGCTCTCGCCGCGTCCCAGCTGCATGTCGCGCGCCGACAGCACCACCACGTCGCCGCCGAGCTGGCGCATGGCGACCTCGAACGACACCCGGGTGCGGGTGGAGGGCTTCTCCAGCATCAGCCCCAGGGTGCGTCCCGCGAGCGGACGGTCGGGGTGCGCGGGCCGCTCGCCGCCGCGCTGAGCGCGCTTGATCGCGCTTGAGACCTCGAGGATCGCGCGCAGCGTGGCCCCGTCGAGATCGCGCAGCTCGAGATAATGCCGCGGATCCGGTCCCGTCATTGCGCGGCGCGCAGCGTCGGCCGCAGCCGCGCCGCCGCCGCGCGCAGCCTGCGCACCGCCTCCAGGGCCTCCGCCTCGCGCGCCACCAGCGGCGGCACCAGCCGCAGCACGTTCTCGCCGGCGGCCACTGCCAGCAGCCCCTCCTCGAGGCAGGCGGCCTGCAGCGCCCCGTTCGGCACGCGGCACTGCACGCCGATCATCAGCCCGCGCCCGCGCACGCCCTCGAACAGGTCGGGATCGCTGCGGACAATGGCGCGCAGGGCCTCAAGCAGCACCTGGCCGGTGCGGCCGACGGCTTCGAGGAAGCCCGGCGCCAGCACGACGTCGAGCACCACGTTGCCGGCGGCGCAGGCCAGCGGGTTGCCGCCGAAGGTGGTGCCGTGCGAGCCGTAGCTCATGTGCCGCGCTACCGCCTCGGAGGCCAGTATGGCGCCGAGCGGGAAGCCGCCGCCGATGCCCTTGGCGGTGGAGACCACGTCCGGACGCACCTCGGCCCACTCGTGCGCGAACAGCCTGCCGGTGCGGCCCATGCCGCTCTGCACCTCGTCGAAGCCGAGCAGCAGGCCGAACTCGTCGCAGGCGGCGCGCAGCTCGCGCAGGAAGCGCGGGTCGGCGAGCCGGACGCCGCCCTCGCCCTGGATCGGTTCGATCAGGATCGCCGCCGTCTGCGGCGTGATCGCGTCGCGCACCGCGTTGAGATTGTTCAGCGGCACGTGGTCGAAACCCTCGACCGGTGGTCCGAAGCCCTGCAGATACTTGGCGTTGCCGGTCGCCGACAGCATCGCCAAGGTGCGGCCGTGGAAGGCACCCTCGAAGCACAGCACGCGCGTGCGCTCCGGCCGGCCGGTCGCCGCCATCGCCCGGCGCATCATCTTGACCATGCCCTCGTTGGCTTCCGCCCCGGAGTTGCAGAAGAACACGCTGTCGGCGAAGGTCGCCGCGACCAGGCGCTCGGCGAGCCGTTCGGCCTGCGGCACGCGGTACAGGTTGGAGACGTGCATCACCCGGCCGGCCTGCTCGGCGATCGCCGCCACCAGCAGCGGATGGGCGTGTCCGAGCGAGGAGGTGGCGATGCCGGCGCCGAAATCGAGGTAGCGTCGCCCGTCGGAACCGATCAGCCAGCTTCCTTCGCCGCGCTCGAAGACAACGTCGGCGCGATTATAGGTCGGCATGAGTGACGCGATCATCGGCTTGGTCCTGCACCTCGTCGGCGGCCGCCTCGCGGGCGATCAGCCTGTCCTCGGCATCCAGGCCGATCCGGGAGCCACGACAGCCGGGCGCCGGCGGTTCCGCGCCGGCAGCTTCATGATGCCGTGTGCGCGTCGGCCAAGTCAAACCACCGGGTAGGCACCGGGAAGGATCCTCGGCATAATGAATCCTCGGTGCTTCTTTCCATTACGGTCGAGCAGATGGGTCGTCGTTGCGGTGGCCTCCGAGAGCAGGAGATAGGCCATGCCGAACGGCACGGTTAAGTGGTTCAACGCGACCAAGGGATATGGCTTCATCCAGCCTTCGGACGGGTCCAGCGACGTGTTCGTGCATATCTCGGCGGTGGAGCGTGCCGGCCTGCAGAGCCTCAATGACGGCCAGTCGGTCAGCTTCGATCTGGAAAGCGGCCAGAAGGGCCGGGTTTCCGCAGTCAATCTAAAGGTCGCCTGAAGGAGGAATAATGACCTTCAAGGTCAATTACGGGTTCCAGAAGGCCGAGCGCGACCGCGCCAAGGCAGCGAAGAAGGAAGCCAAGCGCCGCGAAAAGGAAGCGGCGGTCCAGCAACCGGCCAGCGATGCTCCCGCAGCGCGCGACGGCGACGAGGCCATGGGGGGAGAGGAGAACCCGTCCTGAGCCGGCCGCCACTAGGCTGCCTGTCCGGAAAGGCCGCCTGCGGCATCGACGGGAGGTCTCCGCTCCTCGGTTGAGGCGGCGGAGGCCCGCCTCGCTTCAGGCCGCCTTCATGGTCGCGGTCAGGCGGTCGAGCACAGCCCCCTTGTCCGCACCCTCGACCACCGCGATCTCGGCGCCGAACCGGTCCAGGGCCAGCTCGAACAGCTTGCGCTCGCTGAAGCTGCCCTCGAGATTGTCGACGTGGCGCTGCAGGTCGCGCACCACCTCTGCCACCTGGAGCAGGTCGCCCGAGTTGATGCGCGCCTGGATCTCCACCGCGCGCCGCGCCCACAGCGCCTTGCTGATGCGCGGCTTGCCGCGGATCACGGCCATTGCCTTCTCCACGATGTCGCGGCTGGCGATCTTGCGCAGGCCGGAAGCGCGGGCGCGCGCCAGGGGGATGCGCAACGTCATCTGGTTGTCTGAGAACGAGACCTGGATCACCTCGAGCTTGTGCCCGGCGATCTCCTCCAGGCCGATGCGGTCGATATGGCCGACGCCATGCGCCGCATAGACCACCGCATCGCCTTCCTTGAACGGATCGTTGTCGACGGTCTTCTCGTGGCCGGCGGTGTTGGCGGCGGCCTTGCGGACCTGGGCCTCGGTCATCGCGGTTCTGGTTGCGGGTTTAAAGACGTTCATCGCTGGCCTCCCGCCATCTCGGAATGACGTGGAAAGCATTCCGGCATCGTCATCCCCTGCAAGGTGGCGCGTGCGCCACGACTTCAACTCGGGCGTATTGTCGCATAAAAGGACTGCCGCGCATATGGTGGTGACACCGCAGCGCAACAACGGCTAGAAACCGCCGCGCGTCGCTACCAGCTGGTGTGCCGGAACGAGACGAAGGGTCGCGATCATTTTCAAGGACAATAAATTCGACGAGCGGCAGAAGGCTTCCGCCGAGGCCAAGATGGCGCTGCTGGCAAAGTTCAAGACCCGCCCCGCGGCGGACGACCCCGAGCTGCTGGCGCGGCAGGCGGAGCGGCGCGCGATCGCGGAGGCGCGGGACCTGCGCATGGCCGAGCGTCGTCGTGAGCGCGAGGCGGCGGCGACGCGCCTCGCCCTTGAGCGCGAGGCCGCTGCCGTCGCCGCGGCAGCCCTGCTGGCAGAGCGCGACGCGGCAGCGCGGGAGGCGACACGTCAGGAGGCGCTGCTCAAGCTTGAGCAGAAGGCAGCGCGGGACAAGCGCTACGCCGCCCGCAAGGCGCGTCGCTGAGGGAGCAGGCCGGCGATCGCGTCCGGCCGGCCCAGTCCCTCCGCCCGACCTGCGCCAGGCGGCGATCGACTACTTGGCGCGCTTCGCGAGCACAGAGAGCGGGCTCGTGCGTGTGCTCGAGCGCCAGGTGTCGCGCTGGGCGCGCCGGGCGCTGCTGCAGGAGGCGGAGGCCGACGCGATCAAGCAGCTCCAGGAGCAGGCCCGCGGCGAGGCTCGCCTGATCGCCGCCGAGATGGTCCGCCTCGGCGCGGTCGACGACGCGTCGTTCGCGACGTCGCGCGTGCGCTCGCTCACCCGCAGCGGCCGCTCGGCGCGCGCGGTTGCGGCGCATCTCGCCGGCCGTGGCCTGGATGCCGAGACGATCGAGCACGCGCTGCGTGGCGCCCGCACCGAGGCGCTGCAGGATCCCGACGACGCCGAGCTCGCCGCGGCCCTGATCCAGGCGCGCCGGCGCCGGATCGGCCCGTTCGCGCCCATGCCAGCACAGGTCGACCCGGCCGCATCCCGGCGCGCGCTGGGGGCACTGGCCCGGGCGGGCTTCGCGCACGATGTGGCGCGCCGCGCGCTCGACACCGACCTGGTGACGGCGGAGGCGCTGATCCTACGCCTGCGCGACCGGTAGCCGGGGGGCGCGGCCAGCGAGCCAGCCCTGCGCGCAGACAAGCCTTGCATGGCCAGACGCCTGGCGCCACATGCTTTGCATGAAGCGGTTCGGCGCCGGCGCAGCCGGCCGGACGCGGTCGAAGAGAGGGTCTCATGGGTGGCTTGAGCATCTGGCACTGGCTGATCGTGCTCGCCGTGGTGCTGCTGCTGTTCGGCGGCAGCGGCAAGGTGAGCACCCTGATGGGCGACTTCGCCAAGGGCATGAAGTCGTTCAAGAAGAACATGGCCGACGACGAGTCGATGGAGCATGCCGGCCAGCAGGGGTCGCACCCTGCACCGACGACGCTCGCGTCGCCGACCATCGTGTCCTCCGGCACTGCCAACCCGGCACCGGGCCACGTGTCGGGCCAGGTGCAGGAGCCGGTTCGGCATAGCTGAGGCGGCCGCACGGCCACCCGTGCCGGCACCGGCCAAGCCGCTGGCCGCCCTGTCGGCCGTGGACATCGCTTGGGCCCACGCCGTGGACGAGATCGTCGCGGCGGGCCGGCGGCTGGACCAGTTCGGCTGGGTTCCTGCCACTTCAGGCAATTTGAGCCGGCGCCTCCGAGACGGCCGCATCGCCATCACCCGCAGCGGCACCCACAAGGGGCTGCTCTCCCAGGACGACGTGATCGAGGTCGATGCGGACGGGCAGGCGGCGCGTGCGGGGGATCGTCCCAGCGCCGAGACCCTGCTGCACTGCCAGCTCTACGCGGCATTCCCGGCGACCGATGCGGTGGTGCACGGTCACTCGGTGCCGGCCACGGTGCTGTCGATGCTCGAGCCGGGCGCGGCGCTGTGGTTCGAGGACTACGAGCTGCTCAAGCTGTTCGACGGGCAGGATCCGAGCGGATCGCGGCGGCGGCTGCCCGTCTTCGACAACGACCAGGACATCGGCCGTCTTTGCGCAAGCGTCGCGCCGCTGCTTGACGGCATGGCGATGGGCTACCTGATACGCGGGCACGGCGTCTATGCCTGGGGGCGATCGATGGCGGCGGCGCTGGCGCGGCTGGAAGGCCTGGAGTTCCTGCTCGACTGCACGCTGCAACGGAGGAAGCTCGGAGCATGAGCCGGCGCGCCGCATCCTTCGGGCTGGACGCGTTCGACGTGACCATCGCGAACCGGGCGGCGCCGCGCGACGACTTCCGTTCCGCCGCCTGAGCGGCCCGCGTACGCCATCCCTTCACCTCCGGCATCCGGTGCGAGCAGTTCCGGTGAGAGCAGCGACGTGATCCATAGCCCGCGCGCGGTGCTGACCGACATCGAGGGCACCACCGCCCCGATCGCCTTCGTCCACCGGGTGCTGTTCCCGTACGCGCGAGCCGCCCTGCCGGCGCTGCTGCGCGAGCGCACGCTTGAGCCGCCGGTCGCCGCGGCATTGATGCAGATACGCGAGCTGTCGCCCGAGGCGGATCCGCTGGCGCAGTGCCTCGCCTGGATGGACCGGGATGCCAAGGTCACGCCGCTCAAGCTGCTGCAGGGACTGGCGTGGCAGGACGGCTACGCCGCGGGCGCGCTGCGCAGCGAGCTGTACCCCGATGTCGCCCCGGCGCTGCGCGCCTGGCACGGGGGCGGCGTGCGGCTCGCGGTATATTCCTCCGGCTCCGAGGCGGCGCAGCGCCTGATCTTCGGCCATCCGCCGGAGGGTGCCGGCGGCGACCTGTGCGGGCTGTTCTCGGCTTTCCTCGACACCCGCATCGGCGCCAAGTCCTCGCCCGCGAGCTACGTCGAGGCGGCGGGCCGGCTGGACCTGCCGCCGGCGCAGATCCTGTTCCTGTCAGACAGCGCGACCGAGCTCGACGCGGCGGCGGCAGCCGGGCTCGCCACCTGCCAGCTGTTGCGCGCCGAGGATGCGACCTCTGCCTGCGCGCGGCATCCGGGGTGCCCAGACTTCGACGCCGTCGCCGCCCGCTTCGGCCTGCCCGCAGCAGGCCGGTCATGATCGAGCTGCATCGCGGCTGGCGTCGCACCCCGGACAGCGCGCGCGGTGCCATCGCGGCGCTGGGAAATTTCGACGGTGTGCATCTCGGCCACGCCCACCTGCTGCGCCGCCTGCACGCGGCGCGGCCGGAAGCGCGGCTCGGGGTGGTGACGTTCGAGCCGCATCCGCGCGAGCTGTTCCGCCCCGACGACCCGCCGTTCCGGCTCAGCCTGAGCCACGAGCGCTGCGCGGCACTCGAAGCCCTGGGCGTGACGCGCCTCTTCGAGATCCCGTTCGACGAGGCGTTCTCGCACTTCTCCGCCGAGCGCTTCGTGCGCGAGGTGCTGCACGAGAGCCTGGGCCTGCGCCACCTCGCCTGCGGGCCCGACTTCGCCTACGGCCATCGCCGCGGCGGCGACGTCGACCGCCTGAGCGACCAGGCAGAGGAGCTGGGCATCGGCCTGACCATCGTGCCGCCGCTCGCCGACAGCGGCGGTCCGTTCTCCTCCAGCCGGATCCGGCGCGCGCTGCTGGACGGCTATCCGGAACGCGCCACCGAGGAGCTGGGACGCCCCTGGGCGGTGCGCGGCATCGTCGTACACGGCGACAAGCGCGGCCGGCAGCTCGGCTTCCCCACCGCCAACATCGCCCTCGGTCGCCACCTGGAGCCGGCGCGCGGCGTCTACGCCGTCACCGTGCGGCTGCCGGACGGCGGCACCCACCGCGGCGTCGCCAACATCGGCCGCCGCCCGACGGTGCAAACCGGGCTGGAGAGCCGGCTGGAAGCGCACCTGTTCGATTTCGACGGCGACCTCTACGGGATGGAGCTGTCGGTGGCGCTGCACACCCTGCTGCGCGCCGAGCAGCGCTTCGACGGGCTCGAGGCGTTGCGCGCCCAGATCGGCCGCGACGGCGAGCAGGCGCGCGACTACCTGTTGCGCAAGCTCGGCGGCTGAGGCAGCACGGACCGCGCGCGGTGCCAGCTACGGACCGCCCGATGCAGCGAAGTGCACCGCCGATGACCGAGCCGACCGCCGACTACCGCGAAACCGTGTTCCTGCCCAGCACGTCGTTCCCGATGCGCGGCGAGCTGCCGCGCCGCGAGCCGGCGATCCTGGCGCGCTGGACGGCGATGCGGCTGGACGCGCGGATCGAGGCCGCGGAGGCGGGACGTCCCCGCTTCACCCTGCATGACGGGCCGCCCTACGCCAACGGCCACCTGCATATCGGCCACGCCCTGAACAAGATCCTGAAGGACGTGGTGAACCGCGCCCACCGCATGGCCGGCTACGCGGTGCGCTATGTGCCGGGCTGGGACTGCCACGGTCTGCCGATCGAGTGGCGCATCGAGGAGCAGTATCGCAAGTCCGGCCGCGACAAGGACGAGGTGCCGATCCTGCAGTTCCGCGCCGAATGCCGTGCCTACGCGCAGCAATGGCTCGAGGTGCAGGCCGAGGAGTTCCGCAGGCTGGGCGTGCAGGGCGACTGGGCGCACCGCTACGCCACGATGGATTTCGCTTCCGAGGCGGCGATCGCCGGCGAGATCGGCCGCTTCCTGCTGAGCGGCGCGCTGTATCGCGGGCTGCGCCCGGTGCTGTGGAGCCCGGTCGAGAAGACCGCGCTCGCGGAAGCCGAGATCGAGTACCACGACCACACCAGCAGCACGGTCTGGGTCGCTTTTCCGGTGATCCACGACCCGACGCCGCAGCGCTGGCTCGACGGCGCCCGCGCGGTGATCTGGACCACCACGCCCTGGACCATGCCGGGCAACCGCGCCATCGCCTACGGGCCGGCGATCCGCTACGCGGTGATCGAGGTGCGAGAAACCGGTGCGGATAGCCTGGTGGCACCCGGCGACCGGCTGCTGGTGGCGTCCGACCTCGCCGAGGCGTTCGCTGCCACCGTCCGCATCACCCGCTACGATGTCCGGCACGACCTGCCGGGCACCGCGCTGGCCGGTGCGCTGTGCGCGCATCCCTGGCGCGGCCAAGGCTACGAGCACGACGTGCCGCTGCTGGCGGGCGACTTCGTCACCACCGAGCAGGGCACCGGTCTGGTGCACATGGCGCCGGCACACGGCGAGGACGATTTCGCGCTCACCACCGCACACGGGATCGCGGTGCCGGAGACGGTGCTGGACGACGGCAGCTACGCGGCGGCGGTGCCGCTGTTCGCCGGCATCCACGTGTTCCGCGCGGCGGACCCGGTGTGCGAGGCGCTGCGGCGGTCGGGCGGCCTGGTCTGGCGCGGCCAGATCACGCACTCCTACCCGCATTCCTGGCGCTCGCGCGCCCCGGTGATCTGGCGCGCGACGCCGCAATGGTTCATCCGCATGGACGGCGAGACCGCGATCCGCGCCCGCGCGCTCGAGGCGCTGGAGGCGGTGAGCTTCGTGCCGGCGCAGGCGCGCCGACGCCTGACCGCGATGGTCGCCGACCGTCCGGACTGGTGCATCTCGCGCCAGCGCGCCTGGGGGGTGCCGATCGCGGTGTTCGTGGACAAGCGCAGCGGCGAGGTGCTGCGCGACCCTTCGGTGATGGCGCGCATCGTCGAGGCCTTCGCCGCCGACGGCGCGGACGTGTGGTACAGCGCACCCCCCTCGCGCTTCCTCGGCGAGGAGCGCGACCCCGAGCAGTACGAGCAGGTGCGCGACATCGTCGACGTCTGGTTCGAGAGCGGCTCGACGCACAGCTTCGTGCTCGGCGGCGACGCGCTGCCCTATCCGGCCGACCTCTACCTGGAAGGCTCCGATCAGCATCGCGGCTGGTTCCAGTCGAGCCTGCTGGAGGCGGTCGGCTCACGCGGCACGGCGCCATACCGCGCGCTCGTGACCAACGGCTTCGTGCTCGACGAGCAGGGCCGCAAGATGAGCAAGTCGCTCGGCAACGTGGTGTCGCCGCAGCAGGTGCACGACAGCCTGGGTGCCGACATCCTGCGGCTGTGGGTGATGAACTCCGACACCGACGAGGACCTGCGCATCGGCCCGGAGATCCTCAAGCAGCAGGGCGAGCTGTATCGCCGCCTGCGCAACACGCTGCGCTGGCTGCTGGGTGCGCTGGACGGCTTCGCCGAGGTCGAGCGGGTCGAGCACGCGGCGATGCCGGAGCTGGAACGCTGGGTGCTGCACCGGCTGCACGAGCTCGACGCGCAGCTGCGCCGCGCGGTCGAGACGCACCAGTGGGTCGGGCTGCTGCCGGCGCTGCACGGCTTCTGCGCCAGCGACCTCTCGGCGTTCTATTTCGACATACGCAAGGACGCGCTGTACTGCGACGCCCTCGGCTCGCAGCGCCGCCGGGCCGCGCGCACGGTGCTGGACCAGCTGCATCGCTGCCTGTGCAGCTGGCTGGCGCCGGTGCTGTGCTTCACCGCCGAGGAGGCCTGGACCGCGCGCTTCGGCGAGGCCGACAGCGTACATCTGCAGCGCTTCCCGGAGATCCCGGCTTCCTGGCATGACCCGGCGCTGGCCGAGCGCTGGAACCAGCTGCGCGGGATACGGCGCGTGATCACCACCCAGATCGAGACGGCGCGTCGCGACGGGATGGTCGGCTCTTCGCTGCAGGCGGAGGTGGAGCTTCCTTTAAGCCGAGAGGAGGCGACCAGGTTCTCCGAATTGGATTGGGAAGAGCTGGCGATCGTCTCCAAGGTCAACGTGGTGGTGGAGCCCGGCGCCTCCTCATTCTACCTCTTCGGTCACGGCGCGCAGGTGACCGACGCTCAGCCCGGCGGGCCATATCCGGGCGGCCCGCATGGAGCTCCGGCCGTGCGGCTCGCGCCGGGCCGCAAGTGCGCCCGCTGCTGGCGCGTGCTCGAGGAGGTCGGCACGGTTGCTGCGCACCCGTCGCTGTGCCTGCGCTGCACAGGCGTGGTGGATCCGGCCGCGTGATGCGGCTCGGACTGCTGCTGGGGCTGATCGTGCTGCTCGGCGATCAGGCGAGCAAGTACTGGATCCTGAACGGCCTCGACCTGCCCGCGCTGGGCAGCGTGGCGCTGCTGCCGGTGCTGAACCTCACCATGGTGTGGAACCACGGGGTCACCTTCGGCCTGATGGCCGGGCTGGGCGTCGCCGGGCCGTGGCTGCTGACCGCGGTGGCGGTCGGCGTCGTGCTGCTGCTCGGGGTGTGGATGCGTCGCACCCCGCGCCGCCAGGTCCCCCCCGCCCGCCGTGCCATCGCCGGCGGCGCGATCGGCAACGTCATCGACCGGCTGCGCTTCGGCGCCGTGGTCGACTTCATCCACGCCCACGCCTTCGGCTGGTCATGGTACGTGTTCAACGTGGCGGACGCGGCGATCGTCTGCGGCGTCGGCGTGCTGCTGCTCGACGGCGTGCTCGATCGCCGCCCGGCCTGAGGCGCCGCCGGGCCTCGCCGTCGCCGGCGGCTTGCCGCTGCTCGCGATTCGGCGCTAGAGAGACCGGCATGTCGCGCCAATCCCGTCCAGCCGCCGCAACCGCTCGCCGACCAGCCCTGGCCGCCCTGCTGTGCGGGCTCGGCCTCGTCCTGTGCGGCTGCAGCGGCCAGGAGATCGAGCGCGATTTCGGCCTCGTGCGCGACGCGCCCGACGAATACACCGTGACCACGCGAGCGCCGCTGTCGATGCCTCCGGACACCCAGCTTGCGGCGCCGCAGCCCGGTGCGGACCGTCCGCAGGAGCAGAGCACGCGCACCCAGGCGCTGGAGACGCTGGCCCCGGACGTGGCGCTGCAGGGCGTCGGCGGCACCGGCTCGCCTGGACAGAGCGCGCTGCTGCAGAGTGCCACCGCCAGCAGCGCCGCGCCCACCGGCGCCGGGCACGGCGAGCTCGATCGCCCGGGTGCGGGTTTCGTCAACGAGCTGATGTTCTGGCGCGGCGGCCAGGCCGGCTCGGTGGTCGATGCCGACGCCGAGAAGCGACGCCTGGAGCAGAACGCAGCACTGGGCCGTGCGCCGACCGACGGCGCCACGCCGACGGTCAAGGCCGACAAGCCCGGCTTCTTCCAAAGCCTGTTCTGAGCGGCGCCAGCCCACGACGCGAAGCGGCGGCGTCGCCGGTGATCCGGCGGCTGTCCGAGCAGGTGGTCAACCGGATCGCCGCCGGCGAGGTGATCGAGCGTCCGGCCGCCGCGGTGAAGGAGCTGGTCGAGAACGCGATCGACGCCGGTGCCGGTCGCATCGAGGTCAGCCTCGAAGGCGGCGGCATCGAGCGCATCGTGGTCCGCGACGACGGGGTCGGCATGTCGCCCGACGCACTGGCGCTGGCGCTGCAGCGGCACTGCACGTCCAAGCTGCTCGACGAGACGATGGTGCGGATCGCGACACTGGGGTTCCGCGGCGAGGCGCTGCCCTCGATCGGCGCCGCCGCGCGTCTGTGCCTGACCTCGCGGCCGCCGGGGGCGGCGGAAGCCTGGCGGCTGCGCGTCGACGGCGGGGTGACGGGCGAGCCGGTGCCCTGCGCCGGCGCCGTCGGCACCAGCGCGGTGGTCGAGGACCTGTTCTTCGCCACCCCGGCGCGACGCAAGTTCCTCAAGAGCGCGCGCATTGAGGCCGGGCACGCCGAGACCGTGCTGCGCCGGCTGGCGCTCGCCGCACCCTGGATCGCGTTCCGGGTCGAGATCGACGGCCGCCCGGTGCTGGACCTGCCGGCGGCGGAGCGCGCCGGGCGTGCCGCCGTGCTGCTGGCCGAGCCGGGACTGCTCGCGGTCGCGGAGGAGCGGCTCGGCATGGCGCTGCAGGGTTTCGCCTGCGGCCCGACGGTGCATCGCGCGACCGCGGCCGGGCAGTTCCTGGTGGTGAACGGACGCCCGGTGTCCGATCCGGTGCTGCGCACCGCGGTCCGCGTCGCCTACCGGCACCTGATCGTGGCCGGCCGGCATCCGGTGCTGGCATTGTTCCTGAGCATTCCCCCGGAGCGGCTCGACGTGAACGTGCATCCAGCGAAGACGGAGCTGCGCTTCGCCGATGCCGAGGCGGTGCGTGGCTTGGTGATCGGCAGCCTCGGCCGCGCGCTGTCCGGCGGCGCCGGCGCGGCCGGCGCGGGGCCATCGCGGCGGTCGGCGCGGATCTGGTATCCGGG
>CAXTNV010000056.1:0-21224 GCA_964245755.1 uncultured Acetobacteraceae bacterium | reverse complement strand
CTCATGCGCAGCGCACCAGCCGCGGAAGGCGCTCCAGTCAGCCGCGTAGAGCCGCACAGTCTCCTCGGCCAGCTGCGGCGAGATCGCTGGCTCTGCGGCGACGACAGCTGCGGTGTCGGTTGTGGCCAGCTCCATGTGCGCCCTCACCTCGTCGCTGCGTCCGGCGCAACACCAGTGGCACTCGCACCCGAACCGCTCGTCATCTTGCGGACTTAGCCCGAATAAGGCAACCTTAACTAAGGCGCGGTAACAGTTTTCAGCTCTAGCTCGCTCCTCTGTATGCCCGATAAATCGGATTGTCGGGCGTAGAGAGGCGGCGCTAGCTTCAGGGCGTGCAGGCGACCATCCAGCGCGCTGGCAGGGAGATCGCATGGCAGCCTCCGACGACACCGCGCTGGACGAAGGCGTCATCCTGCCGCCGCCGCGGCCGGCGCCGCTGGGTCATCCGCCCGCCCTGATCCACGCCTGGTTCGACAGCATCGCCGAGGCCGCCCTGCCTGCCCATGACGGCAGCCTTGTCACCGCCCGGGCGGCGGCCGAGGCCTACGCGCGACGCGCCAAGGCCGACAACACCCGACGCGCCTACCGCGCCGGCGTGCGCGCCTGGTGCGCCTGGTGCCACCAGCACACCCTGCCCTGCCTGCCGGCGCGCGCCGTCGACGTGGTGGCCTTCCTGGCCGCCGAGCGCGGGCGCGGCCTCAGCGTCAACAGCATCGACCTGCGCCGCGCCGCCATCCGCTACCTGCACTACGCCGCCGGCTGCCCGGTGCCCACCGCCGAAGCCGTAGTCGGCGAGACCGTCGCCGGCATCCACCGCGACGCCGCGGCACGCGGGATGGCGCCCACCCAGAAGCTTGCCGCCACCGCCGACATCCTGCGCCAGATCATCATCCTGATCCCGCACGACCTCGTGGGACTTCGCGACCGCGCCCTGCTGCTGGTCGGCTTCGCGGGCGCCCTGCGCCGGGCCGAGCTCGCCGCGATCCGGCTCGAGCACCTCGAGGCCCGCGAGCGCGGCCTCAGCCTGATCCTGCCGCACTCCAAGGGCGAGCGCGGCGGACGCGCCGTCAGCGTCGCCATCCCCTACGGCAGCACCGCGCTGTGCCCGGTGCGCGCCCTGCGCGCCTGGCAGCAGGCGGCCGGCATCACCGAGGGGGCGCTGTTCCGGCGCGTGTTCGTGCCGCCGACCCGTCTTGAGGGCGGTGCTGGGCCACGCCCGCAGCCGGTGCTCGGCCAGCGGGCGATCGATCCCGGCACCGTGGCGCGCATCCTCAAGGGGCGCGCCGCCGCCGCCGGCTTCGACCCCAGCCTGATCAGCGGCCACAGCCTCAAGCGCGGCGCGCTCAGCACTGGCATGGACCGCGGCATCCACCCGACCCGGCTCAAGCAGCTCGGGCGCCACAAGAGCTACGCCGTGCTCGACACCTACCTCGAGATGGGCGACCCATTCGAGAGCCACCCGCTCAACGGCGTGCTGTGATGGCTCGCTAAGCCTCCCACGAGCGGCCATCTCGTGGGAGACGCGCCTCGTCATCGACAACCAGCACTTTGTGCGGGCGAACGTTCGACCACTTCCAGAAGACGATGTTGCGGTCGATATCCGCAGCGCCTGGCGCGAAGCTCGGCACGACGATGGCAGCATATCCTTCGCCCATGAGCCGCTTAGCAAGGCGCCAACTTGGCGGCTCGGCAGCGCGCGAAACCAAAGGCGATTATGCACATCTTGACGAACGGTAAGATTTGAGAGTAAGCTCCTTTTAGACAAGGGGACCGCTCCTATGGCTCAGGCTAAGTTCACCAAGCAGATGACTATCGGCCAGTTTGAGACGGCGTTCCCGGACGACGACGTCTGCAAGAGCTACCTGCAAGCTCGTCGCTGGCCGAACGGTGTCACCTGCCCCCGCTGCGGCAACGACAAGCTGATCTCCCTTAAGACGATGGCGTTTAAGTGGGAGTGCATGAAGTGCGGCCAGAGCACGTCCTACCGCTTCTCTGTGTTGGTCGGCACTGTGTTCGAGAACACGAATGTTGGCTTGCGTAACTGGTTTCGGGTCATCCACATGATGATGACGGCCAAAAAAGGCGTCGCTGCTCTAGAGGTCCAGCGCGTCATGGGTTTCGGCTCCTACCGGACCGCTCACTATCTCTGCATGCGCGTTCGTGCTGGTCTTGTAGATCCTGATTTTCGGAAGTTGGTCGGAATTGTCGAAGTGAATGAGACTACGTCGGAGGCCGGGAAAAGAACCGGCATGCCGACAAGAAGCATGGCGGTCGAGGCACCACAGGCAAGATCGCAGTCATGGGCGCTATCAGCCGCAAGGGCACCGTTGTAGCTCGCGTCCTTAGTGGGACGGATGCGTCCACGATGCAGAGCTTTGTGCGGCAGGCTGTCAGCACGAGCGTCAGTCTGCTCGCGACTGATGAGCACCCTTCCTACAAGGGCCTCAGAGAGTTCCCGGACGAGTTCGTCAGGCACAGTGCTAAAGAGTATGTGGTCGGTGTCGTCTACACTCAGACGATCGACGGTTTCTGGTCCCGTATCAAGCGCGGCGTTATCGGCACCTACCACAAAGTGTCGGCCAAGTATCTCCCGCTCTCCGTGGCGGAGTTCGATTTCCGGCACAACAATCGGAACAACCCAGACATCTTCGGCGGAGCAGTGGCGTGCTGCTGAAGCGCAAACGCACGGAATGCTCTCTGCGATGTCACTGATCAGATCGTTGATCAGGGTTGGCGTCGTGTTTGAGGTTTTGACCTCAGCAGCAGTCCTTTTAGTTAAGCACCTGATGAAGAGAAACTCCCACACACACCGCCCCCATGACGCTGCCAAGCGAAGCGAAAATTCCAAGCAAGAGACTTCCATTTCCAAGTATGAAGCTGACACAGAGGCAAGAGAAAGAAGCGACGAAAAACATCAAGCTCGCGAAGAAAAATATTGGATATTTTCCATTATTATTAGTCTTGGTGCTCTCGGAGGAGCGGCCTATGGTGTAGTTGTCGCCAAAGACGCTTTGACCGCGAGCCAACAACAGGCCTCCGCTGCCCTGGGGCAACTCGTCGAAACGCGGGCTCAGGAACGCGCTTGGATCGACATACTTGGAGGTGTCATCGCGAGGGTGCCAGTTGTTGGAAGCGAACTGAAAATTGTATTTGACTATCAAAACTATGGGCATGCTCCAGCGAGGGACTTGACCATCACTCGCGATGTCAGAAACTTCTCTGGCATGAGGCCGTCCGACATCACCCCGAGCTTTATTCTCAGCGATATTGAAGCGTGCAAGCAGCAGCCGGTTGTCCAAAGCGGGTATGTTGTGTTTCCAGACGAAGCGCCTCCGCCAAAGTACAACATCGTCGTGCACAAAGAGGGTATTGATGCAAACATCATAACCGGCAGAAACGATTTGATCGTATTCATCTGTGTGTCGTATACTGAATACGGAAGCACAATCGGACATACCGCTCTTTGTTCCTATTACGATGCCGCCCTCATGAGTTAACCGTCAATGGTATCCTGCAAAGAACAATACGCAGATTAGAACGCCTGCCGATAGGAGACGTTGATGACGACACAGGTAATCGAAACGAAACGACAACCGCCTCTTTGGTCGGTCAAGGTCGGTCATCGGTTCCGGGGCCACTTCCACGGGGTCGATGCCCGCGCCAAAGCTGAGGCATTTGCGACTGAGCACCACGGGACGTTCGAGGTCGTGACCAAGCCTGTTCCGGCTCGGAAGATTGCCCGGCTAAAGGCAATCGGAGGCAGTGACTAAGTCAGAGTATTCGTCAAGTAGTGCATATGCGCCAAACCAAATCTTCCCAAGCACACGCAAGGTCAGCGAGTGCGATGCCTAGGTCGTGACGTCCATCGTCCCCGCTCAGATCAGCGATGTCAGTACAATCGACCTCGTAAGCGCAGATCGTCATCGGCTGTGTTTTGAAGGCGAAGCCCTGCTGGGCTTCGAGCCAAGCCGTCTCCATCCAGCGAGCGACCGCCCCGCCCATGCTACCGCGGCCAAATTACTCGCCAACCCAGGCACCGAAGTCATCAGGCACCCCACGCAGGAATTGCCGCCATGCTTGACCTCTCGAGTGGGCTGCGCCAGGCGTTGCGGCAGCCAACGCGGATAAGCCGAACGATTCAATTGCAAACGAAGCGGCAACGGCACCGGCGATCGAAGCTTCCCGGAGGTTGCTGCCGGAGGCAAGCGTCGCGAGGAACCCCGCACAGAAGGCGTCACCGGCACCTGTCGTATCCACTACTCGCCCCGGGCACGGCGGCATCCTGAATACCTGTCCAGTTCGAGCATCGTAGGAAAGGCTTCCGCTTCCGCCCATTTTGATCACGACGATGCGTGGGCCAAGGCTGGCGAAGAAGCGTGCTGCCCGCAGCGCATCCGTATCGCCGAGCAGGGCCCGCACTTCATCCAGGCTTGGTAGGAAGACGTCCACTTTGGCGACAAGAGCCAGGATGTCATCGACATTTCCGGCAATGTATTCGTCCTGTGGGTCGAGCGCGAGGAGTGTTCCCGGACGTTCAGTCCGGAAACTCCGGATCAGCTCGGTCTGCGCACGCAAGGTCATCGCAAGGACCATGAACGCTCGGGCTAGAATATAGCGCGGCGGGATGTCGGTCGGACTTGGTGAAAGAAGTTCGAAGTCCTCTTGCGTCGAGAGCAGCTTGGCATTTCGCGCATCGTCGCTGCCATAGACAAACAAGTTCCGCAGCGTGGCCACTGGTCGGCGCGGCATCCCTTCGGTCGAGAGGCGACTTGACCCAAGGAGGGCATGAATCGCCAGTGGCTCGTCACTGCCGACAGGTGCCACGAATTCGGCCGTCGCATCAAAAAGGCGCGCGGCCAAGCACCCATACAGAGCGTCACCGCCTGCCTGTTCAAGGTGACGAGAGCCGTCGGGCCGGACGATCTCGTCGAGGGACAGATTGCCAAGGCAGATCAGTCCCGGCGTCGGCGTCATCACCGATCTTCCGCTTGATCAGGCAGATCCACGCCGGCCCTCCGGAAACCCTCCATCGCGACGTGCCACGCAAACAGCTGCGCCGGAAGCGCGTGCGTGAATGCCGAGAGTGCCTCGGGGATGGCAGGCAGCCGCAAAACGGCGTGACTGTCGGCGTCGAGCAGGTCCTCGTCCTGATCCACGACTGCGATCACGCGCCCGCCCCACCGCCTCGCCTCGAAGGCAGTGTCGCGGGCGCGGCAGACGGACGGCCCTGCTGGCGCGAAAATAAGCAGCGGATCGCCGCTTTTGACCGAGTTGTAGTGGTGGAACTCTTCGAGGTTCACCGCCAGCGCGTGGTGCGGCGTGCATTCCTTGGTTTTCGTCGCGCCGAATAATGCGGCGGCGAAGGCGGGTCCGCCGCCCGAGAACAGGAAGGTGCGATGCGGTCCAAGGCTGCCGACGATGTCGCGGATCGGTCCATCGCAGCACCCTGCCACCTCCCGCATATGGTCCGGCACTCGCGCGAGCGCGTCGGCGAGCAGTCCGGCTCGTGAGGCACCGCGCTCGGCGCCAATGCGAGTGGCCAGCGCGCACAAAGCTGCCATCGCCGCGGTGCTGGACTGGGTTGGCCAGCCGCGACGATCGGCGTGGACGCGGATGGTCCAATCCGCCGCCTCGGCAAGCGGCGAGGAGGCTGCATTGGTGAGCGCGAGGGTCTTTGCGCCGTTCACCCTGGCAATCATGACCGCTTCTACCGTCCGGGTGGTCGCTCCGCTTGCGCTCAGGGCAACCACCAACGTTCCCGCGCCGATCGAGCCGCTTCCATAGTAGGCGAGATCCAGCGCCTGCATCGGCTCGCACGGGATGCCGAGCATCTCCTCGAGCAGCAGGCGAACTGCGATCATCACGGCGAGCGAGTCGCCGCAGCCGGTCAGGCACACGCGCCGGAACGAGAGTCGCGCGATGTCGAGCGCGACACTGTCGAGGGTCCGGTCCTCCTCGGCCAGGGTCAGCACGATCCGCTCTGGCTGCGTCAGCATCTCACCGCGGGTGAGCAGCACCCGTTCGAGCCGCTTCGGATCGTCCGCCGCGTCGGTCGGCAACGCGTCCATCAGCCGCTGCTCGCGGTCGAACAGGTCGGCGATGACCTGCCGGGCGTGCGTGTCGAGCGGTGAGTCCGGCGCGAGCAGGGGTGTCTTAATCCGTAAGTTCATCATGTGCTCCGTCATCGCAGCCGCGACGAACAGTGCAAGCTTGTCTCCGATGCAGCAACGACAAACTTCGAAAGGTAAACAGGCCGTGGTTTCACGCCCGTAAGACCCTAAATCTGTTGGGAAGGTGGGTCCGGCCCCTTTCTGCGCTTGCAAAACAGAAAGCGTTCGCAGAACCTGATCGGGTTGGCGCCGACGAGAGCGTCCCGCTTGCGCGACGGGTGCAGATGACAGGCTTCGGTGCAGCGAGCCGGCAGCGCGAGATCGTGGAGATGCTGCGCGCCGATGGAAAGGTGACCGTTTCCAGCCTGTCCGACGTCCTCAACGTGTCCGTGGTGACGATCCGCACCGACCTCGATGCGCTCGAGCGCCAGCAGGTCCTACGCCGGCTACGCGGAGGTGCCATCGCGGTACGTCCGGCCCGCTTCCATCGGGCCATGAACCCGCTCTCGGACTCCTTCGAGGAGGAGAAGCAGCGCATCGGGGAACTCGCCGCCTCGTTCGTCCGCGACGGCGAGACGATCATCATCGACTCCGGTACCACGACGCTGGCGCTGGCCCGAGCGCTGCCGAAAACGCTGCAGGACGTGGCGGTGGTCACTCCGGCCCTGGCGGTCGCATTAGAACTGGAAGCACATCCCGGCGTGCAGGTCGTGGTGACCGGCGGCACCTTGTCGAAGGTGCACCAGTCTCTCATCTCACCCTTCGGGACACTGCTGCTGCGCCAAGTCAATGCCGACGTCGCCTTCATCTCGTGTTCCGGCATCGACGTCGCCAAGGGCTTCACGATGCGGAGCTGGGAGGAGGTCGAGGTGACCCAGGCGATCATCGCCGCCTCCTCGCGCGTCGTGGTGGTCGCCGACCATGGCAAGCTCGGCCATGTCGCCACCGCCAAGATCATGTCGCTCGACGAGGCCGATCTGCTCGCGACCGACAGCGGCGCCCCCGCTGCCTCGATCCGCATGCTGGAGCAGGCGGGCCTGACCGTGGTCACCGCGTGAGGCACGGGATCCTCGACCGACGCCACTTCCTCGGCGCAACAGCCGCCACCCTGATGCCGCCATGTCCGCGAGCGCTGGCAGCGACGTATGCGCCGACTGCCACACCCGTCACGATCGTCTCGGAAAACGACGTCAGCTCGCTCGACCCGCACCTGATCCGCAACAACCACCCGATCGGCAGCGTCATCTGGTCGCTATTCGACAGTCTCGTCCGGCGCCGTCCGGACGGCACGCATGCGCCGCGGTTGGCACTGTCGTGGTCACAGATAAGCGCCACGCAATGGATCTTCCGGCTGCGCCCTGGCGTGCGGTTCCACAACGGCGAGCGTTTCGACGCGCAAGCGGTAGCGGTGAATTTCGAGCGGATGAACCGGTCACCGTTCAACGGCGAGAGCCAGCTCTGGCAGCAGACCGGGCTCGAGCGCATCGACGCGCTCGAGCCGGACCGGGTCCGGCTGGTGACCGCGGCGCCCTGCGTTGATCTGCTCTACTGGCTGGAGGAGGCGTTCATCGGCGCGCCGGCGCACCTGCGCGACACCCCGGCCGATCAGGTCGGCGCGGAGCCGGTCGGGTCCGGTCCCTACCGGTTCGTCGAGTGGGTGCGCGGCGATCACGTCAGCCTCACCGCGAACTCGGAGTACTGGGAGGGCGCGGTGCCAATCCGCGACGTCGTCTTCCGCGCCGTTCCAGAACTCTCGGCCCGGCTAGGCGAACTCGCGGCTGGCACCGCGGATCTGGTTCCCGAGCTCGATCCGGACGCCGCAGCGCTTGCGACGCGCTCGGCTCGCGGCCGGGTCGTGCATCTGCGGGGCCTCGAGAAGGTGCACCTCGGCATCTCCCAGAACGGGATCGCACCGCTGCGCGACCGACGAGTCAGGCAGGCGCTCAACCGCGCCGTCGACGTGCAGCTTCTAGTCGAAACGCTCGAGCGCGGCATGACGGCCCGGCTCCGGTCGCTGCTCAACCCGCCGAACGCGACGGCGGACCTGCCGCCATACGATCATGCGCCTGAGCACGCCGCGGATCTGCTCCGTGCTGCCGGCCACGATCGCTTCTCGGTGGAGCTGGCTTACGATGCGAGCAGGGCTGATGGCGAGGAGATCTGCGAGGCGATTGCAGACGACCTCTCGAAGCTTGGGCTGCAGCCGCGGCTCGCCAGCTACGAGAGCGGGCGGTTCGCCGAGATGCTGCGCCGCCGCGACTTCCCCGGGCTGTTCCTGCACGGCTTGGCGGCGCTCATCAACCCGCTGGTGGAACTCGGCATCTTCACCAGCGGCGCGGTCGACAACGGCGCAGGATACGTTGAGCCCCGGATCGATGCCTTGCTCGGAAGCGCCGCGCGGACGCCGGACGCGGCTAAACGCCGGGCGACGCTGCTCGAGGCGGAGCAGCTGATCTGGGATGACGCACCTTGGGTGTTCCTGTGGGCGCAGCCAGCTATCTACGGCATGTCGGACCGTCTGCGCTACCTGCCACGGCCGGACCAGTACGTGGAGATCTACCGGGCAGGCGTCGAAGGATGAGGCCGGTCTTCGGACGCTTGGCGCACGCCGCCCTGGTGCTGCTCGGGGTGTCGTTCTCGACCTTCATCGTCGCCTCGGCCAGCGGCGATCCGGTGACGCTGCTGCTGCCGGCGAATGCGCCGGAGGCGGCACGTGCGGCCATGCGCATCCATCTCGGGCTCGACCGGCCGCTGCTGCTCCAGTATGGCCTGTTCGTTCTCCACGCGCTCGGCGGCGATTTCGGCCGCTCTTACATCTTTGGCCAGGATGTCGCCGGTCTCGTGCTCGAGCGCCTGCCCGCAACCCTGCTGTTGGCGCTGTCCGCGTTCGTCGCGGCACTCGCGCTGGCCATCCCACTCGGAACGCTCGCCGCCGCGCGTGGAGGCTACTGGACGGTGGTGCTGCGCGTCCTGACTACTCTGGGTCTGGCAGTCCCCTCGTTCTGGCTGGGCCTGATGCTGGCTCTAGTGTTCGCGGTGGGTCTCGGGTGGCTGCCCATCGACGGGTTCGGCGGGGCGTCGCACCTGGTGCTGCCGGCGATCACGCTGTCGCTGCAGAGCGTGGCGAGGCTCGGGCAGCTGGTCGAGGCTGGCATAGCCGAGGTGCTGCAGCGCGACTTCATTCGAACCGCACGAAGCAAGGGGTTGCGTGAGGCGCGCGTGATCTGGGTGCACGCGTTGCGAAACGTTCTCGTGCCGGTGGTGACCATGGCCGGTCTAGAACTGGGGGACCTGATCTCTTCCGCGGTCGTGGTCGAGGTGGTGTTCGCGTGGCCGGGCGTTGGCCGGCTCGCCGTGCAGGCGCTGCAGTATCGCGACGTCCCGCTGCTGCAGGGAACCGTGCTGATCGCCGGTGCGAGCTTTGCGATCGTGAACCTGCTGGCCGACCTGCTGTGCGCCGCCATCGACCCGAGGATCGCGTGGGCGAGGCGACCGATAGCGCTGGAAGCGGCGGCGTGAGGCCGCTGCCCAGATCCGGCCGCTGGGGCGCGTCCGTGCTGCTGGCGATGACGGTCATGACGATGGGGGCGCCGGCCATTGCCCCGTTTCCGCCGGGCGCGCTCGACCTGCGCCACCGGCTGGAGCCGCCGGTCTGGCTCGTGGGCGGCAGCGGCCGGCACCTGCTCGGCACCGACAACCTCGGGCGTGACATGCTGTCACGGATCCTCTTCGGCGGCCGTCTGACGATCGGGGTCGGCCTCGCTGCGGCTCTGGTCGGCATGGTCGGCGGCACGGCGCTGGGATTGGTCGCGGGCTTCCTGCGCGGCCGGGTTGATCGTGTGGTCGCCTGGCTCGTCGACGTGCAGCTCGCCTTCCCGTTCACCCTGTTCGCCATGTTCCTGCTCTCCGCCGTCGGCACCGGCTTCGTACCGGTGGTGCTGGTGTTGTCGCTCGCGACCTGGGTCAACTATGCCCGGGTGGTGAGAAGTCAGGCGCTCAGCCTGCGCGAGCAGGACTTCCTGGTCGCCGCGCGTGCCGTCGGCGTCCCGGGGCCGCGGATCCTGCACCGCTACGTGCTGCCCGCAGTCGTCCCATCGATCGTGGTGGTGGGCACGTTCTCGGCCGCGCAGGCGATGCTGACGCAGGCGGCCCTGAGCTTTCTCGGCATCGGTGTCGACCCGCGTGCACCCTCTTGGGGCGCGATGCTCGACGGCGGCCGGCGCTACCTGCAGAACGCCTGGTGGATTGCCACCTTCCCGGGTCTGGCGATCGCGACCACCGTGCTCGCCGTCAACCTGCTCGGCCAGGGCCTGCGGCAAGCGCTGCGGCCGGTCGGCGGCGATCGCGGGCGATGACGGCGCCGCTGCTCCCCCCTCTGCTCGCCCCTCTGCTCGACGTCGAGGACCTGCACGTCCGGCTCGGCGATACCGAGGCGGTGCGGGGCGTCTCGTTCGCGGTAGCGGCCGGAGACGCCTTGGGCATCGTCGGCGAGTCCGGCTCCGGCAAGAGTGCTGCCCTGCTCGCCGTCCTCGGCCTGCACCCGGCCCACATCGCCGCCGTTGCGGCCCGGCGGCTGCGGCTCGGCGGCGAGGATGTCCTGCAGCTGCCGGCGCATCGCCTCGGCGCGATGCGCGGCGCCTTTGCCGGCATCGTGTTCCAGGATCCGTCACAATCGCTGAACCCGATGATGAAGGTCGGGCAGCAGGTGGCGGAGGTTCTCGTGCGTCACCGCGGCCTGTCCCGGAGAGCGGCCTCGGAAGAGGCGCGGCGGCGGCTCGAGGAGGTCGGCTTCGAGCGTGCGGGTGCACGAATGGTCGCCTATCCGCACGAGCTGTCCGGGGGCATGCGCCAGCGCGTCATGATCGCCGCGGCGTTGGCCGCCGATCCGCAGCTGCTTCTCGCCGACGAGCCGACCACCGCGCTCGACGCTCTGGTGCAGGCGGAACTGGTGCACCTGCTCGGCCGCCTGCGGCGCGAGCGGCGGATGGGCGTCGTCTGGGTCACGCACGATCTGGCACTCATGGCGGCGGCCGTCGACCGCGTCGCCGTGCTGCTCGCCGGCAGGCTGGTCGAGCTTGCTCCGGTCGGCGCGCTCTATTCGCGGCCGCGGCATCCGTACACCAGCGCGCTGCTCGACGCGATGCCCAGGCTCGACGGCAAGTCGGGCGTCTCGGCCGTCGTTGATCACCTGCCGCCGTCGTCCGTGGGCTGCCCCTACGCGCCACGCTGCGCGCGGCGGCAGCCGGACTGCACTGCGACGTTTCCACCGCCCTCGGCGGCCGGCGACGGCGGCAGCGTCTGGTGTTGGAACCCGCTATGAACACCCAGTCGGCCGTGCCGCTCGCCGAGCTCGCCTCGGTGTCGGTCATGTTCCGGCGCGACGGCCACACAGTGCACGCCCTCACCGATGTGGACCTGCGGGTTGAGCAGGGGGAGACGCTGGCAATCGTTGGTGGGTCGGGCTGCGGCAAGTCGACGATCGGGCGCGTGCTGCTGATGCTGCGGCCGCCCGATCGGGGAACGGTGCGCTTCCGCGGCGAGGACCTGACGACACTGCGTCCGAGGGCGCTGCGCAGCCACCGCAAGCGCATGCAGATGGTATTCCAGGATCCGTTCGCCTCGCTCAACCCGCACATGACGATCGGCGAGATGCTTGGCGAACCGCTGATCGTGCACCGGCTGGTGCGGCGCTGGCGCGACACGCTGGAGCCGGTGGCGCTGATGCTACGGCGTGTCGGCCTTGATCCCGCGGCCGCCTCCCGGCTCCCGCACGAGTTCTCGGGCGGCCAGCGGCAGCGGATCGCGATCGCGCGCGCCGTGATCACCCGGCCGGACCTGGTCGTCGCGGACGAGCCGCTGTCCGCGCTCGACACGACGCTGCAAGGCCAGATCCTCGACCTCCTGGCGGTGCTGCGGTCGCAGCAGGGCCTGACCCTGGTGTTCATCAGCCACGACCTGCCGATCGTGCGCCAAATCGCCGACCGCGCCCTGGTGGTGTTCGCCGGCCAGGTGATCGAGGAAGGACCACCAGCCGCGTTGTTCAGCTCGCCGGCGCACCCGTATACGGCGGCACTGGTGGCTGCCGTTCCGATACCCGATCCAGCGCGGGCGCGGCTGGAGCTGACGCGGCCTGTGCCGGCGGGCAACGGCCGCATTGCCGGGCCGTCGGCCTGCGCCTTCCTCGCGCGCTGCCCGCACGTGCACGGCCGCTGCGAGTTGAAGCCGCCGCTCCGCCCGATCGGGCCGGATCGAAGCGCGGCATGTTGGTTGCATCAGAACCCCGCATGATGCCGAACGACCCGAGCCCGCAAGCAAAGTTGCGCCGCATCGTCATCCTCAACCCGAATACCACGGCGGTGTTCACGCGACGGCTTGAAGCCCTGGGGCGGCGTCTGGCGGCGGACGGAACCGATGTGGTCGCGCGCAATCCGGCCGGAGGCGTCGGTGCCGTCGAGTGCCACGTCGATGAGGCGATCGCAACGGTGGAGCTGCTGCCGTTGGTCCGCGAGGAGGAGGCGCGTGGCACCGATGCCTACGTGCTGGCTTGCTTCGGAGACACCGGGATCGAGGCGGTGCGCGAACTCGCGCGTGGGCCGGTAATCGGCATGACCGAGGCCGCGCTGTACGCCGCCTGCTTCATTGCGCCCGTCTTCTCGATCATCACGCTGCCGCCGCGGACGATCATGCAGGCCGAGCGGGTGGTGCGCGCGAGTGGGCTCGCGCATAGGTGTCGGAACGTACGCGCGATCGACGTCGCGGTCGACGACTGCATCGAGCTCGATCCAGGCCTGCTGGAGGCGATGGTCGGGGAGGCACGGGTCGCGATCAGGGCGGACGGCGCAGAGGCGATCGTGCTCGGGTGCGCCGGCCTGTCCGGGCTGGTCGAGCCGATGGAGCGTGTTCTCGGCATTCCGGTCGTCGAAGGGGTCGGCGTCGCGCTGACGATGGCGGAAGGAATGGTCGCGAATGGCCTGCGGACCAGCAAGGTCCGGTCCTTCGCCACGCCGCCGGCGAGGGGTTCCGTCTGATGGACGGGCCGGTCCTCTTCCGAGCGGCGACGCTGCGCTCGTTCGACCCTGCCCGCCCGTGCATCGAGGCGGGGGACGTGCTGGTGCGCGGACGCTTCATCGACACGGTGGCGGCGGCAGGGCACATCGAGCCGCCGCCCGGTGCCGTCGTCATCGAGGCGCGTGATCACCTGCTGATGCCGGGGCTGGTGAACGGCCACTTCCATTCCTCGGTCAACCACCTCAAGGGGACGCTGGACGGTCTGCCGCTCGAGCTGTTCATGCTGCACGAGAGCCCCAACCTGTCCGAGCTTCAGCCGAGCCCGGATTTTGCCTACGCGCGAACGCTGCTGGGTGCGGCCGAGATGCTCCGACGCGGCGTCACGTCGGTGCAGGACGACGCGTTCCTGGTGCCGGCGCCGACCACGGCGATCGTTGATGCCATCCTCGGCGCCTATCGCGACAGCGGCATCCGTGCGCGCGTGGCGCTTGATCAGTCGGACCTGCCGGAGATCGGCAAGCTGCCGTTCCTGGGGGAGATCGTGCCGGAGGCGCTGCGTCCGGCGCTGGAGGCCGCGCCCGAGGCGGATGCCGACGCCCTGCTCGCGCAGTATGAGCACCTGCTCGGGCGCTGGCACGGTGCCTGCGATGGCAGACTGCAGGCCGCGATCTCCTGCTCGGCGCCGCAGCGGGTCTCGGACCGTTATCTCGAGGCGCTCGAGTCGATGTCGTCGCGGCACGACTTGCCGTTCTTCGTGCACCTGCTGGAAACCCGGACGCAGCGGGTGCTCGGACAGATACGCGGCCGTTCCCTGGTGGCCGAGCTGGCGGAACGTGGCGCGCTCAGCTCGCGCAGCAACGTCATCCACGCGATCTGGGTGGATGATGCCGACCTCGACCTGATCGCCGGCGCCGGCGCCGTCGTGGCGCACAACCCGATCTGCAACCTCCGGCTCGGCAGCGGCATCATGCCGTTCCGCCGCCTGCGTGACCGCGGCATCCCGATCTGCCTCGGCAGCGACGAGGCGATCGCCGACGACGCGATCAACCTGTGGCAGGTGGCGAAGATGGTGGGGCTGCTGCACAACATCACCGATCCCGACTACGCACGCTGGCCCCGCGCCGCGGAGGTGCTCGACTGCCTGGTGACGGGCGGCGCCGCCGCCATGCGTGCACAGGACCGGATCGGTGCCATCCGGCCCGGACTGGAGGCGGATCTCATCCTGCTCGACCTGGACACGCTGACCTTCACGCCGCTGAACGACGTCGACCGGCAGCTGGTCTACTGCGAGGATGGCTCGTCGGTGCGGCTGGTGATGGTCGCAGGAGAGATCGTGGTGCGGGACGGCGCCTGCCTGCGGTTCGACGAGCCGGCCCTGCGAAAGGCTGCGCGCGACATGGCTCGCGAGATGAACGGCGCCGGACGGACACGGGCGGCGGCCGAACCCTGGATGCCGTACTACCGGGAGATGCACCTGCGTGCCGCGGCAACGTCCGTCGGCATGGTCCGCACCCTCCCGCACGCGGACGGAGCGAAGCGATGAGCCGGCGCCTGATCTCCCATAGCCGCTACGAGGCGACACCGATCACGGCCCGACCGGACTACACTTGGCCGGAGGGCAAACGCCTCGCGATCTACGTCGCACTCGGCGTCGAGGCCTATGACTTTGGGACGGGGCTGACGGAGAACCTGGTGAGCACCGGCATCGCGCACGACGTGCTGAACGCGTCGTGGCGCGACTACGGCAACCGGATCGGGGCGTGGCGGGTACTGGACATGCTCGCCGGCGCGGGGCTGCCCGGCACGATCCTGCTCAACACGGCGGTGTACGACGAGGCGCCGGCGCTGGTCGCGTCGTTCCGGTCGCGAGGCTGCGAGATCGTTGCACACGGCCACTCCAACTCCGACACGCTCGCGGGCATGACCGAGACCGAGGAAGCGGCCTACGTCGCATCGGTCACGGAGGCGATCCGCCGCGAGGAGGGACGCGCTCCCGCGGGTTGGGCCGGTCCCTGGATCGCCGAGACACCGACGACGCCCGAGACGCTGCGAGCGGCCGGCTACCGCTACGTGCTCGACTGGTGCATGGACGACCAGCCGGTCTGGCTTCGCCTGCGCAACGGCCGCCTGCTGTCGATCCCGTACTCGCAGGAGATCAACGACAGCTCGACCATCATCGGCCGGTCGGCCAGCGCCGCCACCTTCGCCGACATGATCGTCGACCAATTCGACGAGATGAGCGCCCAATCCGAGAGCCAGCCGCTGGTCATGAGCGTGATACTGCACAGCTTCATCGCCGGGCAGCCGTTCCGGCTGAGGCGTATCAGCGCGGCGCTGCGCCACCTCGCATCGAAGCGCGACGCGGTGTGGCTGACGCAGCCTGGCGAGATCGCCGAGCACATCTACGCAGATCCAAACCGCGCATCCTGACGACGACCTTCACAAGCGCGGCCGACCGAAAGCAGACAAGCGTTTTAAGCGACTAAGGAAAGCTTCCGGAAGGCATTAAAGTATGGCGGCAACTCTGGCAGCACGGTAGCTCGTTATTTTATGCCTAAGACACATGCAGATCGCGCCGAGTTATCGCCGCTGCTCCCGGTAAATGATCAAACTAAAGGCCATCGTGGGGGCATACGCCTACTGTTGAGGCGCGCGCTGATCTTTCTTTCGAAACCTTTCTATTGTTTTTGAACAGCAAGGTAGCTCTACTCGGGATGCTGTCATCGCTTGTTGGGCCGCACGCCCAGGAACCGGGGTCTGATCCTAATGGCAAATCAGCGAGGCGTGTTGAGGACGGGCTTCGGCATCCTCTTCGGCACCGTGCTGCTGGGCGGCGGCCACGCCCTCGCGCAGAGTTCCTCATCCGCCCGAACCGGTGTCGGCGATGCCATCGCCGGCGCGCCCGATCTCGCCACGCACAAGCCGCCAAGTCCGACCTCCGCCAAGTCGGGCCGCCTGAACGAGCAGCCACAGCAGATCCAAGACGTTGTCGTCACCGCCAACAGGCGTCGCGAGAACGCGAGGAAAATCCCCACCAGCATCGGCGTGATCAGCGGCGAGGAGCTGGCGACGCACCATATCGACGACTACGAGGACATAACCCGGGTGCTGCCGGGGGTGTCGTTCGCGGCACATAACGGCCCCGGCCAGGACAACATCTCGATCCGAGGCATCAGCTCCACCGTTGGCAACCCGACCGTCGGGGTCTACCTCGACGACGTGCCGATCATTACCCAGAACGGCTATGAGGGGGTGGCACAGCCGCGTTTCCTTGATCTCGACCGGGTTGAGGTGTTGCGGGGACCGCAGGGCACGCTCTACGGCGCAAGTTCGGAGGGTGGGACCATCCGCTTCCTGTCGAACCAGCCCGATCTACGCAACGTGGCCGGTTCGGCGTCATCGGACCTGTCCGGGACAGTTCACGGCGGGATCAACACCGACCAGCAGTTCGTCCTGAACCTGCCGCTCGTGACCGATCAGCTGGGAATCCGCATCGCCGGCGAATTCCTTGACGACAGCGGCTACATCGACAGCAAGTCGCTTTCCGGACAAGACCTCAAGAGCGGAACGAACTACAACCGGATCGGTGACGTCCACGTCACGGTCAAGTGGCTGCCGACGCCGTACCTGACCATCACCCCCTCCTTCTACTACCAGAACCTGTTCCTCGGAGACTCACCGAACTTCTTCGAGGATCTTGGCCTCTACAACCAGGACAAGCAGGTCCGCGAAACCATCAGCGACAAGATCTCCATTCCGAGCGTCACGATCCGGCAGCAGCTCGGTCCCGCCGACATCACGTCGGTTACCAGCTACTACACCCGCGACATCGACCGCTACGCGGACGGGACCTTCTTCAACAGCACTGCGATCGCCGACTTCTTCCTCGACCCCGCCTATCCCGCAAAGCAGCAGCAGAACAACACGATCCTAGGCAACGTCCCGTCTCCCGTGCTTTTCACTGATCGATTCAAGACTTGGACGCAGGAAGTGCGGCTCGCATCGAGGCAGAACCAGAGTTTCCGCTGGCTGATCGGCTTCTTCTACTCGGACCAGAAATGGTCGCATCTCGACTACGAAACCGCACCCGGCTTCAGCGGCGACTTCCAGCAGATCTACGGGTTTGACATCAACCAGTCCGTGCTCGGC
This sequence comes from uncultured Acetobacteraceae bacterium, assembly GCA_964245755.1. Classification (GTDB taxonomy): domain Bacteria; phylum Pseudomonadota; class Alphaproteobacteria; order Acetobacterales; family Acetobacteraceae; genus Lichenicoccus. The sequence goes on along the minus strand of CAXTNV010000056.1, from coordinate 3,957 downwards.
GTGCCGGGGGTGGCGAACGAGTTCCCGAACGACCTCGTCTGGACGGTATACGATCACAACGACATCACACAATATGCCGGCTTCGGGCAGGCCGACTGGGATGTAACGAAGCGACTGCACCTCAGCGCGGGCGATCGCTACGTCGCGGCGCGCGAGACCTTCACCGAGACAGGCGGCGGGTTCTTCGACCTTGGCGGGGCCGGTACGATGGGCTCGCCCTATCGGCAGTCCGCGGAATTCACTGCGCCGACGCCCAAGTTTTCGGCGACCTTCGACGTGACGCCCTCGTCGACGCTGTACGCGACCATCGCCAAAGGCTTCCGCCTCGGCGGTGCGACAACTCCCAATACCAACATCTCCTGCGTCGCTGGCCTGAACCAGCTCGGGTTCAGCAACGCGCCGAGCACGTATGGCTCCGATCAACTGTGGAGCTACGAGGCGGGCAGCAAGTCCCTGTTGTTCGATCGTACGCTATCACTCAACGTCGCGGGCTACTACATAGACTGGTCGCGGATCCAGGAGACGATCACCATCCCGATCTGCGGCGGCGCCTTCAACTACAATGTCGGCAACGCAGAGGCCTATGGCGGCGAGATCGAGGCGCGCTACCGACCGCCCTTGATCAACGGCCTCACGATCGGTCTGAACGCAGGGGCTGAGCACGCCTTCATCACCAGCACGATCAACGCGCAGACGGCCACCGTCGGCGAGGACGTGCTCTTCGTGCCCACCTGGACGGCGGCGGCCATCATCGACTACCGCGTGCCGCTGACCGACCATCTTCGGGGGTTCCTGCACGCCGACTATGACTGGACCGGTCCCTCGAACGGCAGCTTCCAGCGCACCGACCCGAACTTCCAAGACCCGGGATACAGCATCCTGAACGCGAGCATCGGCGCACAGGCCCGGAACGGGTGGACGATCTCGATCTACGCGAAGAACCTGCTCGACAACAAGATCATCATCCAGCGGCCAGTGATCAACTCCGTCGTCCAGGCCTACACGCTTCGCCCGGCAACCATCGGCTGCAACCTCACGAAGACGTTCTAGCGCTTGCGGCCTGTGCCGATACCGCTTTCTTCCCGACTAGATCACGTGTGGAGCTGCAATGGCCGATCTCGATCTCGTAGTGCGCGGCGGAACCGTCGTCACCGCGTCCGACGTCGTCTCCTGCGACGTCGGCATACGGGAAGGCCGAATTGCCTGCCTCTCTCCTTCCCTGCCGCGCGCCGCGCGCGAGATCGACGCTTCGGGCCTCCTCGTCCTCCCGGGTGGTATCGACAGTCACGTGCACATTGCTCAGCCGAGCGGCCCGGAAACGGTACAGGCCGACGACTTCGTCTCCGGCACGCTCTCGGCTGCCTATGGCGGTAACACGACCGTGATTCCGTTCGCGCTCCAGCAACGCGGTCAAGGGCTGCGTGATGCCGTGCATGCGTATCATCAGGAGGCTGCGGGTCGCTGCTATGTCGATTACGGCTTCCACCTCATTTTGACCGACCCAACGGCGCAGTGTCTCGGGCAGGATCTTCCGGCGCTGATCGCGGACGGTTATACCTCGCTCAAGGTCTTCATGACCTACGCGAGCCTGCGCCTGAGTGACCGCGAGATCCTCGACGTGTTCTCCGTCGCCCGCGAGCACGGCGCGCTGGTGATGGTGCATGCGGAGAACTTCGACGCGATTGAGTTCCTCACCGAGCAGCTCGAGCGCTCGGGCCGGGTCGCCCCTGCGTATCACGCCACCTCCCGCCCGATCATCGTCGAGCGTGAGGCGACGCACCGTGCGATCTCTCTGGCTGAGCTGGTGGACGTCCCGATCATGATCGTCCACGTTTCCGGTCGCGACAGCATGGAGCAGATCCGGTGGGCACAGTCGCGGGGCCTCCAAATCTACGGTGAGACCTGTCCGCAATATCTGGTTCTGACCGCGGCCGACCTGGATGGCCCCGATCTCGAGGGTGCACGCTACGTCTGCTCGCCGCCGCCGCGCGATCACGCGAGCCAGATTGCCTGCTGGGAGGGTCTCCAGACAGGCGTCTTTCAAATCTTCTCGTCCGACCATTGTCCCTTCCGCTTCCGTGAATCGACCGGGAAGCTCCATCCCAGGGCACAGTCTTCCTTTCGCTGGATCCCCAACGGCATTCCAGGCGTCGAGACGCGCCTTCCCATCCTCTTCTCCGAGGGTGTCGCTAAAGGCCGTCTCACGCTGCGGCAATTCGTCGCTCTCACCGCCACGAATCATGCCAGGCTCTACGGCCTCTATCCGCGCAAGGGCACCATAGCGGTTGGCTCGGACGCCGACCTCGTTCTCTGGGATCCCGAACGCCGCACCACGATCAGTCAATCCCTCCTTCACCACGGCGCCGACTATACGCCTTACGAGGGCTTCGAGGTCACCGGCTGGCCAGTCACCACGATCGTACGCGGTATGATCGTCATCGATGACGGCGTGCTCCGCGGCGCGCCCGGACACGGTGAATTCCTCGCTCGCTCGTTGTCCGAGTACGCCCGCCCGCGCATGCAGCTTTAAGGCACGACATGACTCCCGACACAGTCGCTGCGGCGATCGATGAAGGCCGCCAATGGAACCGCCTGATCGCCATGTCGCGTGTAGGTGCGAGCGGTGACACCGGAGTAGATCGTGCCTGCCTCACCGATCTCGATCGGACTGCTCGTCGGCTCCTCGTCGACTGGGCAGGGGCCGCGGGCGCCTCAGTCAGTGTCGATGCCGCCGCAAACCTCTGGCTTCGACGCGAGGGTCAGGATCCGGCCGCTGCGGCACTGCTGACCGGCAGCCATATGGACACCCAGCCCAATGGCGGCCGCTTCGACGGTATCTGGGGCGTGTTAGCAGGCCTCGAGCTGCTCGCCGTCCTGGACGACCTCAATATCCGGACCCGGCATCCGGTCGAGGTCGTTGCCTGGACCAACGAGGAAGGCGGTCGCTTCGCGCCGGGCTGCATGGGCAGCATGGCGTGGTCCGGCCACACCCGGATCGAGGAGTTCGCGTCCGTTCGTGATCGTGACGGCATTTCCTTCGGAGAAGCGCTCGCGCAGCATCTCCGCTTGGAGTCTGATCTTCCCAGGCGTTCGCTGGGTAGCATTCCGCACGCCTATGTCGAAGCCCATATCGAGCAGGGTCCGACGTTGGAAACTACCGGAACCCGCATCGGCGCCGTCACCGGCATCCAGGGCAGCCGCTGGTTCCAGGTTACGCTGGAAGGCGCGAGCGCACATGCCGGCACCGCTCCCCTTCTCGGCCGCCGCGATGCCCTTCAGGACGCACTTCGGGCCATCGACGCGTTGAACAGCCTTACCCACGATCCAGACGACGTGCTTCGGTTCACCGTAGGCCGATTCGAGACATGGCCCAATACCTCGAACTCTGTTGCCGGCCGCGTGTTCTTCACCATCGATCTGCGCCATCCCGACCAAAAGATCCTGATGGAACGCGGTGATGCGATCGCGCCGACGATCCGTGCTGCCCTTCGCACCACTACCGCCACAATCGGGGAAGTTTTCAATGCTCCTCCGATCGAGTTCGATCCGGCGGTCATCGAGGCCGTCGCTAACGCTGCGGTCTCGGGCGATTTCTCCCTACGACGCATGCCGTCGGGCGCTTTCCATGATGCTCAGTTTGTCGCTCCGATCTGTCCGACCGGAATGATCTTCGTGCCGTGTCGCGACGGCATCAGCCACCACCCGCTGGAGTATGCTTCTTCCCACGCTCTCGCCGACGGAACTTCTGTTCTCACCCGCGCTCTTCTCGCACTTGATCAAGCTGATGTTCTCTGAAAGATGCGCGAATGCGCACCATCGCCTTGGACGACCTAGCCGGGTAAATAGCCGGAAATGCGGATGACCCCGACACCGGTGGACACTACGACGTGAGAACGATGACGAGCGTTGTTGCACAGACTGACGTAGGTTTTGCGCTGGCGCTGCTCGAAGGTCGGT
>CAXTNV010000055.1:0-21422 GCA_964245755.1 uncultured Acetobacteraceae bacterium | reverse complement strand
CTGCACCTCGGCCGCCTCGACGCCCATGGCCTTGCGTGTCGAGGTGAAGCCGGTGCCGATCGGGATCGGCTCCGGCGGGTGGCGCAGCACGTAGCCGCTGTCCTTTGCCAGCTGCACGATGTCGCGCGCGCTGGCCCGGGAGATGGTCAGGAAGGTGTCGACCAGCGGAAACACGTCGCTGGTCCATTCACGGAAGCGCAGCGCCAGGTTGTGGTCGCACCACTCCGGCCGACGCAGCGGGATGATGTCGTAGACCAGCAGGGCGAAGCGCAGGGCGCGCTGCCGCTGCACCCGCTCGACCACCTCGGCGTAGAAAGGATGGAACCAGGGCGAACCCAGCACCAGCAGCACGTCGCCGGGGGCGCAGTTGTCGTCGAAGGTGGTGACGCCGGACACCGGCTGCTCCTTCCCGGCTTCGGCGGGCGGCGGCGGCGCCGCATCGGCAGCGGCGGGAGCCGGTCGCCGCGGGCGCCGCAGCACCGCGTTCAGCCGGGTGCGCGTCGCCCAGCTCAGGGCGCTGCCGAGATGCGCCAGCGCGCGGCCGGCTTCGCGTTCCGCCTTGTAGAAGGCGACCAGCGGATTGCGCAGCCCGGGCGGCATGGCATAGGCGAGCCGGCGCAGCGGATCGCTCGAGAGCGGCGTGCGGCGCCGTCGGCGACCGGCTGCGGGAATACCCTGGAGCGGCGCCCTCTGGATCGGCGCCCTCTGGATCGGGGCCCGCGCCGCCGATGCCGGTTCCCCCCTGTTCCTGTCGCCGGAGGTCAGACCGCCGTAGAGCGCATCCAGCTCGGCATAGGGGATCGAGTAGAAGGATTTCTGCGATCCGGCATGGCGAACGAAGCGCACACGCTGGCGCGACTCCGGGAGGCTGGCCAGCGAGCGGCAGAGTTCGTACTCGATCCGCTGGATGCCGCTCGGACGCGGGTTGAGGGCGGCGTACTGAAACAGGTCCTCGACGTCGATCCAGATCTTGTTGGGCAACGCTTCTTTCTCCGCCTGCGGCGCCGCTTTGCGCGAGACGGCTGTGGCATGGCACTATCCCCCGGCGGCCACGTTCTGCCAACTCCGGCGACGACGGGCCAGCGGAACTGCGATGCGATGTCGGCCGGTTTGAGATCTGCCTCCGTCCTGCCGGATCAGGCGCCCATCGGCGCGGCCGCCTTCCCCGGGTCCGCTTCCTCGGAACTCGCCAGCGCCGAGGACATCCGCGCCTGCTTCCGGCTGCTGCTCGGACGCGACCCCAACCCGGAGGAGTGGCGCGGTCATGCCATGCGCGCCGGCGAGACGCTGCACTCGGTGGTGGCGAGCTATGTCGGCTCGCTGGAGTTCTCCCGCCGCGGGCTGCTGCGCGAGGACGAATCGACCCGGCCGATCCTGACCGCGCTGCGCGAGTTCGAGATCTACAGCGCGCCGGACGACGCCGCGGTCGGCCGCTACGTGCAGGCCGACGCCTACGAGCCCGAGGTCGCGGCCAGCTTCCGCCGGATCCTGCGCCCGGGCATGGGGCTGCTCGATATCGGCGCCAACATCGGCTATTTCACCATGCTCGGCGCCGCCCTGGTGGGACCGGCCGGATACGTGCTGGCGATCGAGCCGAACGGCCGCAACGTGCGCCTGCTGGAAGCGAGCCGTCGCGTGAACGGGTTTGCCCACGTGACCGTGGCGCAGCTTGCGGCGGCTGCCGAGACCGGGGTGCTGGTGCTGCACCGCTCGCATTCCAACGGCACCACCTCGGCCCCCGGCGCCGACATCGGTGCCCTGCTCGGAGCCGAGACGGTGGGGTGCGCGCGTCCTGACGCGCTGCTGCCGGCGGCGCGCCGCATCGACCTGATCAAGGTGGACGTCGAGGGTGCGGAGTACCTGGCGCTGAGCGGCTGCGCGGAGATCATCCGGCGCGACCGTCCGACGATCATCAGCGAGTTCAGCCCCAACCTGATGCCCGGCATCTCCGGCATCTCCGGACCCGACTACCTCGCCTGGCTGACCGGCTGCGGCTACGCGCTGTCGGTGATCACGCCGGAAGGCGGAGCGCAGCCGGCGGGGATCGAGGGGGTGATGGCGATACAGGCCGAGCGTGGTATCGACCATGTGGACGTCCTGGCGGAACCGGTGCGCGACAGGCGCTTCGCGTGGAGGCGCGGATGAGACGGACCTCGGCCGGCCGGGTGCTGGCGCTGGCCATACCCCTGGCGGCGATCGGCTGCGCGCGTTCGCCCTGCAGCCAGCCCGACGTGCTCGCCTTTGTCGACCAGGAGAGCCGGTCGCGCAGCCTGTTCGTCGTCGGCCTGACCGATCAGGCCGTGCTGGAGCTGCCGAAGCTCGCGGAACGAGCCGGCGCGGCGGTGTGGAACCGGGCGGACGCGGTCTGCTCGGCTCGGGTGCTGTCGCGCAACCCCGCCTTCCGGCCCGGCAACGGCCAGGCGGCCTACCTGCTGCTGCGACAGGATTTCGAGCTCAGGAAGCTGAATACCGGCTACGAGGTGAGCCTGCTGGAGGTCGCGGGCTTCAGCCGCTGAGCCGGCGCGCGCGCTGCCGCGTCGCCGCAGTCAGGGTGTTGCCCAGCAGGCAGGCGATCGTCATCGGCCCGACCCCTCCCGGCACTGGAGTGATCGCGCCGGCGACCCCGAGCATCTCCTCGAACACCACGTCGCCGACCAGCCGGGTCTTGCCGGTATCGGTCATGATCCGGGTGATGCCGACATCGATCACGGTGGCGCCGGGCTTGATCCAGTCGCGCCGCACCAGGCCCTGCCTGCCGGTCGCCACCACCACGATGTCGCCCTGTCGCGCCAGTGCCGCGGTGTCGCGGGTGTGGACGTGCACGATGGTGACGGTGCAGTCGGCGCGCAGCAGCAGCTGCGCCATCGGCCGGCCGACCAGGTTGGAGCGGCCGATCACCACCGCGTGCAGCCCGCGCAGGCTGCCGAGCTCGGCCTGCAGCAGCAGCAGGCAGCCGAGCGGGGTACAGGGCACCAGCGCGTCCTGGCCGTCGGTCTTGCGATCGAGCGCGACCCGCCCCGCATTGACCTGGCCGAGGCCGTCGACATCCTTGTCCGGATCGATCGCATCGATGACCACCGCCGCGTCGATCGCGGCCGGCAGCGGCAGCTGCACCAGTATGCCGTGCACAGCCGGATCGGCGTTCAGCTGCGCGACGAGGGCGAGCAGCTCGGCCTGCGTCGTGCTCTCCGGCAGGGTATGGGAGAACGAGCGCATGCCGGCCGCACCGGTCTGCCGCGCCTTGTTGCGCACGTAGACCTCGCTCGCGGCGTCGGCGCCGACCAGCACCACCGCGAGACCGGGGACGAAACCCTCCCGCGCCAGCGCCGCCACTTCGGCGCTGATAGCTTCGGTGAGTGCGGCGGCGCGACGCTTGCCGTCGATCAGGCGGGTCTGGATCTGGGTCATGCAGGGTAGGTCATGCAGGCTGGGTTCTGGACCTCGGGTCGAGGGAGCGGCAGGATGGCGGGCATGGACGGATGCATGACGCAGATACGCAAGAACTTCGGCAGCGACAATGTCTCGCCCGCCGACCCGCGGGTCATGGAGGCGGTGCTGGCCGCCAACCAGGGCGCGATCGGATCGTACGGCGCCGATCCGTGGACGGCGCGCATGGAAGCACGGATCTCGGAGCTGTTCGAGACCGAGACGGTGGTGTTCCCGGTCGCCACCGGCACCGCCGCCAACGCGCTGGCGCTGTCTGCGATGGTGCCCCCGTACGGCTCGATCTACTGCGACGAGGTCGCGCACGTCATGAACGACGAGGGGGGTGCTCCGGAGTTCTTCACCGGCGGCGCCAAGCTGCTGACCCTGCCGAGCCCGGACGGCCGGATCGATCCGCGGGCGCTGCAGGGGGCCATCACACGCCGCCGCAGCACCGGCGTGCATCAGAGCCCGGCGATGGCGCTGAGCCTGACCCAGGCCACCGAATGGGGCACCAGCTATGCGCCCTCGCACGTGGCGGCGCTGTCGGAGGTGGCCCGGGCCAGCGGCCTGCGCGTGCACATGGACGGCGCGCGCTTCGCCAACGCGGTGTCGTTCCTCGGCTGCACCCCGGCCGAGGTCACCTGGAAGGCGGGAGTGGACGTGCTCTCGCTCGGCGCCACCAAGAACGGGGCGCTGGCGGCTGAGGCGGTGGTGTTCTTCGATCGGGCGCTGGCGCACGAGTTCGCGCGCAGGCGCAAGCGCGCCGGGCACCTCTGGTCGAAGCAGCGCTTCCTGAGCGCGCAGATCGCCGCCTACCTCGATGACGGGCTATGGCTGCGCAATGCGGCCCGCGCCAATCAGGCGGCGGCGCGCCTGGCGAACGGGCTGTCGTCGCTGCCCGGCATCAGCCTCGTCCAGCCGGTGGAAGCGAACGAGCTGTTCGTGCTGCTGCCGCAGCCGCTGATCGCCGCCCTGGAGGCGGCCGGCTACGTGTTCTACCGCTGGGCGGTGACGGAGGGCGAGGCGCAAGGCGTGATCCGCCTGCTCTGCGCCTTCGACACCCTGCCGCCCGATGTGGACGCGCTGATCGAGGCGGCACGCGCCGCCTCGTGAACCGGGGGCGACCGACTCTGAGCGGTTCAGTCCTCCCAGAACTGCGGCGCGAGCTCGGCCTTGAAGGAGAGTCGGACGGCGTCCGCATCGATCTCCTCGATCAGCGAGAGCGGGATGAAGTGATGCTGGCCGGCGGCGCCGCGGTCCGACTTGGTGAGCTTGATGCGGTCGCCATCGACGTGGTCGACGGTTCCGACATGGCCGCCATCGGCGCCGATGACCTCCATGTGCTCGCGTATCTGGCTGCGATCGATCATGTGCGTCGTCCTGTGGAGGTGTCGCCGGGTGTCGCGACGGCCACCCGAGGGTGGCGTGCGGCTCCGGACGCGTCGATGATTAGCGCCGAACCACCGTCGTAGCGAGCACGCCGTGCCGATGCGGCGGCGAAGCCGGGGAAATGCAAGACATGCCGGTTGCCTCGGACGCGACGATCCTCGGGATCGACCTCGGCACCTCGGCTGTCAAGACCGTGCTGGTGGACCCGCACCAGCGCCTGCTCGCGCAGGCGACGACGGTTCTGCACACCGAGCGGCCGCATCCGGGCTGGTCGGAGCAGTCGCCGGAAGCGTGGTGGCGCGCGGTGCTCGCCGGCATCGCGCAGATCCGTGCCGGCTTCGGTCGCGACCTGCTTCGGGTGGGCGCGATCGGCCTGTCCGGGCAGATGCACGGGCTGGTGCTGCTCGACGCTGACGACCGGGTGCTGCGTCCGGCGATGCTGTGGAACGACTCCCGCGCCGGACTCGAGGCCGACACGCTGTCCGAGGCCGAGCCGGATTTCGCACGACGCGCCGGAGCGGCGCAGTCGACCAGCTTCTGGCCGGCCAAGCTGCTCTGGCTGCGCCGGCACGAGCCGGCGACGTTCGCGCGGATCCGCCGGCTGCTGCCGCCCAAGGACTATCTGCGGCTGCGCCTCACCGGCCTGCACCAGACCGATCCCTGCGACGCCGCGGGCACGCTGCTGCTCGACGAGGCCGAGCGTCGCTGGTCGGCGCCGATCGCGTCGGCTTGCGGCGTCGACCTCGCCTGGCTGCCGGGGCTGGTGGAGGGCAGCGCGGCTGGCGGCGCGGTCTCGGATGCCGTCGCCGATGCGTGGGGCATCGCGCGCGGCGCCGTGGTCGCCGGCGGCGGCGGCGATGCGGCCACGGGCGCGATCGGCATCGGCGCGATCCGCGACGGCGACGCCTACGTCTCGCTCGGCACCTCGGCGCAGGTGTTCGTCACCACCGGCAGCTACCGGCCGGCGACCGGAAGCGGGGTGCAGGCGTTCGCGCATGCGCTGCCCGGCCTGTGGTTCCAGGCGGCGGCGGTGCTGAACGGCGCCGGCGCGCTGGCCTGGGCGACGCGCCTGCTCGGCCACGGCGATCCGGCGGCGCTGCTGGCCGACGCGCAGGCCCGATACGACGGACCGCGCGGGGCGCCGGGCGAGCTGCTGTTCCTCCCCTACCTGACCGGCGAGCGCACGCCGCACAACGATCCGGCGGCGCGCGGCGTGCTGTTCGGCCTCACGCCATCGACCACTCCGGCGCAGCTCGTGCAGGCGGTGCTCGAAGGCGTCGCCTGCAGCCTCGCCGACGCGCTCGACTGCCTGGCCGGCGCCGGCACCGTCATCGCCGAAGCGGCCATAGTCGGCGGCGGGGCGCGCAGCGCGTTCTGGACCCAGATCATCGCCGACATCCTCGGCATCCCGATGATCCGCTACGCCGGCGTCGAGTCCGGCCCCGCCTTCGGGGCGGCGCGGCTGGCGCGCCTCGCCCTGACCGGCGAGGCGGCGCAGGCGGTATGCCCGAAGCCCGCGCTCCTCGACGTCATCTTGCCTGATGCGGCGCGCCACGAGGGCTACCGGCGTCCGCTGGCGCGCTTCCGGGCGCTGTACGGGGCGTTGCGTCCCGAGTTCCGGCGCTGACGCGCAACCGGGCGCTTGAAACTTCAAGATGACCGGTCATATTAGCGGCCATGGTGCGATGCACATCCAGCGACGTGCGTGAACGTCTGCTCGAGGCCGGAGTACGGACCTTCAGCAAATCCGGCTTCAACGGCTGCAGCGTGCAGGACATCACCGACGCGGCCGGCGTTCCGAAGGGCTCGTTCTACAACCATTTCGAGAGCAAGGAGGCGCTCGGCGCCGCGGCACTCGAGCACTACTGGTCCGACGGCACCTGCGACCGGCTGCGCATCCTTTCCGACACCGGGCTCGGGCCGCGCGAGCGGCTGCGCCGCTACTTCGAGCAGGTCGCGGGCGACATGGCGCAGATCGGCTTCACCTGCGGATGCCTGGTCGGCAACATGGCGGCCGAACTGTCCGATCACAGCGAGGTCATCTCGGAGAAGCTTTCCGCGATCCTGGCCGGCTGGAGCCGGCGCATGGGCGCGTGCATCGCCGAGGCGCAGCGCGTCGGCGAGATCCGCTGTGACGCCGATCCCGTGCAGCTCGCGACCTTCGTGCTCAACGCCTGGGAGGGTGCGGTGCTGCGCGCCCGCCTTGAGAAGGGCGACCGTCCGCTGCGCCAGTTCATCGACATCCTGTTCACGCAGCTCCTCCGATAGATTTCTCAGGAACCTAAGATGACCGGTCAGCTGGAAACCCTCGCCGTCTCCCGGGATCTGCCGCCGGGCGCTGCCGGCAGCCGACGCGCCGCCTGGATCGGCGGCATCGCCCTCGTGCTGCTGCTGGCCGGCGGCGCGATCCTGCTGCCCAGGCTGGCGCCCGCGTGGCTGCACGCGGCACCGCACCCATCGGCCGCGTCGCCGCCGCCGCCGCCGGTGACCGTCAGCCGGCCGCTGCAGCGCACGCTCGCCGGGTGGACCAGCTTCAGCGGCCAGTTCTCGGCGGTGGAGTCGGTCGAGATACGCGCCCAGGTCAGCGGCTACCTGACCGAGATCCACTTCACCGACGGCCAGATCGTGCACAGGGGCGACCTGCTGTTCGTGATCGACCCGCGGCCGTACCAGATCGCGCTGGAGCAGGCGACGGCGCAGATGCTGACCGCCACCGCCGGGCTCGACCTCGCCAACAAGCAGATCGGGCGCACCGCCGCCCTGCGGCAGACCGGCTTCGCATCGAGCGAGCTGCTGGATCAGCGGGTTCAGCTGCAGCGCGCCGCCGTGGCCACCCTCGACCAGGCCCACGCGGCGATGCGCTCGGCCCAGCTCAACCTCGAGTTCAGCCGCATCACCGCGCCGCTGACCGGGCGGATCAGCATGCACCGCAGCTCGATCGGCAACCTCATCACCGGCGGCCAGGGCGGCTCGACGACGCTGCTGACCACCATCGTCTCGCTCGATCCGATCCACCTGGATTTCGACATGAGCGAGGGCGACTACCTGGCCTACCAGCGCTTCCTGCAGGGGCAGCACACTGCCGGGCAGGACGGAGCCGTCGACCGCAGCGTGCAGGCCAGCCTCAGCGACGAGAACGGCTGGCCGCGCCACGGCACGCTCGACTTCATCGACAACCAGATGGACCGCAGCAGCGGCACCATCCACGCCCGCGCCAGCCTGCCGAACCACGACCTGTTCATCGCCGCCGGCCAGTTCGCCAGGCTGCGCCTGCCCACTTCGGCGCCGAGGCCGACCCTGCTGCTGCCCGACGAGGCCGTGGTCAACGACCAGTCGCGCAAGCTGGTGATGACGGTCGCCCCGGACGGCACGGTCGTGCCCAAGCCGGTCGAGACCGGCCCGCTCGAAGCCGGCCTGCGGGTGATACGCGCGGGCCTGTCGGGCAGCGACCGGGTCATCATCAACGGCCTGATGCGTGCCCGTCCGGGCACCAGGGTCACGCCGCAGGCGGGCAGCATCGCGCCCGCAACCCAGGGCTAGGAGCCGCGCCGTGCGCCTCTCGCATTTCTTCATCGACCGGCCGATCTTCGCCACCGCGCTGTCGATCTTCATCACCATCGTGGGCGTCGCCGCCTACTTCGTGCTGCCGGTTGCGCAATACCCCGAGATCGCGCCGCCGACGATCCAGGTGACCGCGACCTATCCCGGTGCCTCGGCCGAGGTGATCAGCCAGTCTGTGGCGACGCCGCTGGAGCAGCAGATCGTCGGCGTCGAGAACATGCTCTACCTGAGCAGCCAGTCCACCGGCGACGGCAAGCTGACGGTGACCGTGACCTTCAAGCTCGGCACCGACCAGGACACCGCGCAGGTGCTGACGCAGAACCGGGTCTCGGTCGCGCTGCCGCGGCTTCCCGACACGGTGCAGCGCCTCGGCGTCACGGTGCAGAAGAGCTCGCCGGACATGCTGATGGTGATCCACCTGTCCTCGCCGGACGGGTCGCGCGACCAGCTCTACATGTCGAACTACGCGACCCTGCATGTGAAGGACCAGCTTTCCCGCGTCCCGGGAGTCGGCGACGTGCAGATCTTCGGCTCGCGCGACTACGCCATGCGTATCTGGCTCGATCCCGACCGCGTCGCGGCGCACGACCTGACCGCGGGCGAGGTGGTGGCGGCGCTGCAGGCGCAGAACGTGCAGGTCTCCGCCGGCGTGCTCGGCCAGCCGCCGGTGGCGACACCCGGGGCGTTCCAGCTCAACGTCGAGACGCTGGGCCGGCTGCACGATCCGTCGCAGTTCGCCGACATCATCGTCAAGTCCGACGCTGCCGGCCGGGTGACGCGGGTGCGCGACATCGGCCGCGTCGAGCTCGGCGCGCAGGATTACGGCGCCAACGGCTACCTCGACGTGCTGAACGCTGTACCGATCCTGGTCTACCAGCAGCCGGGGTCGAACGCGCTCGCCACCGCGCGCGGGCTGCGCCAGACCATGCAGGCGCTGTCGCGGGATTTTCCGCAGGGCCTGAAATACGACATCGTCTACGACACCACCCTGTTCATCGCCCAGTCGGTGCACGAGGTGGTCCGGACCATCCTCGGCGCGGTGGCGCTGGTGGTCGTGGTGGTGATCGTGTTCCTGCAGACCTGGCGCGCCTCGCTGATCCCGATCGTGGCGATCCCGATCTCGCTGATCGGCACCTTCGCGATCCTGCTCGCGGTGGGCTTCTCGCTGAACACGCTGTCGCTGTTCGGCCTGGTGCTGGCGGTCGGCATCGTGGTCGACGACGCCATCGTCGTGGTCGAGAACGTGGAGCGCAACCTGCGGCTCGGCATGAGCCCGCGCGAAGCCGCGCACCGCACCATGGACGAGGTCGGCGGCGCACTGATCGCGATCGCGCTCACGCTGTGCGCGGTGTTCATTCCGGCGGCCTTCATCAGCGGCATCTCCGGGCAGTTCTTCCGCCAGTTCGCGGTGACCATCGCCGCCTCCACCGTGATCTCCTGCCTGGTGTCGCTGACGCTCAGCCCCGCGCTGTGCGCGCTGCTGTTCAAGCCGCACGTCGCCGCCGTCGAGGTGAGGCACCGCGCGCTGTTGCTGCGCCCGCTGTTCGGCTTCTTCGCCGCCTTCAACCGCGCCTTCGAGTGGCTGTCCGACCGCTACGGCAAGCTGACCGCGCGACTGATCCGGCTGAGTGCCGGGATGCTGGTGCTGTATGCCGGCCTGATCGGCCTGACCGGCTACCAGTTCGGCCGGGCGCCGACCGGCTTCATTCCCGACCAGGACCTGGGCTACCTGATCACGGTGGTGCAGCTGCCGCCCGGCGCCTCGCTGTCGCGCACCGACGCGGTGGTGCGACGCGCCATCGACATCATCCAGGCGACGCCGGGCGTGCAGCACGCGGTCGCGTTCTCCGGCTTCGACGGCGCCACCTTCACCAACGCCTCGAACGCCGGCGCCATCTTCTCGCCGCTGAAGCCGTTCGACCAGCGCCACCGCGACGGCCAGGATGTCGGCGTCGTGCTGAACAGCCTGCGCCAGCGTCTGTCGGCGATCCAGGACGCCTTCATCATCACCATCCCGCCGCCGCCGGTGGCGGGGATCGGCACCGCCGGCGGCTTCAAGATGATGCTGCAGGACCGCCAGGGCCTCGGGCCGCGTGCGCTGGAGGCGGCCGCGCAGGGGTTGGCCGCCGCAGCCAACCAGGCGCCCGGCCTGGTCGGCGTGTTCGCGCCGTTCAGCACCCAGACGCCGAGCATCTACGCCGACATCGACCGCGAGCGCGCGCAGCAGCTCGGCGTAACGCCGGACCGGGTGTTCGAGGCGATGCAGGTCTATCTCGGCTCCGCCTACATCAATGACTTCAACTATCTCGGCCGCACCTACGAGGTCACTGCGCAGGCGGACGCGCGCTTCCGTGCCAGCACCGACGACATCGCCCGGCTGAAGACGCGCAACGCCGGCGGCGCCATGGTGCCGATCGGCTCCGTCGCGCGGCTGTACGACGCGACCGGGCCGTACCGGGTGCCCCGCTACGACCTGTATCCGGCGGCCGAGGTGCAGGGCAGCACGCTGCCCGGGGTTTCCTCCGGCACCGCGCTGGCGACGATGGAGCATCTGGCGGCGAGCCAGCTGCCGCCCGGCATCGGCTTCGAGTGGACCGACCTCGCGTTCCAGCAGCGCCAGGCCGGCAACACCGCGATCCTGGTGTTCGGCGCATCGGTGCTGTTCGTGTTCCTGGTGCTGGCGGCGCAGTACGAGAGCTGGACGCTGCCGCTCTCGGTGGTGCTGATCCTGCCGATGTGCCTGCTCGCCTCGGTCACCGGGCTGCTGCTGCGCGGCCTGAACGTCGACATCCTGGCGCAGATCGGCTTCGTGGTGCTGGTCGGACTGGCGGCGAAGAACGCCATCCTGATCGTCGAGTTCGCGAGGCAGGCGGAGGAATCCGGGCTGAGCGCCGCGCGGTCGGCGATCCAGGCTGCGCGGACCCGGCTGCGGCCGATCCTGATGACCTCGTTCGCCTTCATCCTCGGCGTGGTGCCGCTGGTGGTGGCGAGCGGTGCGGGCTCGGAGATGCGCCAGTCGCTCGGCACCGCCGTGTTCTCCGGCATGCTCGGCGTCACCCTGTTCGGCCTGGCGTTCACGCCGGTGTTCTACGCGGTGATCCGCCGCCTGTTCGCGCGTCGCCCGCGTCGCCTGCCGGTCCAGGACGCTGCAGCCCATGATCCTGAAGCTCGGGATCCTGCAGCTCGGGATCCTGCAGTTCGGGGCTCTGCAGCCCGGGGCTCCGCAGCCCGCGCCTGACGCTCTATAACGTCCGCTGCCCGGGGCTTCCGCCTCCGGGAGATGCGGGGCGCGGCCCGGCGTGATGCGGAGGAGCGGCGCGTGGGCGGACAGGGCTGGCTGCAGTTCGGCGAGCTGACCCTGGCCTTCGTGCTCTCCGCCCTGGTCGGGCTGGAGCGCGAGATCCGGCAGAAGAGCGCCGGCTTGCGCACCTACACCCTGGTCGGGGTCGCCTCGGCGCTGTTCATGCTGATCTCGAAATACGGCTTCATGGACGTGCTCGCGAACAACCGGATCGTGGTCGATCCGTCCCGGGTGGCGGCCCAGGTGGTGTCCGGGATCGGCTTCATCGGCGGCGGCGTGATCTTCATGCGCCGCGACCTGGTGCGCGGGCTGACCACGGCGGCCTCGTTCTGGCTCACCGCCGCCCTGGGCATGGCCTGCGGCGCCGGGCTGCCCCTGCTCGCGGTGGCGACCACAGTCGGCCACTTCGTCATCATGTTCCTGTTCCCCCGCCTGATCCAGCATCTGCCGCGCGGGCCGATGCGGCGGATGGCGACCGACATCGACATCTCCTACGAGGATGGCCGTGGCCTGCTGCGCACAATCCTGATCCGCTGCACCGAGCTCCGCTTCACCATCGACCACGTGCGGCTGGACCGTGGCGAAAGCGGGATCGTGAGCCGCGAGGCGGCCGAGGACGCGGCCGACCTGGAGGGGCTGGAGCCGCCCGCGCGCCCCACCCGTGGCGTGGTCAGCCTGCGCATGCAGGTCAAGGGTAAGCGACCGGTGTCGCACCTGCTCGCCAGGCTGAGCGAGATCGAGGGCATCGTCGAGGTCGGCACCGCGGCGGACGACAGCGGATTGGACTAGGGCCGAGACCCACGGACAGGATGCGCACCATGGCGCGGATGTGGTTCAGCCCTCCTGCTGATGCGCCGGACCGGATGACCGGCGAGTTCTCCGCCCGGGCGGATGTCTGCCAGCTCCCGTGCGCTCCGCCGTGAGCACCACCCGGTCGCTCACTTGCCGCCGGTCACATCGAGGAACGTGCCGGTGATGAAGGAGGCCTCGGCGCTCGCCAGCCATAGGATCGCGCGCGCGACCTCTTCGGGTTGACCGCCTCTTCCCATCGGGATCGAGTGTTTCACGCGATCCACCCGTCCCGGCTCTCCGCCGCTGGCATGCATGTCGGTGCAGATGTGCCCCGGGCGGACGCAGTTGACGCGTATTCCATCCCGCGCGACCTCCTTGGCGAAGCCGGTGGTGAATGTCTCGACGGCACCCTTCGACGCAGCGTACTCGACATACTCGTTCGGACTGCCGAGCCGGGCCGATGCCGACGAGATGTTGATCACGGTGCCGCCCTGCCCGCGGTGACGATACGACATGCGCTTCGCTGCCTGCTGTGCGCACAGGATGGGGCCGATCGAGTTGACCGCGAAGATACGCCGCATCCGCTCGACCTCGAGATCCTCCAGCCGGGATCGCGGCGCAAGGACCGCGGCGTTGTTCACCAGCACGTCGATCCGGCCGAAGTTCCGGTCGATCGCGGCGAACAGCCGAGCGACCTGCTCGGGATCCGCGCTGTCTGCGCGCACCGGCACGGCTCGGCGCCCGACGGCTTCTACATCCGCCGCTACCGCGAGGGTGGCAGGCTCGTTGGAGAGGAAGCTCATCGCCACGTCGTATCCCTGTGCGGCGGCAAGCCGCGCCGACGCCGCGCCGACGCCGCGACCTCCACCCGTGATCAGGATCAGCGGCGCCTGCGGGACGGCATCCATGCGGCGGACCTTCATGCGACGGTGGGATGGCGATCAGGGCCGGGAGCGGCTGAATGCCGGCGGCTTGGGCCGATTTACCTTCCGCTCGCGCGATCCCGGGGCGGGAGTGCGCAGATACGGCCTTAGCGTCAGCACGAGGGGCACGATCAGGACGGCGGTTGCCGCCGAGGCAAGCACGCCGATCGTCTGGTTGCTGTGATCGGCAACCGCGCCGTAGAGGATCGGCGCGATGCCTCCGGAGCCGATCACGCTCGTATAGAACACCGCGAAGGCCCGGCCCGTATCGCCATCGGAAAGCTCCGGCACGGTGCCGTAGAGCACCGAGGAAGTGCCGTTGAGCACGATGCCGAGCAGCGGCAGCAGGACCAGCGTCGGCGTCAGCGGCGCGAACAGCGTCGCCGCGATCAGCAACGCCGTCGCGGCTTCGGTCAGCATGACGCTTTTGACGACACCCAGCCGCTCGCCGAGCCAGCCGCACGTCGCCTTTCCGAAGGCACCACCGATGAACAGCAGGGCGAGTGCGATCCCGACCGTCGGCGAGCCCCCGTGCCGTCCATGGATGAGGAAGGGCAGGAACAGCAGGTAACCCATGCGGGTCGCCGTATCGAGCGCGCCGATCGTGGTCAGGATGCCGAAGCCACCGCGGCCACGGCCAGCGGCCGCCGCCGCCGCGGCATTCGTGACGATGGGACCCGCCGGTGCCAGTGCGGCCAGGGCGACCGCCAGCGCGACTCCCAGCGCCGCCATCAGGTCCAGCACCGGTCGCCAGGCAAGGATCGGCAGCAGCACCGCCACAAGCGCCGGCAGCGCGGCCTTCCCGAGATCGCCCGAAAAGTTGTAGATGCCGAGCGGACGTCTCGACACCTTGCCGTAGATCTCGGTGACCAGCGTCGAGCCGCGAGGGTGCTGGATGCTCGATCCGATGCCGGCCACGACGAGGCCGGCGCAGAGACCCGCAAAGCCGAACGGCCGCGCCATGATCAGCAAGCCCGCCGACGCGACGACGGTCGACAAGATCAGCGCCGCTCGCGGCGACAAGCCGCGAAGCGCGCGGTCGGCCGGGATCTGCAGGCCTCCCATCGTCGCCGAGTAGAGGGCGCGAAGCACAGCGAGCGCCGCGTAGGAAAGGCCGAACTGCGCCTGCCACACCGGCAGGA
Organism: uncultured Acetobacteraceae bacterium; assembly: GCA_964245755.1. GTDB lineage: Bacteria > Pseudomonadota > Alphaproteobacteria > Acetobacterales > Acetobacteraceae > Lichenicoccus. The sequence goes on along the minus strand of CAXTNV010000055.1, from coordinate 6,888 downwards.
AGGCATAGAGGCCGTCGGTGAAGCCGTCATGCAGGGCGTGGGTGAGGCAGGCGGCCAGCAGGCTGCGCGATCTGGTCGCAGCGGAGGGGCCTGGGTGGTCCCCTGCCGCGCGGAGGGCAGCCGAGTTTGCCATGCCGCGATGCTAGACAGGAGAGGAATGTTCAACCAGTTGCTGCTTGCTCACGATACCCGTCAGGTTTACTCACGCTGGTCATGCGCCGGCTGCCACCGCTCAGCGCCCTGCGGGTGTTCGAGGTCGCGGCTCGGGCCGGCAGCTACGCCGAGGCCGCGACGCAGCTCGGGGTCACCCATGGCGCGGTGAGCCGGCAGATCGCCGCGCTCGAGGGCTGGTTGGGGCAGCGACTGTTCACGAAGCACGGCCGTCGCATGGTCGCGACGCCGATGGCGAGCATCTTCGCTGCGGAAGTCGCGCTCTCGTTCGACCGCCTGGCCGTTGCGGCGGAGGCATGCGGCCGGCCCGGCGCGCGCCGCATCCTGCGTGTGAGCGCCCCGACCAGCTTCGCGATGCGCTGGCTGATTCCGCGGCTCGATCGCTACCACGCCGATCATCCGCACGTCGAAGTCGCGATCACCACGGTATCGACCGTGCTCGAGGAGATGCGCGGTGGCGTCGATGTGGCGATCCGACGCGGCGTTGCACGGGCGCATGCATGGCCTCAGCATCACGTCGTTCCGGTGCTGGATGATGTCGACACGCTGATCATGAGCCCCGGGCTGTTTGCATCCCGGCCGATCCGGGAGCCGGCTGACATCGAGCGACATACGCTGCTTGCAAGCGAGACCCGCGCCGGCGATTGGGCGGATTGGCTCGAGGCGACGGGGCTCCGGCACCTCGCCGGACTTCCCCGCCAGATCTTCGATCACTTCTTCGTAACGCTGCAGGCGGTGGAAGATGGGCTCGGCATCGGGATCGGTCCGTTGCCGATGCTGCAGATCGACATCGCCGGCGGAAGGCTGATGACACCGTTGCCGGGCATCCGGGTTCCGCGGACGGGTTATGTCGCGATCATCCCGCGTCAGGCCGATGCCGCAACCCTGTCGGCAGGCTTCGTCGACTGGCTTGCCGGCGAGATGCGCAGACCGGCCGGCGTGAGCTCGTCAGGGTCCTGAGCGCCCCGGCGCACCGCATCAGCGGGAAGGCTGCGTCTCATCCGGGCCGCCATGCGGGGCCGGACCGATCTTAACCCTGGCTCGCCGCCTCCACGGCTGCGGAGGCTAGGCCGAGGCGAGGTGCGGCGCTTCGGCCAGGGCGTGCAGGATGCGCACCCACGAGCGGATCCCGTGGTGGAAGCTGTCGAGGTCGTACTTCTCGTTGGGCGAGTGGATGCGGTCGTCGTCGCGTCCGAAGCCGACCAGCAGCGCGTTGGCGCCCAGCGCCTCCTGCAACTCGCCGACCACCGGGATCGAGCCGCCGGAGCCGATCGTCACTGCCGGCCGGCCCCACTCCGCGCTCAGCGCGTCCAGCGCCACGCGCAGCGCGGCACCCTCGAAGGGCACCGCACTTGCCCGGGAGGCGCCATGCGAGCTGAACGATGCCTCGCAGTCCGGCGGCAGCCGGCCGCGCACGTAGTCACGGAAGCTCGCGCGCACCGCCTCCGGATCCTGCCCGGCGACCAGCCGGAAGGAGATCTTGGCCGAGGCGCGGGCCGGCAGCACGGTCTTGAAGCCGGCATCCTGGTAGCCGCCGGAGATGCCGTTGATCTCGCAGGACGGGCGCGACCAGGTCTGCTCAAGCGCGCTGTAGCCGCTCTCGCCGGCCGGCACCGACAGCCCGACCGCGCCCAGCACCAGCGCATCGGCGAGGCCGAGCTCGCGCCAGGCGGCGCGGACCGTCTCCGGCAGGTCGCGCACGCCGTCGTAGAAGCCCGGCAGCGTCACTCGGCCGGCGGAGTCGCGCAGCCCGGCGATGATCTCCGCCAGCACCTGGATCGGATTGCGCGCGGCGTTGCCGAATATCCCGGAGTGCAGGTCGCGGTCGGCGGCGGTGATCACCACCTCCTCGCCGACCAGGCCGCGCAGCATGGTGGTGATGGCCGGCACGCCGTCGGCGGCGAGGCCGGTGTCGCAGATCAGCGCCACGTCGCAGCGCAGCTCTTCAGCGTGGGCCTGCAGGAACGGCATCAGGTTGGCCCCGCCGCTCTCCTCCTCCCCCTCGATGAGCACCGAGATGCGCAGCGGCAGCTCGCCCAGCGTCGCGCGCAGCGCCCGGCAGGCTTCCAGGAAGGTCATCACCTGGCCCTTGTCGTCCGAGGCACCCCGCCCGACGATGATCTTGCGGCCGCGGACGGGATCCTCGCGCAGCGAGGGCTCGAACGGTGCGGTGTCCCACAGCGACAGCGGGTCGACCGGCTGCACGTCGTAATGGCCGTAGAACAGCACGTGCGGTCCGCTGCGCGACGACAGCTCGTGCGCGACCACGATCGGGTGGCCGGGCGTGTCGCGCACCGACGCCTCGAAACCCTGGCCGGCGAGGTCGCGGCAAAGCCACTCGGCGGCACGCCTGCAATCGGCAGCGTGGTCCGGCTGCGTCGAGATGCTCGGGATGCGCAGCAGGTCGAACAGCCGGCCGACGCTCGGCTCGATCGTCGCGTCGATATGGTCCAGCGCCCTGGAGATCATGACGGCACGCCTTGTTAAGGGCCCGGGGCAAATCCTCCGGTCGCGACATCGTGCAGGATGTGCCGCAGGCTGTCGACATAGTCGGCGGGGTTGTTTTCCTTGTGCAACCGGTTGAGCGCGCCGCGGCGCACGGTGTTCCAGGTCTCGATCTGCTCGTAGAGGCCGACCACGCTGTCGGCGAACTGTTGCGGATCGTCGGTGCCGCCGGAGATGATCTCCGCGCCGGGTTGCCAGCCGACCTGCCGGCAGAGCAGATCGGTCGCCACCACCGGCACGCCGTAGCTGGCGGCCTCGTGCACCTTGAACGGGATGCCGCCGGCGAAGCGGGTGGGGGCGACGAACACCCGGTGGCTGTCGTACAGCGCGGCCAGATCGTCGACCGGCCCGATCAGGTCGACCATGGGATGCCGTCCGAGGTCTGAGAGGTCGATGCCGCGCCGCACGAAGCCGGCTACGGTGAAGCGCACGTCGGGCGGCAGCCTGCCCTCGAGCAGCGGCAGCACCGACTGGATGAACCACACGAGGCTGTCGTGGTTGGGCGAGCCTGGATCGTGTATCGCGCCCAGGAACAGCAGGTCGCGCCGCTGGCTCCAGCTCGAGGGCGTGGGGCAGGGCTGCTTCACGTGCCCGAGCACCGAGACGTTGTGGTGCCCGGCGCGGTGCACCAGCTCGGCGTCGCAGGCGTTCACGGCGATGATCTTCTGGCAGAAATAGGCGCAGGCCAGCTCGGCGCGCAGCGCCTGCTCGAGGCTGACCGTCAACGGCCGCCCGAGCACGCGGTTCTGCGCTGCCTGACGCGGTGCGGCGACCGCCTCGGTGTCGAGCACGAAGCCATGCGAGGGCAGCGCGGCGGAGCCATCCTCCAGGATCGGCAGCAGCCGCTCGAGGTTGTGTGTCCGCCCGACCCAGACGATGTCGTAGTAGCCTGAGCGCTCGGCGATGAAGTCCGCCAGCACCTCCAGGCCGCGCTCGTAGAGCACCTCGGCGCTCTCCGGCATGTCGCGGTAGATCTCGATCGGGCTCGCCGTCGCCTTGTAGATCGGAAACACGCTGACCAGGTGGCCGAGCCCGCTCATCGCGTGGATGATGTCGTTCGAGCGCACGTAGCCGGCGCCGAGCCGGCGCAGCGGGATGCGGTCCTCGATGAACAGGATGCGCAGGCCCGGACCGGCCGGGGCCGGCCCGGCATGGGCGTGCGCCGCCTGGGGATGCTGCCGGGGCGAGCGGGCATGCACCGCATGTCGACGCGCCGGCGGGTGCTGGTAGCGCAGGTAGTCCAGGTGCTTGGAGACGAAGATGCGGTGGTTGCGCTGCATCAGCCGCGTCGAGGCGGTGGCATCGGCGGATCCATACTCGAAATGCTGGATCACCACCGCGGGGTCGTAGAGGATGCGCCAGCCCGACTTTCGCAGCCGCACGCACAGGTCGGCCTCCTCGTAGTAGGCCGGCCGGTAGTCGTCGTCGAAGCCACCCAGGTTCCGCACCTCCTCGCTGCGCAGCATCAGGAAGGCGCCGGAGCAGTAATCGACCTCGCGCACGAAGTTCGCTTCCGGCGCGTTCGGATCGCCGTCGCGCAGGTAGCCGAAGGTGGTGCCGTCGCGCCAGATGATCGAGCCGGCTTCCTGCAGCTCGCCGTTGGTGCGGATCAGCTTGCCGCCCACCGCGCCGATGTCGGATGCGGAGAACAGCCGGTCGAGGGCGAGCCTGCAGGCATCGGGGCCGAGCAGCAGGTCATTGTTCAGGTACAGCACCGCCGGGGCGCTGACGTGGGCCAGCGCCGTGTTGCATGACTCCACGAAGCCCGCGTTATAGGGGAAGCGGATCAGCTTGGCGCCGGCGATGGTGCGCTCGATGTGTCGTGTGTCGTCGTGCGAGCCGCTATCGACCAGGATCAGCTCGATGGCGCCGGCGAAGTTGGCGCGCAGCGACACCATCGCCATCATCGTGAGCGCGAACTGGTTGTGCAGCACCACGATCACGCTGAGCTCCGCGGCGCCCGACACGGTGAAGTCGAGTCCGCGCCGGGCGAGCTGCGGCAGCATGTTGTCGGCGACGCGCGCGAACAGCTGCTTGGATTGCTGCTCGGCGACCGGCTCGATGGTGCGGGAGAGCTGGCCGCTGCTCAGCCGCGACAGCCAGTGCGCGAACGCGTCGCGGAACGCGCCGCCTTCCAGCTCGGCCTGCACCCGTCCGCTGAGGAAGTAGTGCAGCAGGTCGATCTCGGGATGCGGCCGTCGGCGCTCGGCGGCGCCATGCTTGATGAAGTGCTCGTAGCCGTTGCGGAAGCGCCCGGCATCCACGGCATCCTGCACGTCCGGATAGGTCTCGGCGTAGTAGGCCTCGGAGAACCATTGCAGCGCCTGGTAACGCTGCGGCGTCGGGTTGCACAGGAAGTGGTGCAGCGCGCAGCTCCAGCGGCCGGACTCGAGCTCCTGCCCCACCTCGGGGTAGCTCTCGAGGTACCAGCGTGGGTCGAAATACCACGACACCTGCGACAGCGTGCCGGACACGCAGCCTCCGGCCAGGAACTGCACGAACGATCCACCTGTCGCCGCAACGGCGGTGTCCCGCTCGGCCTTGTTGTTGCGATACAGCTCCGGATCGAACAGCCAGTGGCCGCTGCGAAAGCCGCGGTCGCCGAGCGAGAGGTAGTGGTCGTAGCCGTTGACCAGGCCGTGCCGGTCAAGCACGCCGCGGGTGATGCCCGGGTTCTCGGTGCGGTAGAACTTCTCGGAGAACAGCCAGTGCGGCGAACGTTCGCGGTAGCCGTCGCTGCAGTAGTGTGCGAACCCCGAGGCTATCGATCCGGACTCGACATGCTTCGCGACGTCGATGTTTTCGCGCCGGTAGTAGGTCTCGTCGAAATACATGTTGGGCGAATGGCCGAGCTGCACGCCTTGTTCACGATAGAACTGCTCCGCGTCCGCGATACCGGACAGCGCCATCCGCTCGGCCGCCTCGGGGTAGCGCGCGAGGTACCAGACGGGATCGAAGATCGACCAGACGGCGCGACGTTGAACCGGCTCGTAGTTGACCAGGTCGGGATGCCGCTCATGATCGGGAAGCGAACCGATTCTGGTGTCGTTCACGATCATTCCGCCTGGGGGATACCGTTGTCAGCGCCCAGATTAACATCGGCCTGACCACGAGCGTCAAGTTTAAGTGACTATAACGTAATGATAAGGCACCGTCTCCGCAACGGAAATGGACTACGAGGCCAAGTCTCCCGCTTGGTCTCCCGCCGGGCCCTCGTGCCGGTGCGTCGCCTGGGCCGCCAGCTGCGCTGTCTGCTGCCGCTTGGTCTGCCAGAAAGCCACGAAGTCGAGCGGCTGCAGCAGCACCGGCGCGAAGCCGGCCTCGCGGGTGATCGACGCCAGCAGGCTGCGCGCGAACGGGAACAGCAGGCGCGGGCACTCCGCCAGCAGGACCGGTTCGATCGCGCTCTGCGGCACCTGCGCCAGGGTGAAGATCCCGGCATAGCCGAGTTCGATCTGGTAGGCGACCGCCGCCGGCGGCGCGCCCGCCTCGGGCGCGCTGACCGTGGCCTCGCACTTCACCGTGAGCGTCACCTCGTAGATCGGCTGCGGCACCCCGTCGGGGATCGGCCGCACCAGCACGTCGAGCGCCAGCACCACGTGCGGCCGCTCCGGCAGGCTGGCGTAGATCGAGGGTGCGCCAGGCACCCGGAACGACAGCTCCTTGACATACTGGGTGTTGAGCAGCAGCGGCGACGACGGGGCCTGATGTTCCACGGCCCGTGTCGACTCCGACATGATCAGCGACCCATCCGAGTTGTCCTGCCGTGGCCACGCTACAGCGGGCCGCGTATCCCGGCGAGGGGGGAGCGCATCCCGCAATTACATTCAGATGAAACGGCCGCGCAGGAAGCCGAGCGCGGGCAGCGGCGTCCAGCTGCGCGGCAGGTCGCCGCGGCGGATCGGCGCCACGCTGTAGCAAGGCAGCGGCTGACGGGCGGTGCGCAGGAACTGGGCGTAGGCTCGCACCTGCTGCTCGCGCCAGCTGCGGTCGGCCAGCGCGGCATCACGGCTCGGATAGATCTCCGCCACCCGCTGGGTCCGCCCCGCGGTGGCGATCACCGCCCACAGCGAGTCCTCGCGGGCCCTGGCGTTGCGCACATGGTCGAGCGTGACGATCTCGCTCATGCGACCCTCCGGCTGACACCTCGGACGAGACCATGCGCGCCTGCCGCCGGCAAGCCCGCCGAGGCGCGGCCGGGTGGGAAGGGGG
>CAXTNV010000054.1:0-21431 GCA_964245755.1 uncultured Acetobacteraceae bacterium | reverse complement strand
ACCGGCGCGGTGTTCCGGCCGCAAGACGTGCGTCTGGCCGAGGCCTTCCGGCGCGCCGTCGAGCAGGTGGACAGGATCGTCGCAGAGAGAGCCGTATCGAGTGCCTCGTCGCCGGTGGCGCTGCCTGGTTGAAGCGCGGGGCGCGCGGGGCTGCCGGATGGCCCTGCACGCCGGATGTCATGGAATAGTGAGAGGGGGGAAAGATGCTCATGCTTTCGCACTTCGCCGAAGCATTCATCGGCGTTTTCAACGAGGGCGGCAGGACGTTCGTCGCCTTCGTCACCGGCATCCTGCCGACGCTGATCGTGCTGCTGACGGCGGTGTATGCGCTGATCGAGATGGTCGGCGAGCAGCGCGTCCACAACCTGGCCCGGTTTGCCGGACGCTACGCGATCACCCGCTACACCGTGCTTCCGGTGCTGGCGATGTTCTTCCTCACCAACCCGATGGCCTACACGTTCGGCGTCTTCATCGAGGAGAAGCACAAGCCGGCCTTCTACGACTCCGCGGTGTCGTTCTGCCACCCGATCACCGGCTTGTTCCCGCACGGCAACTCCAGCGAACTGTTCGTCTGGCTCGGCGTCGCGCACGGGTTGACGCGTCTGCATCTTCCGCTGGGACCGCTCGCAGTGCGCTACTTCATCGCGGGCCTGGTGGTCATCCTGTTCCGCGGCATCGTCACCGAGCGGGTCACGACGTTCTTCGCGCGCCGCCAGGGCGTGACCCTCTAGCGCCTGACCGTCGCAGGCCGATCCGGCCCGAGACGCGGATCAGCCGCCAGGACAACGATCCAGAGCAGGTCCCGGCTCCTTGATCGCCGATCCCGCTCTGGCAGCAGACTTCTCGCCGGCGTCTTGCCGGCGGGACGACATAACACGGTGCGGCAACGCCGGTTGAGATCGGGGATGGCGATGGATCAGGTAGCTACCGGATCGAGGGCAGGCCAGTTCAAGGCGGTGCGGGTCGAGAAAGGCGGACAGGGCTGGGGTGGCCCGCTGGTGATCCAGCCCACCGAGCAGCGCGACAAGATCGTCGCGGTCACCGGGGGCGGCATACCACCGGTGGCACGACGACTCGCCGAACTGACCGGTGCCACGGCGATCGACGGCTTCCGCTCTCCGCCGCTCGAGAGCGAGATCGCGGCGGTGGTGATCGATTGCGGCGGCACCGCACGCTGCGGTGTCTATCCGCGCAAGCGTCTGCCGACGATCAACCTGCCGTCGGTGGGGCACGCGGGGCCGCTGGCGCAGTTCATCACCGAGGACAGCTACGGCTCCGGGGGCAAGCCGGAGAACCTGAGCCCGCGCTATGAGGACGCGGCGGCGGCCCCGACCGCGGTCGGGGGAGCGGGCGCGGCTGGCCCGACGACGCCGTTCGTGAGCAAGCCCGCCGCACCGCCGGCGGGCATGGATGGCGGCTTCACCGGCTTCATCGCCAACATCGGCCGCGTCATGGGCGGCGTGGTCAACGTGCTGTTCCAGAGCGGAAGGCGCGCCATCGACCAGGTGATCCGTACCATCCTGCCGTTCATGGCCTTCGTCTGCATGCTGATCGGCGTCATCAATGCCACAGGCCTGGGCTCGATCATCGCCCATATCCTGACGCCGCTCGGCGGCAACCTGATCGGGCTGCTGCTGCTGTCGGCGATCTGCGGCCTGCCGTTCCTTTCTCCCGTGCTGGGTCCGGGTGCCGTCATCGCGCAAGTCATCGGCGTGCTGATCGGCCAGCAGATCGGCAACGGAACGATCGCGCCGCAGTTCGCCCTGCCCGCCCTGTTCGCCTTCGACACGCAGGTCGGCTGCGACTTCGTGCCGGTCGGCCTGGCGCTGGGAGAGGCGCAGCAGAACACCATAAAGATCGGCGTGCCGGCCATCTTGATCAGCCGGCAGATCACCGGGCCGATCGCCGTCGTGATCGCGTGGCTGTTCAGCTTCGGCCTCTACTGAGCTCATCCTCGGGTCGCGGCGCAGGATCTCACCAGGGCAGCATCGGCCGGCGAGCACGGCCTGATCGACCGTGCGCCAGCCATGCTCCAGACGACTGAGGACGGATCACATGGTCACTCTGTACAGCACCACGGTACGCAATGTCGGGGCCGAAGCGCCGGACCTGCTCGAACAGGGTGTGCTGATCCTGTTCGCCCTCGGTGCTCCCCCCGAACTCGCGGAAGTGTCCATCCTGCACGAGGCCGATCGCGCCGCCGCGGCGGCGCCGGTTGCCGGCGATGCGCTGCGTATCAATGGACAGGGTTTTCGCATCACCGCCGTCGGCGACACCGCATGGCAGAAGGTCTCGGAGCTCGGCCACGTCGTGTTCTCGTTTAACGGGGCGGCCATGGCCGAGCGACCCGGCGAGATCTGTGTCGAGTCCGTCGCGGCGGACCGGCTTCGTCGGCTGCTGCAGCCGGGGACGACGATCGAGGTCGTCGGCGCGGGCTGATCCGGAACCGACACCGAAGCCTGCGTGACCGACCATCGGCGGGAGACGATCATGTTCCTGGAGCATCATGCGACCGTGGCGCTGGAGGAAGGGTTGCATGCCCGTCCTGCCGCCCGCCTTGCCCAGCTCGCCAAGAGCTTCCAGTCGAACATAGAGATCTTCAAGGGCGAGAAGTCGGCGAGCGCCAAGAGCACCGTCAAGATCATGCTCATGACGGTCAAGGAAGGAGACCGCATCCGCATCCGCGCCGAGGGGGACGATGCCGCGGCCGCACTCGCCGAGATCATCGCCTATGTGACGGGCGATCCCGAAGCGACGACGCCGGCCGACGCACCGCTGCCGACCCCGGAGGCGATGGACCCGGCAGCAAGCAGCCGCCCGAAATGCCCGTTACGCCTAGTCGGCGTGTCGGGCAACGAGGGGATCGCCGTCGGCCGCGCGTTCGTCTACCTGCCGGACCACGGCCTGCCGCAGCCGAGACGTCTCCTCGATGGCGAGGCCGCAGCGGAGACGCAGCGCTTTCGCGCCGCCGTGCTGCAGGTCTGCGCCACCCTCGATGCCGCACGCGCGAGCGCACGCGAGCCGGATGGAGGCGAAACGACGGAGGCGCAGGTCTTCGCGGCGATCAAGGAGCTCGCGCAGGACGTCGAACTGCTGAGCCCGATCGAGCAGCGCATCGCGCAACATCAGGATGCGGCATCGTCGACGATGCAGGTCGGCGCGGAACTGGCGGATCGCTTCGCCGGGATCGACGACGCCTATTTCCGCAGCCGTGCGGACGACGTGCGCGGCATCGCCCGGCAGATTGCCGGCATCCTGCTGGGCCGGAGCGGGGTCGATCTGGGAGAGCTGTCGGAGCCGTGCGTGCTCGTTGCCGCGCATCTCTCGGCACTCGACCTCGCGCGGCTGCCGACCCGCCTGGTCACCGGCCTGCTGACCACCGAGGGGGGCGCCACCTCGCATGTCGCGATCATCGCGAGGGCGCTCGGCTTCCCCGCGGTGGTCGGCGTGCAGGCATCGGAGGCCGAGCTTCGCGAGGCCAGGACGATCATCCTCGACGGCACCGGGGGCTTCGCCATCCTCAACCCCGATGACGCGCTGCGGGAGGAATACCGGGCGCGTCTCGCCGCGGCGCTGGATCAGCGTCGGGAGATGCAGTCGTTCGCGCACGTCGAGCCCCGCACCCGGGACGGCACGCTGATCGAGGTCGCGGCCAACATCGGGTCGGCGACCGAGGTCGAGATCGCGCTGCAGTCCGGTGCGATGGGGGTGGGCCTGTTCCGGACCGAGTTCATGTTCATGCGCGGCGCGGCACTTCCGACCGAGCAGGAGCAGTTCCGCATCTACTCCCGCGTGCTGAACGCCTTCGCGCCGAACCCGGTCCTGATCCGGACGCTCGATATCGGCGGCGACAAGCCGCTTCCGGGCATGAAGAGCGAGCCCGAGGCGAACCCCTTCCTCGGCTGGCGCGGCATACGCATGTGCCTCGACCGGCCGGATCTGTTCGATCCGCAACTTCGCGCACTGCTTCGGGCGGCCGTTCATGGCCGGCTCAGGGTGATGTTTCCGATGATCTGCGATGTCACGGAGGTGGTCGCGGCCAAGGCGCGGCTGGAGGCCTGCCGTTGCGCGCTCGAGGCGGAAGGGCAGGAAACCGGGCCGATCGAGCTCGGCATCATGATCGAGACCCCGGCCGCCGCGCTCTGCGCGCGAGAACTGGCCGGGCAGGTGAGTTTCTTCTCGATCGGCACCAACGACCTGACCCAGTACACGATGGCGGCCGATCGCACCAACGCGAGGCTGGCACGGCTCAACCGCGCGGATCATCCGGCCGTGCTGCGTATGATCGAGCTCGCCTGCCGTGGAGCGTGCGACGCCGGCATCTGGATCGGCGTCTGCGGCGAGGCGGCGGGGGACCCGTCGCTGATACCGAAGCTGCTGTCCTGGGGGGTTACGGAGCTCAGCATGAGCCCCTCGCTGATTGCGCGCGCGAAGAAGGCGATCACCGAGTTCGGCGCCGGCAGCCACGCCGCCTGAGCCTCTAGCCCACCTCGAGCTCGGCGAGCGGAAGCATCGCGAGCAGCCCCTGCGCTGCGTGCTCGTCGGTGATCAGGACGCTCGGGTTCAGCAAGCGGATCGCCGCGAGCATGGCCTGCACCTTGCTCCAACCGCCGGAGGCAAGCACCAGCTTGGGAGTATGTCGCAGCTGAACCGGGTCGACCGCGATGACCCGGCGGTTGAGGGGATGGTCGATCACCTTGCCGGCGCCGTTCACGAAGCGGCACAGCACGTCGGCGACCGCCCCGGCACGCCGCAGCTGCTCCAGCTGTTCGAGCGGAATGAGATCCAGGCTCGCGATCGTCGAGTTCGGCGACAGGTCCCCGACGCTCACCAGGGCGAGGTCGATCCGCCGAGCCAGCCTGAAGACCTCCTCGATCCCGGGATGTGCCAGCAGCGCCGCATGGGTGGCCTCGTCCGGCGCATACACCGGTGCGGCCATCATGTAGCAATCGGCGCCGAACATGTCGGCGAAGCGCCAGGCGAACTCGGAAGGATTGACCCCGGCGGCGCGGGTGAGGCCGCCGAGCATGGAGACGACGCTCAGTTCCTGAAGTGCTCTCGGCAAGATGCTGGTGAGGCTGTGCCGCAGCGTGTTGCCCCAGCCCAGGCCCACGCGCATGCCGTTTCGCAGGGTGTCGTTCACGTAGCCGCCGATCGTCGCGCCGAGCAGGGCCGGGAGTTTCTCCTCCGCCTCCGGAGAAGGGATGACGATGACCTGGTCGATGCCGAAGCTGGTCTCGAGCTGACGTTCCAGTGCGACGCAGGAGACCAGCTTCGACGTCACGCGGATCTGCACGGTACCATCCTGCCTGCACGTGGCGAGCATCTTCAGGACGCGGAGGCGGCTGATCCCCAGCTTCTCCGCGATGGCGTCCTGGGTCAGGCCTTCCATGTAATAGAGCCACGCGACGCGAGTCTTAATGCCGTTATCATTCCCGTCTGCTTCGAGCTTGACATGACGGTGATACCGGACGTCCCTCGGCTTGGCCAAGCTCGTGTTTCCAGGTGCTGCCGCGATCCGGGAACCTCTCGCCGTTCGCCCTCGAAGCGTCCCCGGCCCTACTCTATGCTGATTTGTTGCACTCAGATCAAGGAGTTGGTCCGCCAGGATGGGTGGCGGCGAGCCGACCTGCGCGCTCAACCGGCTGTGACGGACTCCGGCCGATTTGGACGTGCCTGCCTGACTTGCGGTAGATGGGCACGAGCTTCCAGTTGAGTTCGCACTTCGGCAGCAAACGGACGAGCAGCATGACAGCAGTGATCATCGTCGGCGCCGGGCGCGGGCGCCGCATGGGAGGGCCCATACCCAAGCAGTACCGCAGTCTCGACAACATGCCCGTCATCCGGCACACCCTGCTCGCGTTCCTGCGTCATCCGGAGGTCAGCCGGGTGCAGTCGGTGATCCATCCGGCCGATCTCGACCTCTACGAGGAGGCAACAGCCGGCCTGTCGCTTCCCGCGCCGGTGATCGGCGGCAACACGCGCCAGGAATCGGTTCGGTTCGGCCTGGAAAGCATCGCCGCTCAGCCGCCGGACAAGGTCATCATCCACGATGCGGTCCGCCCCTTCGTCGAGCAGGATACCATCAGCGCGGTCATCGCGGCGCTGGATGACGGCCCTGCGGTGGTCACCGGCCTGAGCGTTCCCGACACGCTGAAGCGGTGCGTCAACGGCTTCATCGAAGGCACGGTCGACCGCTCCAACACGTGGCGTGCACAGACCCCGCAGGGGTTCCACTTCGCCGAGATCCTAAAGGCGCATGAGGAGGTTCATTACAGCAACCCGATCCACGCCGACCTCACGGACGACTCGATGGTCATCGAGAAGTACGGCCTGAAGGTCGCGATCATCGAAGGCAGCGACGACAACTTCAAGATCACCACGGAGCGGGACCTGGCCCGTGCCGAGATCATCCTGCAGCGCGGGCGGCAGGAGAGTCATGTCGGCTGGGGCTTCGATTTCCACGCGTTCGGGCCAGGTGATCACGTAACGATGTGCGGGATCCCGATCCCGCACCACCGGGGGATCATGCGCAACCACAACGGCGACATCCCTCTCAACGCGGTGACCGACGCCCTGCTCGGAACCGTCGGCAGCACCGCGCAGGGCACGCACTTCCAGCCGGACATGCCGGGCTTCCGCGGCAAGACCTCGGACTTCTTCGTCAGGCAGGCGGTCTCGCTGGTGTCGATGAAAGGAGGTCGGATCGTGCATCTGGACCTCACGATCCTCAGCGACGCGCCGGAGATCGGGCCCAACCACGAGAGGATGACCATTAGGCTGGCCTCGCTGCTCTCCATCGACAGGAACCGGATCAGCATCAAGCAGGTCACGACCTACCAGGCGGGCTACTACGGACGCGGTGACGGCATCGGAGCGCAATGCCTGGTTACGACGCAGTTTCCGGCGCTGTAGCCGCGGCGCCGGTGGCGCCTCGTCCGCTTCAGCGAGCCCCGGCGACCGGCAGAGGCTCGATCCGGCCGACGATGAACAGGTAGCTCGCGGCACCCAGCAGGCAGAGCAGGCCGGCGGTGGCGAGCGGGATCACGAACGAGCCGTGGGTGATGGTCAGCATCATGCCGGTGAAGCTGGTGGTGACGACGCCGGCGAGGTTGGAGGCGAAGTTCTGGATCCCGCCGATGGACGCGACATGGGCGCGGGTCGGGGCAACATCCCCGGGCAGTGACCAGATGCTCGCCGCGGTGAAGGCGAGGGACGCGTAGGCGATGCCGAACAGCGCGAGCGCCATCCACGCTTCCGGCACGATGGCGGCGAAGGTGATGACCGACGACAGCAGCATGCCGCCCACGAGGCACGTCTTGCGCGCCGCCGTCAGGCTCCAGCCGCGGCGGTACAGCCAGTCCGACGTGAAGCCGCCGAGCCAGCCGCCCGGCACCGCGATCAGCCCCGGGATCAGCCCGAGGACGCCGAACTGCTTGAGCGAGAAGTGCCGTGCCGACATCAGGTAGGTCGGAAACCACGTGATGAAGAAATAGATGACGAAGTTGAGGCAGAAGAACCCGATCATCATGCCCCAGACAGTGCGGTAGCGGAACAGCGACGACCAGCGGAGCCTCGGTTCGCCGACCGCCGGCGCCGCCCGGCTCTGCTCGATCTCGCGCAGCGCCTCCGGCGTGACGTCGGGATGACGCTCGGGCTTGCGGTAGATCACGAGCCATGCCGCCGTCCAGACGAAGCCGAGCAGGCCGGTCGCGACGAACGAGGCGCGCCAGCCGAACGAGCTGATCAGCCAGGCGCAGAGCGGGATCGCCACGAGGTTTCCGACGCGCGAACCGGAGTCGAAGATCGACGAGGCGATGCCGCGTTCATGCGGCGGGAACCAGCGTGCCACGACGCGCGCGGAAGATGGGTAGCCGCCAGCCTCGCCCGCGCCGAGCAGCAGGCGGAAGCCGAACAGGGCGGCCGCCGAGTTGGCCACCGCGGTCAGGGCGGTGAACAGCGACCACCAGCACACCGCGATCGGGAACATCAGGCGCGCGCCGTAACGGTCGACCAGCCAGCCGGCCGGAAGCTGCATGATGGCATACGTCCAGAAGAACGAACCGAGCAGGAAGCCCATGGTGGTGCTGTCGAGGTGCAGCGCCTGCTTGATGCTGGGTGCAGCGACGGCCAAGTTGGCGCGGTCGGTGTAGTTGACCGCGAGCGCCATGAAGCACAGCCAGACCATCAGCCACCGCGCCGGCGGCATGAGCGTGCGGTTGCGGGTGCTTGCGGTCGTCGTGCCTGCCGCACTGATCGACATGGCGATATCCTCCCATTCTTGGTTCCTGCACCGGTTCTTGCGCCGGTCTGGCAGGTCAGCCTGCGGATCGTGTTCGTGTCCTATGGTGGCGGCGTGATCCGCAGCACGGCGGCAGGACCCGAGCTACGCCGCCCCCGCGGTGTTGAGATACACCGCGTAGAGCGACGTGCTCGCCGCCATGAAGAGTCGGTGGTTCTTCTTGCCGCCGAAACACAGGTTGGCGCACGTCTCCGGAAGATGGATCTTGCCGATCAGATCCCCGCTCGCCGCATAGCAGCGCACGCCGTCCTCGGCGGGATCGGCCCAACCCATGCTGCACCACACGTTGCCCTGGATGTCGCAACGTAGCCCGTCGGTGAAGCCGGGGGCGAAATCCTCCGCGAACACCCGTCCGTTGCGCAGGCGATCCTGATCGACGTCGAACACCCGGATATGCGACGGGCCGCCATGGGTGATCCCGCTATCGACGATGTAGAGCCGACGCTCATCGGGCGAGAACGCGAGGCCGTTGGGACGGATGAAATCGTCCGCCACGATGGTCGCCGTGCCCGTCGATGGCTCGAGACGATAGACATGCCGGCCGAGCTCCGCATCCGCCGCGTGGCCTTCATACGGACCGTCGATGCCGTACCCGGGGTCGGTGAACCAGATCGCGCCATCCGAGGCGACGATGATGTCGTTCGGCGCGTTCAGGCGCTTGCCGTCGTAGCGGTCCATCACGACGCTGATGCTGCCGTCCCGCTCGGTGCGCGTGACCCGACGCGTGTCGTGCTCGCACGTCAGCAGGTGCCCCTGGCGGTCCCGGGTGTTGCCGTTGCCGTGGTGGCTGTTGGCACGGAAGACACTGACATGGCCGTCCTCTTCGAGCCAGCGCATGATGCGGTTGTTCGGAATGTCGCTCCACAACAGGTAGCCGCCGTCGGCGAAGTAGACCGGGCCTTCGGCCCAGCCAAAACCGGTCGCCAGACGCTGGATCGCAGCGTTGCCCTGCTTGGCGGTGAAACGCTTGTCGAGCACCTCGATGCAGGGGTTCGGGTAACGAGTGCCTGGGAGGTCGCCGAGCGGAAGCGGAGAATACCGGCCGAACGGTGCATCGCCACCAGCGAGCGCGGTCCAGTTCATGTCGTCACTCCCTGCTTTTCGTCGTCCGCCAGAGTGCGGTCAGGATTGCGGTATGATGCGATCGGCGCGCAGGCGGTCGAAGAACATCGTGAACATGTCCTCGGTGTCGATACAGGACTGGAAGCCCGCGCGCCGCGCCTTGATCGTGCTGCTGATGTTGTCGAAGCCGCTGTTGAAGATGAAATCCCCGAATGGCCAGGACACCAGGGACTGGTAGCGGATGGGACGCAAGTCATACTTCTTGGTCATCCGCGCCCAGAGCTCGCCCTTGTCGGCCATGTAGGTCGCGAGCGGCGTCGGCACCGGCTCCGCCACCTCCATGTCGAAGGCGCGCGCGATGCGCGGCCACAGATGCTGCCAGCGGAAATAGTCGCCGTTGGTGATGTTGAAGATCTCGCCGCGTGCCGCCTCGCTCACGCCGGCCCAGTCCGCCGCCTGCGCCAGGATGTCGGCCGAAGTCACCTGATAGAGCGCCCGATACGCCGCTTCGGTGCCGGGAAACCGCAGGGGCAGGCCGAGCTCCTTGGACATGGCGGCATAGACGGCGATGACCATCGTGAGGTTCATCGGGTTGCCCAGGGCGAAGCCGCAGACCGCTTCCGGACGCAAGGCGGTGAAGCTCCATGAGGCACGCGCGCTACGCGCCCGGATCAGGTCTTCCTGATCGTAGTAGAAGTTGGGTGGCATCAGCCGCGGGTCGTCCTCGCGCGCCGGCGTCTTGAACGGACCGAGATCGGCGCCGTATGCCTTTCCGCCCTGGTAGAAGGTGACGTGGCGCAACTCCGGCGCGGTCTGCTCCACCACGTCGAGCAGATTGCGGAGCATTGCCACGTTGATCTCGCTCCTCTCCTCCGCCGTAGGCCTCTCCAGGTAGGCGCCGAACACGACGTGCGTGACGTCCGTGATCCCGCCGAGCTTGCCGCGCACGTCGTCCGGCCGCAGCAGGTCGACGGCGATCTGCTCGACACCGGGCAGGCCGGCATCGGTGCGGCGCGACAGGCCGTAGACCTTCGTGTCCGGCACGTCAGCGAAGTGACTCGCGGCGGCTCGGCCGATGACGCCGTGGACGCCCGCGATCAGGACCTTGCGACCGGCCTCCATGATGTTCTCCTCGACGCCGGACATTCGGGGGACGGCTCAGCCCATGACCAGCCCCTCGATGTCGTGCTTCTGCGTGATCGGCACCAGCGCCTCGACCACCCGGCAGTTGAGGTGGTCGCGCAGGACCGGTGGCAGCGCGTCGTGATAGGCTCGCGTCACCATCATGTCGTGCAGGGCGGCGTGGCCGGCGCCCGGCGCATCGAAGCCCAGCACCAGGACAGGACGGGCGATCGGCGACGGATGAGCGGTCCCGCGATGCACGGTGAGGGCCGACCGGCAGGAGATGTCCCCCATCTGCGGGTATTTCCGCGTCGCCCGGTCGTTGAAGCGGCCCCAGCTGGCTTCCGGCGGGAACATCTCGTGGTTCCAGTCGCGCCCATCGTCCCAGTGCGTGCCGGGCGCCACCTCGAACGGCCCCATGTCGGGGGTCACGTCGACCCCGGTGACGTTGAAGGCCAGCGAGGTGATGCGCCGGTCCCTGAAGCTTTCCGGCGGCGAGGCGAAATCGCGGTGCCAGGGCTGGTGCTTGGCACCCTGGAACGGCGTGTCGAAACCCACCTCGACGATCTGGTAGTCCGGGCCCAGGATCTCGGTCGCCATCGCAGTCACCCACGGGTGCGTGGCGAGCGCCACGAAGCCGCTCAGCGCCTCGGGGTGGAGCTCGACGTACCAGCGCCTGCGGCCGCGCCCGATGGCCCCGCCCGGCCGTTGGATGGCCTCCCAGAACGCGGTCATCATGTCGTCGTTGAGCTGCGCGACCCAGTCGCGCGAGAAGGCGGTCTTGAGCCCGACCACGCCGTCGTGCCGCAGCGTCGCCGCGTCGCCGACGATATCGAGGCCGGAGACGGTGTCCTCGATCGGTGTCGTCCCGGCCGGTGCGGTGATCGACATGGTGTTCCTCCCTTTCGCTGCCGGGACGCTTGACGCCTTGGCCTGCATCGCCCGGCGAAGGCCGCGCACGATAGCGCAGCGATTTTGCCGCCGACAGTGCGTGCGCGCACCCGACCTGACCCGGCGGTTCTCGATCAAGGTGGCTCCGCGACGGTGGGACGCCCCTGCCTTGCGCTCGGCGCGGCACTCCTATTCCCTCGCCGCATCCCCTGCTCAAGCTCGCAGCCGGCCCGGCGGGGGTGCCGTCAATTATCTCCGAACGGCGTATTGTCAGACATAACCCAGGTTCATAAGCTCGCGCGCAATCCGGGTCATCAGGGCCGCGCAGACGCGCCCGATCAGGCTCGCGACCATGGGGGTTGAAACGATCATGACTCAGGCGTCGTTCGGGTTCCGCTTCGGGACCTCGCTGGCTGCCGGTGTGCTGTCGAGCCTGCTCGCGGCGCCTGCGCTGGCCCAGGCGACCGATCAGGCGGGTGCCCAGGTGGTGGGCACTACCTCCTCCGCCGCGTGCACCAATCCGGCACCGAACCACGCCTCGATCTCCGGCATGATCGTCGGCTTCTCGCAATCCGAGAACGAGCAGAACCCGTTCCGCGCCGCGGAGACCAATTCCGTCAGGGCGAGCGCGAAGAAGCTCGGCGTGGGGCGGCTGCTCTACACCAACGCGAACGACGATCAGGCCAAGCAGGTCGCCGATATCGAGAGCATGATCAGCCAGGGCGCGAAGGCGATCATCGTGGCGCCCCTGAATGCGACCGGGCTGCAGCCGGCGCTCGAACAGGCCGCCGCGAAGAACATTCCGGTGGTGACGATCGATCGCGTGACAGCGGGCACGCCGTGCCGCAACTTCATCACCAATATCGGCTCGGACTTCTACGTCCAGGGGCAGCGCTCCGCCGACGCGTTGGCGGCGGCCACCGGGGGCAAGGCGGAGATCGTCGAGATACAGGGCGCCTACGGCAACGCGGTCGAGACGGAACGCACCCAGGGCTTCGCCGACGGGCTGAAGAAGCATCCCGACATGCATCTGCTGGCAGCCCAGACCGGCAACTGGTCGGCAACGGATGCGCAGCGCGTGATGGAGCAGATGCTGCTCGCACATTCGACTGCGAACGCCCTGTACTCGCACGCCGACGTCATGACGCTCGGCGCCATGCGCGCCATCCAGCAGGGCGGCAAGCGGCCGGGCCGAGACATCGCGATCGTCTCGATCGACGGCACCAAGACGCTGGTTCAGGCGATCGCGGCCGGCCGGGCACAGGCGGACGTGGAGACCAACCCGCGCTTCGGGCCGCTTTCGTTCCAGGCGCTGGACGGGTGGTTCGCCGGCAAGCCGGTGCCGCAGAAGCTCATCATGAAGGACGGCCTCTACAACAAGGCGGGTGCTGCGGTGGCACTCAAGCAGGGCACGCCCTACTAGGATAGCCTTGCATACGACGCCGCTACACCGCCTCACAGGCGTGGCGTGATCGAGCCGGTCACGCGCCTGCAGGCTGCGCGCCGGAGACGGCGTTCCGCGGCGCCCCGGCAAAAGCGAGGGATCTTGCCCCACAGATCCGATGCACGGCCTCCCGGCGCGGAGCGGAGTTTCCGGATCCGAACGGTAGGGCGATGCTGTGGCTGCGAAACGGTGCTCCCGCCTCGCCCGCGTGATCGCCCGGACGCAAGGCATCGCCGACCGTGATCCTGACCACGCGCAATCTGAGCAAGGTGTTCGGCAACGTGCCTGCTCTGCGCGACGTCTCGTTCGACCTCAAGGCGGGCGAGGTGCACGGACTGATGGGTGAGAACGGCGCCGGGAAGTCGACGCTGATCAAGATCCTCACCGGCTTCCACAAGCCGAGCAGCGGCGAGATGTGGCTGGAACAGACGCCGGTCTCCTTCGACAGCCCGCGCGACGCGCAGCATGCCGGGGTCGCTGCCGTCTACCAGGAGATCAACCTGATCCCCGACCGCAGCGTCGCCGCCAACATCTATCTCGGCCGCGAACCGCGCCGGCTCGGCTGCCTCACCGACCAGGCGCTCATGATCCGGCAGTCGGAAGCCGTGCTCAAACGCTACGGCCTCGAGATCGATCCCCGGCAGCCGCTTCGCAGCCTCGGGCTCGGGATGCAGCAGATGGTCTCGATCGCCCGCGTCGTCTCGCTCGGCGCACGCGTCGTCATCATGGACGAACCGACCTCCGCGCTGAGCGGCGCAGAGGTCGACGTGCTCTACGGCGTGGTGGAACAGCTGCGCCGTGAAGGCAAGGGCATCGTCTATGTCAGCCACCGCCTGTCCGAGTGCTATCGGCTCTGCGACCGGCTGACCGTGCTGCGCGACGGCCGGGTGGTGGAGGCTGCCGCGGTGGCCGACCTGCCGCGCGGCCGCCTGATCGCGGCGATGCTCGGCCGCGAGGCCACGCAGGCCGGCCCCACCGCGAGCGAGCGCGCGGCGCGCGCGCAGGCGGTGACGCAGGAGGCTGACGGCACCGCGAAGGCGCTCAGCGTGCGCGGGCTGTCGTGGCGGCGGCGCGTGGTCGACGTGTCGCTGTCGGTGCGTCGCGGCGAGATCCTCGGCCTGGCCGGGCTGCTCGGCTCCGGCCGCACCGAGACGCTCAAGGCGATCTACGGCGCCGAGACGCCGGATCGAGGCGAGGTGCAGCTCGGCCGGCAGCGTCTCGGCTCGCCCACGCCGGCGCGCAGCATCCGCCAGGGCCTTGCCTTCCTTTCGGAGGATCGACGCTCCGAGGGCATCTTCCCGCGCCTGTCGGTGCGCGAGAACCTCACCGCCGCCATGCTGCCGCGGATCTCCCGCTTCGGCATCGTCTCCCGCCGCAAGCAGACCGAGCTGGTCGAACGCTACGTGCGCTCGCTCGGCATACGCACCACCGGCCCCTCCGCCCTGATCTCGGAGCTCTCCGGCGGCAACCAGCAGAAGGTGCTGATCGCCCGGGCGCTCTGCACTGAGCCCAGGGTCGTGATGCTGGACGATCCCACGCGGGGCATCGATGTCGGCGCCAAGGCGGAGGTGCATCGCGCGGTCCGCACCCTGGCCGAGGACGGGCTGGGGGTGCTGGTCACCTCATCGGAAGTCGAGGAGATCATGGAGCTTGCCGACCGCCTGGTGGTGCTGAACGAAGGTGCGGTCTCGGGCGAGATCGAGACCGCAGGGCGCGAGCCGGAGGACGTGCTCGCGCTCCTCGCCGGCACCGAAGCCGGCGAGAGCTCCGGCGACGGGCCGCGACGCGCGTGAGCACGACAGGGTCCGCCTCCCCCCCGCTCAGGACGGGCGCGCGCCTGCCCGCAGGTTGGGCCCGGCTGTGGAGCGTCTACATCGCCTTCGCCGCCCTGGTGCTGTTCGACGTCGCGATCACCCCCGGCTTCCGCAATCCGGGCGTGATCCGCAGCCTGCTGTTCGAGTCCGCCCCGGTGATCCTGATCGCCCTCGGCCAGAGCCTCGCAATCGGCACCCGCGGCATCGATCTCTCGGTGGGCTCGGTGATGGCGCTGAGCTCGGCGGTGATCGGCATCACGCTCTCCTGGGGCCAGAGCGCCTCGATCGCACTCGGTGTCGGCGCCGGCCTGTCCTGCGGGCTGCTCAACGGCCTGCTCATCGCCGTGCTGCGCATCGACCCGCTGATCTCCAGCCTCTCGCTGCTGGTCGCGGCGCGTGGCCTGGCGCAGGCGCTGCTCGGGGGTGCTCGCGCCGACCTGCCCTTCGACGGCCCGATCTCCTGGCTCGGCGGCGCCACGGTCTCGGTGCTGCCGGTGACCGCGCTGGTGGCACTCGCCGTTGCCGCGCTGTTCTCCTTCATCGTGCGGCGCACGACGCTCGGCCACTACGCCATCTTCGCCGGAGCCAGCCGCACCGCGGCGTTCCTCGCCGGGCAGCCGGTGCGTGCGACGCTGGTGTTCGTCTACGGCCTAAGCGGCTTTCTTGCCGGTCTCGCCGGCCTGTTCGCGACGGCCCGGCTCGGTGCCGCCGACCCGAACTATATCGGCGTGCAGTTCGAGCTCGACGCCATCGCCGCCTCGGTGATCGGCGGCACGCCCCTTTCCGGCGGTCGCGTCTCAACCGTCGGAACGGTGGTGGGCGTGCTGCTGCTGGAGGTGCTGGATGCGAGCTTCATCATGAACAACGTGAATTCGACCTACGCCCAGATCCTCAAGGCAGGGTTCATCATCGGCGCCCTCTATCTGCAGCGTGCGGGAGGCTGACCGATGTCGGACGCAATCCTGCGCAGCGCATCCCCGGTTCGCCGCTCCCGCGGATCCCACCTGATCGCGCTGATCCAGGCGCGCGGCGCCATCGTGGTGCTGGCGGTCACGGTCCTGATCGCCGGGCTCGCCTTTCCCGACTTCCTGCACGCCGGCAACCTGCAGGACATCGTGACGGCCGCCACCTTCCTGGGCCTGGTCACCATCGGGCAGACCTTCGTCATCATCATGGGCGGGTTCGACCTCGCAGTCGGCTCGATGGTCAGCGTCGGCACCGTGCTCGCGGCGTATGGCGCGCCATACGGCTGGGGTGCGGCCTTGCTGCTGCCGACCCTCGTCGGTCTGCTGGTCGGTCTGCTGGACGGTCTTCTCATCGCCCGGGTCCGCATGGCGCCCTTCATCGTCACCCTGTCGGCGCTGCTGGCGCTCAAGGGTGTTGCGGTTGCACTCGCCGGCGAGAGCATGGTCATCAGCCATCCGGGCTTCTTCGGCCGCATCGCCAACGGACAGATCCTTGGCGTCAACGCGCTCATCCTGATCCTGCTGGCCGCCTTCGCGATCGCGGCCCTGGCGCTGAACCGCACCGCCTTCGGCGCCGCGGTGTTCGCCATCGGTGGCAACGAAGAGGCGGCGCGGATGCTCGGCATCCGGGTGGAGCGCGTGAAGATCATGACCTACTGCTGCAGCGGTGCCTTGTCCGGGCTCGCCGGCGCGCTGCTCGCCGCACACCTGAGCAGCGGACTGTCCGCCGCCGGCAACGGATACGAGCTGCAATCGATCGCGGCGGCGGTGATCGGCGGCGTCCTGCTCACCGGCGGGGTCGGCACCATGATGGGCGCCCTCGCCGGCGTGCTGCTGCTGGGCATCATCAACAACGTCATAAACCAGATCGGCACGCTGAGTGCCGCTTATCAGGGTCTCGCGAGCGGCATCTTCCTGCTGCTCGCGGTCATCATCCAGTCGGGCCTGACGCGCGGACGGAGCGTCTGACCGGCCGGTGCGACCATCCTGTCGCGGCGGCGCCGGCTGCGGCCACGAAGCCGGGGCCCGGCTGCAGCAGCTAGAGCAGCGTCAGCTCCTCCGACGGGCAGCTGAACGCGAGGATCCTGTGATGCGGCCCGTCCCACACCGGCGCCTCGAACTGCATCAGCACGATGTCCGGAAACGTCCTGTCAGGGCGCCCTTGCCGCGTGGGCTGCTCCAGGGACCCCTCGACACGGTTGTTCATGCGCCTGCCGATGACGCTTGCGGGTCCGCCCCACCCGTCGGTGAGCTTCACCCGCCTGCCCAGCGTGCAGTCCTCGATCCTGGCCATCTGGTTCCTCCTGAAACCGCATTCCGACCGTGTTTCCGACCTTGGAATGAATGCCCGCGCACCTACGGCTCACCCGTCTAACTTTCGAGACTAGACGGTTTCAAACGACGACACACCTTGTCCCTTCGGCTCTAAGCATCCCATGTCAAAGTCGGTCCCCGAGGCGGTTGCACCGCCTTGCGGGAATGAGCGGTCGAACGTCATGCCGCACCATCGGGATCTCAATGATGACCATCCTCTCATCAACACCTTGAAAGTTCGTTAACTCCGCGAGCTACCGAAGGCGGCACTCGCGACTGCAGGACCAGCCGATCATCCGGAGCCGATCACGACGCCAGGACCCGGCGTTCGGGTAGTCGCTTCCGCCGCTTCTCCGACTTGACTTCGAAGGCATCGCGGTCAGCTGTGAAGCCTGGTGACCCAGGGGTATGGGATGGCCGTCTTCTACGTGACGCTCGCCGTGCTGGCGGGCACGATGCTGCCGCTGCAGGCGGCGATCAACGCCCGGCTCGCGCGGGTGGTCGGGTCGCCGGTCTGGGCGGCGGCGATCTCGGGCCTGGTGCTGACCACGGCCCTGGCGCTCCTCGGGCTGGCCATGGTGCGTGCGCTGCCGCGGACCGCAGGCATCGCCAGTCTGCCATGGTGGGCCTGGACGGGAGGCTTGTGCGGTGCCGTGGTGCTGTCGGCGACCACCACCATCGCGCCGCGCCTTGGCACCGCGAGCATGATCGCCCTGGTCATGTTCGGGCAGGTGGTTTGTTCGCTCGCCCTGGACCATCTCGGTCTGTTCGGGCTGACGCCACAGCCGATCACCGGCAGGCGCTTCGCTGCGGCTGCCCTGTTGCTGACCGGTGCCGCGCTGATGCGCTAGCCCGTGCCGGATGCAGGCGAGCTCGCTCGCCGGTATCGGCCCGGCCATCTTGCGGCCGTGCATGGCGGGTCCGGCGGCGGCGCCGGCTTCGCCCCATCGCCTCGCCCGACCGCGCGCCTACCGGATCGCCAGGGACACCGGCTATATGGCCTCAGACGCCCGACCATGTTCCCTGCCGAGAGTGCCACCACATCATGCCCACCCTCTCTGTCGCCGAGCCGGCAGCCAAGGCGCGATCGCCAACCGGGGAGGTCACGGCCCTCGTCTCGCTGCTCTACCTCCTGGCCTGCGCCGCGCTGGTGCAGCTGCATGCGGGCGTCGTCGTCTATCCGCTCGACGACACCTACATCCACATGGCGCTCGGCCGCACCCTCGCCACCAGTGGGGTCTGGGGCGTACAGCCGAGCGACTGGAGCGCCGCCTCCTCTTCGCCGCTGTACACCGTGATGCTGGCGGGGCTGTCGCTGCTATGGCCGACGTCGTTACTCAACTTCACCTTTGCGCCGCTCATTCTCAACATGGGGATAGGGGTGACGCTGCTCTACTACCTGCGCCGCTCCGTCGGTGCCACGGCGCTGCTGTTCCTCGCCGGACCGCTGATCGCCCTCACGCTGCTCGGCATGGAACACCTGCTGCACATCCTGCTCGTGCTGCCCCTCGCTACGCTGGGTGTCGCGGCACTCTCTCAGCCACGGCCCCGCTACGCCACGCTGGCGCTGCTCACGATGGCGGCGGTTACCTGCCGCTACGAGAGCGTCGTGGTCACCCTGATGCTGTGCGGCTTCTCGCTGCTGCGCCGACGCTGGCTCCTGGCAGCCCTGTTCCCGCTCGCGACCGCCCTGCCACTATGTGCCTGTGGCGCGCTCTGGATGGCGCATGGCGGCTGGTTCGAGCCCAACTCGCTGCTGCTCAAGGCGCCGCTGCCGCACGGGTCGCTGCGCCTCTTCGCGCAGGGGATCATCAACACGCTGTATCTGAACTTCTACCGCAAATCCTACCCCTCCGCCGTGACACTCATGGCCATCACCAGCATCACGGCACTGCAGACGCTCGGCGCGATCGCCGCCAGCCTCTCGAGCGGCCGCCGGCTCTCTCCCGCGGCCCTGCTCGGCATCCTCGCCGTCGTGTCCAGTGTCGTGCAGTACTGCTTCGGCTCGGTCGGCTGGCTGTATCGCTACGAGGCGTGGCTGCTCATGCTCAACGTCGTCGCCTGTCTGGCACTTCTGCCTGGGCGGCCGATGATCGCCATCCTCGCCTTGGTGCTCCTGCCACGTGCCTACATGGACACGCGCGACACGCAGACCGCTCCCACGGACCGCCTGTACGAGCACTTCGCAGCCGCCGACTTCGTCGCCGAGTTCTACCCGCATCAGACCGTTGCGGTGAACGATCTCGGCATCATGGCATGGTTCTCCCACGCGACCGTGCTTGACCTGTTCGGGCTCGGCTCGAACGAACCGAATGCGATGCGTAAGGCGCACCACTACGGCGCCGACGCCATCGAGCGATGGACCGCGCGCCGCCAGGTCCAGGTCGCGATCCTGCAGCCGTGCTGGAGCGAGATCATGCGGATCACTCCAGCTTCCTGGAGCCTCGTCGAGACCTGGGAGTTTCCGCGCAACACGGTGTTCTACGACCGCACCGTGGGCCTCTACGCAACGACGCCCGATGCCGCGGCGATCCTGCGACGCAACCTCGCCTCCTTCCGGACGCCGCCTGCGATCCGCCGCACCGTTGTTCCCGCGGATGCGACTGCGGAGACACGCCGCGCCGCACTCGTCTGCGACTGATCCTCGAGCTCATCCTGCCGGCGGCATGCCTCGATCTTGTAACTGACCCCATTCCTGAAGGCCCTGCGTCTCTTGACGCTCTGCTGTCGCACCCCATGGCCCAGGTGAGTATCGCCAACCGGCCCTTGATGCCGTCTGCCTCGATCCTCCGCCGACCGCGGCAGGTGAGACGACAACTGGCGGAAGTCGTGTTCCGCGCGCCGAAGTGCCGCGGAGCTCTGAGCACCTTCGAGACGCCCGGCGAAGCATGACGTGGGCGCGCGGGCTTGTCGGCAAGGCTTTTCAAGGTCACGCTCACAGCTGTGCGAGAAGATCGGCGCCTTGATCGATGAGGATTGGGGCATTCGACACGCGAGGCTGACAGTGATTAGGGAGGGTCGTCCCGACAGCCCGACTTCACGACAGGAGAGGACGCATCCATGACAGACTTCGCCTTCGACACGGTGTTCGATTTCACCGGCAAGGTGGCCTTGGTGACCGGCGGCGCGTCGGGCATCGGCTTTGCGATCGCGCAAGCCTTCACCGGTCGCGGCGCTCGGCTTGTGCTGCTCGACCGTGACCCGCGCGTGGCGGCGGTGGCGGACGCTCTCGGCGGCCGCGAGCAGCATCTGGGTATCGCCGTGGACGTTACCGACGATGCTGCCCTGATCGCCGCCGTGGATCAGGCGGTGGCGCTCTGCGGACGGGTTGACGTCCTGGTCAACAACGCCGGCTTCGCACGGCTGGCCCCAGCCGAGGATGTCACGATGGAGGACTGGGACGCGCATATCGCGCTCAATCTGAGGGCGCCTTTCCTGATGTCTCGCCAAGTTGGCGGTGTCATGCTCCGGCAGGGTTCGGGGCGGATTGTCAACATTGCCTCGCAGGCCGGCATCGTTGCCCTGCCTCATCACGTCGCCTATTCCGCGGCCAAGGCGGCCATCATCAACATGTCGAAGCTCCTTGCCCTGGAGTGGGGGCCGCGCGGCATCACCGTCAATGCGATCAGCCCGACCATCGTCGAAACCGAGCTCGGGCGGCGGGTCTGGGCCGGCGAGCCCGGCGAGGCGATGAAGCTGCGCATCCCGACGCGGCGCTTCGCTCAACCCGAGGAAATCGCACTCGCGGCGCTGTATCTCGCGAGCGGTGCAGCCGGCATGATCAACGGCGAGAATCTCGTCGTGGACGGGGGGTTCACCATCCAGTAGGCGCGACTTCAATCCTACCCAAGCCTCGGGCAGGCGTGACGGTTGTCGCTCACACCTGCGACAGGGTCGTCAGAATTCGGTGATTCACAATCCTGACGCCTGGGTCAGCGAGAGCACGCGGAGATCCTGTGCCTGACCACGCAGGACGACGTCGATGCCGCACACGACCAGTCAATGTTAAAGCCGTGATCTTTTCCGGTGCTAGATCTGGAGCTATCGGACGCAGCAGGAACGTGACCCACGAACCATGTGACAGCTGGGTTTCCGCGATGGACCCTACGCTCCCGGAGACCAGAAGCAGCTGGCTCGTATCTGTTTCGGAGTGATCCTATGAACCCGCGCATAAACATGCGCCCGAGGATCCGTGCCACGATCGGCAGGGCTCCGAACAGGATGACGGAACGCCAGCCCAGGCTTGCGGCCGCAAGATACACTCCCGACGCCAAACACCGCAAGCGGCCCTCCACCCTGAACGATCGAATAGGGAGAGCCACGACCTCGCGCCGGCAGTTGCTCGGTCACGATCATTATAGACACGGTTGGTTCGGAGCAGGCCAGGTCCGATCCGATCGCCCTGACGGCAACGAGAGACCGGAACCCGGTCCCCAGCGCCGTCAAGCCGGTGAAGATGGTGGTTTCGGCCAGGCAAAACATCCAGACACGCCGGGGTCCGAGACGGTCCATCGCGG
>CAXTNV010000053.1:0-21808 GCA_964245755.1 uncultured Acetobacteraceae bacterium | reverse complement strand
CCACCCTAGGTTGTTTCGTGTCGACAACTATTCGCGCAGGTTGCGTCCTAAAAGCCGAGAGGCAGGTCGCTGGACGCCTTGCGGTCCCATGCTGTCTGGCGCGTCTTCCATTTTAGACACCAGCCCCGCTCCCGGTCCTCCACGTCGCGCGCGCGAGCGTCCGCAAAATGCGACCGGCTCCATGCGCCGCGCCGATGCATCATTTCGCGGCGGAAGCGGCGGGCGGCACCCGCTCCGGTAGCAGCCAGCGCCCGAACCAATCGACGGTCCGCCTGCGCTCGTCGATCCGGTCGGCGTCCTTGCGGAAGCCGTGCCCTTCGCCCGCGTAGACCACGAACTGCGTCGGCACGCCGAGAGCCTGCATCGCCTGGTAGAATTCCTGGCTCTGCGGCAGCGGACACTCCACGTCGCGCTCGCCCACCGTGATCAGCATCGGCGTGCGCACCCCGCGCATGTGGGTGATCGGGGAGGCATGCAGCTGCGGCCGGGGATCGTCATACACCAGGGTGCCGAACACCGGGTCCGGGGCGTCCTGGGTCATCTGCGGCGCCTCGCCCTGTTCGGACAACCAATCCGAGATGCCCGCGTGCGAGGCGGCGGCCTTGAAACGGCGCGTCTGGGTGACCGCCCACATCGACATGTAGCCGCCATAGCTGCCGCCGAAGATCCCGAGCCGCGTATCGTCGATCGGCGCCGCGCGTTCCGCCGCGTCGACGCCCGCCATGATGTCGCGGAAATCCCCGCCGCCGATATCGTCGATGTCGGCGGCGGTGAAGGCTTCGCCCTGTCCGAAGCTGCCGCGGTAGTTCGGCAGCAGCAGATCGTAGCCGGCGGCGAGCAGCGCCCGGTCGACGCCACGGGCGGAGATGAACTCGGGAACTTCCGCCGCCTGCGGGCCGCCATGCACCTGCACCAGCAGCGGTCGCCTGCCGGGGCGCGGCCGCGAAGAGGTCAGCAGCCAGCCCTGCACGTCGTAGGCGTCGCTCTTCCAGCTGACGCTGACGCTCTGCACCGGCGCTGCGAGCCCGGCATTGACGTGGGTGATGTCGCGCCATCGCCCGACCGGCCCCACCTCCAGCTCCGGCGGTGACGCGAAGCTCTGGTGGTAGGCGGCGCTCTCACCGCCGGCACAGGCGAGGCCCAGGTTCCAGCCGCCGGCGCCGATGCTCTCCACTCCCGACCACAGGGTGCGCGGCGGCCCGGTCACGGTAACCAGCGCCGTGCGGGGACCGGCGAGGGTGGTCGCGACCAGGTTTGGTGCGCAACGCCAGTTCAGCGTGGTGACGGTCTCGCGGCGGCCGCCCGTAAGGTCGACCGCCTTGCCGCCCGGATGGTCGAGCGGCAGCAGGAAGGCGTCGCCGCCGTTCGAGCCGAAGTCGCTCATCCATCCACCGATAAAGGCGACGGCTCTACCGTCCGGCGACACCACGGGGTCGGCGAGCTGCTGGTGGGTGTCGTCCGGCGCATGCAGCACCGTGACCGCGCCGTCCTCGGCCGCGATCGCCAGCAGCTTCGCCACCCACCACTGGCTGTCGCCGTCACCCTTGGCCGCCGTCGCCACGAAGCCGGCGCCGTCCGGACGCCAATCGAACTCGTAGACGAACAGGTCCGGCGGCGAGACCAGGCGCAGGGTGCCGTGCCGCAGCATCGCGATGCGCTGCTCGTCCGTCTCGCGGCCGATCTCGCCTGCCATCGGCGCAGCCGCTTCCACAGCACCGACCTTCTTGTGCGGGTGCGCCGTCGCCAGCACCGCCAGGGCATCGCCCGGACCGTAGCGCAGGGTGCCGAGCGCCCCGGCGAAGCGGGTCAGCAGCCGCGGCGCGCCGCCATCCGCCCCGATCGAGTAGATCGAGGCATCTTTTGCCGAGCTCACCACGAAGGCGAGCCGGGTGCCGTCGCGGTTCCAGCTCGGCGACGAGGGGACGCAGCCGGCCCCGACGCCGCACGGCAGCCGCACCGGCCGTGCGTCCCCCCCGGGGGTGCGGATAAACAACTGCCGCGGCGGCTCGGCATCGCCCTGCGGCACGTCTTCGCTGTCGATGCTGGCGACGTGCCGGCCATCGGGTGCCATCGCCACCGCATGGAAGAGATGCGCCGGCCGATCGGCGGCGGTGGTCGCGGCCGCAATCGCCGCGCAGCAGAACCATCGTCTCAGACCTGCCACTCGATCAGCCCCTCGCCCAGAATCGAAGCCCGCACTTGAAGAGCCGGGCATCGGCTGGTCAAGGGCGCCTCCGCCAGGCTCGGGCCCGGCTGTTCGCGACGACCGGCCAGCTGCCCAGTTTCGAGCCGAGCTGGAACCTGGCTCCCGGCAGCCGCAGGCCGGTGATCCGCCGTCACCCCTAAGGCGAGCACTCCCTCGATCTGCTGAGCTGCGGCCTTGTGCCGCACTTCATCAAGGAGCTGAAGGCGGCGCGGAAGCCGATCAATCCCCGCCGCGAGACCGTCGCGACTTCCGGCATGTTCCGTAGCACCCGGGCCCGGCTCCGCTGCAGCGTCCCGGCCGACCTGTTCTAGGAGTGGAAGGCCGAAGCCCACGGCAAGCAGCCGTTCGCCATCGGGCGGCAGGACGATCCGATGCTGGGATTCGGCGGCATGTGGCTCAGCTGGACCCCGCCGGACGACACCGCGCTGCATAGCTGAGGGATCACCGCCAGCGCCAACGCGGACATGGCGGCCTCGCACGACCGCCCCCCGCTGACCCTGGAGGAGGCCGCGTGGCCAGCCCGGCTAGAAGAGCAGCCGGATCCAGCGCGCGAGCCGGTGCCGCCCGTAGCGGCGGGGACGCGTCGACTCTGACCGGTGCCATGCACCGTCAACAGCGTGCGCCACGACGGCCGGAGCCGACCCGACCGGCGCCGAACGGCGCGGGCCTGGCTCCATCCGGCGGACCCGACAGCGCCTGGTCCCGGCGGACCCAATCAAAGCCGAGGCGGCTCAGCGCATCAGCAGCCACGCACCTCCGGCGAGGCAGGCGGCGAAGGCGAACGCGGCGCAGTTGGTCGCGATTGAGGTCATGTCGCGTGTCCGCAACACGGGAGTCCTGGTTTGCATGTTCTGGTCCGTGACGCTCCGGTGCGGATCAGTCCGCCCGAGGGGAGCGGATCTCTAGAGCGTCGCAGCTCCCGGGTCCATGAGTGCAATTGCATGGCTCATGTGCAACAAATGCCCAATAAAAGTGCAACTTTGTCTGGAGCTACCGTCAGCTCAAAGACGCCCCGCGGCCCAGCAGTTCGCGCAGCGCGGCGCCGGTGCCTCGGGTCGGCGCGCTGCCGAGCGCGTCCGGGGACGGCTTCTTGAAGATGCCGTGGGCGCGCACGACGGGCTCGCCGTCCGACATCACCAGTTCGCTCACGAACACCATGCCGCGCGTGACCTTGGCGATCTCGGCACGCGCCTCGATCCAGGACCCGTTGGCAGCAGGAGCGAGATAGTCCACCGACAGGCTGATCGTGGGAAGGATGAGGGTGGCGAAGTCATGCTCGAACTGCGCCGCGATCGCCATGTGCGTGTCGCAGAAGCTGGCCAGCCTGCCGCCGTGGCAGATGCCGAGCGGGTTGCAGTGCCGGGCCTCGACGCGGAAACCGCCTACCAGCCTGGCGCCTTCGGCCTTGATCCAGAGCGGGCCGCAGATCTCGTCGAAGCCGCCGGAAGCCGGAAAACGCTTGAAGCCGGGCGGCGCGCCGTCGGCTTCGCGCGCGCTCATGAACCGCGCAGCGCCTGTGCCAGCTGCAAGGCGAGGTTCATGTCGCCCTGCACACGAAGCTGCCCGGTCATGTACGCCATGGTAGGGTCGAGCCGCCCTTCAATCAGCGCCTCGAGATCCTGGTCCGAGAGCGACACCCGGCACTCCGACGGCGCGTCCGTGTTCTCGACCGTTTCGTCCTCGATGCGAATGACGCCGGTGTCGCCCAGATCCAGCGTGACCGCACGGCTGCCGTTGCCGCGTGTCGACGCCACCTGGCGAACCCGCTCGGTCAGATCCTGCAATGTCGGCATCGCGTGCGCAGCTCCCTGTGCCGGTCGGGCCGTTCGATGATCGTGATCAAGCGACGTGACACGGTGCTTGCCCGATTTGCTGCTCCGCGGCAAGACGCGCGCTCCGCGTCGGCGAACGCCGCATCCCGGGCGAGCCGAGCCCGGGCGCGCCAACGCTTGACGTTATTGCTTCTTCGGAGCTAATCGATAGGGAAACCAGTTTAACGGGCGACGTAGATGCAAGATACGCGCCGAGCTTTGCCGTCGATTTTGATGCTGTGTCCGGCGATGCTGGTGCTGCTACTTCCCTGCGCCGGCAGGGCCGCCAGTTTCTATCTGCAGGATCAGTCCGCCCGCGGCACCGGGCGCGCCTATTCGGGCGAGGCGGCGGACCAGGGTCCGGACTCGCTGTGGTGGGATCCGGCGTCCATTGCAGGACTGCAACATTCCGAGATCGACGCGAACTTGACCGGCATCGTGATCTGGTCGGCGGCGAAGGATGGCGGCTCGACCATCGACCGCTTCGGCCAGGTCGGCCCGGTCGGAGGCGACGCCAGGGCCTCCGGACCCGTCTCGGACGGGGTGTTGCCGAGCGGCAGCGCGGCACTTCGCCTGAACGACGCATGGTCGGTCGGCATCGCGCTGACTTCGCCGTTCAGCTTCTCGACCAAGTACGATTTCAACAGCTGGACACGCTACGACGCCGTCACCTCGAGGCTGCAGACCGTCGACGCGCAGCCTACCCTGGCGTGGCGCCCGTTCCGCTGGCTCGGGCTGGGCGGCGGGCCGAACGTCGAGCACGAGCTCGCCGCATTGAGCTCGGCGCTGCCGAACCTCGCGCCCGGGCAGCCGGACGGGCTGGAGAACCTGCACGTCAATGGCTGGAACGTCGGCTACAACCTCGGCCTGCAGCTGCATCTGCTGGACGATCGCCTGATCTTCGGCGCCGCCTACCGGTCGCGCATCAAGCACTCGCTGAGCGGCGACCTCGACGTGTCCGGCCTGACCGGCTTCCTTGCCGGCCAGAACTTCTACTCGCGGAGCGCGCGCGCTGCTATCACCACTCCGTGGGCCGCGACCTTCGGCCTGCGCTATCGCGTGACACCGCGGCTGACCTTGGACGCCGAGGTCGTCCATACCGGCTGGAGCGTGTTCAACGAGGTCGACGTCACCCAGCCGATCAGCAGCGTGACCAGCGAGAACTACGACGACGTCACCAGCGAGGCGTTCGGCCTCGACTACGCGGTGACGACGAACTGGATCCTGCGCGCCGGTGTGCAGTATGACCCCACCCCGACCCCGGATGTCGGGCGAGAGCTGCGTGTGCCGGACGCGGATCGCGTGCTGCTGGCGCTCGGCACCTCGGTGAAGGTGACGCAGCGCTTTTGCGTCGATTTCGGCGCCTCGTACATCGATGCCGGCTCGGCGCAGATCAACCGCAACGCCACCGCCTACGGCGGCACGCCGGTCGCGATCCCGGTGCAGCTGCAGGGCAAGGTGGATGCGAGCGGGCTGATCCTCGCGTTCGGCACCCGGCTGCAGTTCTAGCCGCGATGGCGATGCGCGCGAGCGGGCGGCGCGATGGCGGCGCCTTGTCTAACGAGGGCGCGGGCGAAGATGCCCGGCAGCGTCGCTACACGGTGACGGAACTTGCGGCGGAGCTCGAAGTCACCGCGCGGGCGATCCGGTTCTACGAGGACAAGGGTCTGCTGAGCCCGTCGCGGGCGGGTGCCACGCGCATCTTCACCTATCGCGACCGCGCCCGGATGAAGCTGATCCTGCGCGGCAAGCGGCTGGGCTTCAGCCTGCGCGACATCAAGCAGTTCCTCGACCTCTACGACCTCGATCCGAAGCATGACGAGCAGAACCGCGCCCTGCTGCGCTCGGTGCGCGAGCGGATCGGCAAGTTGTGCGCGATGAGCGCCGCCATCTCCGACACCCTGGCGGAGCTGCGCAGCATCGAGCGCCAGGTGATGACGGAGCTGCAGAGATAGGCGCGAGGCGCCCTGCCGGCGGGGCCGCTCAGCCGGGCGAGGGCAGGCCGTCATGGCTTTCGTGCCGGACCAGCACTCCGGTGAAGCCGTCGCGGCTGCGTCGGACGAACAGCCCGCCGGGCTCGGCGGGCGACGAGCCGGCGCCGGCCGCGACCTCGACGAAATCCGCCCGCTGCTGCAGTCCGTCGAGCAGCGCCTTCATCGCGTCGCTGCCGCTGTCGGCGAAGTAGAAGCGCAGCGTCGGCCAGCTGGTATCCGCCTCGGGCAGCTGCCGCGCCGCCTGCCCGAGCCGGTCGGTGAGTTCGTGGAACAGGGCGAGTGCCAGGTCATGCACCGTGGGCGGCAGCCCCGCCGCTTCCGACTTCGCCTCGATCTCCACCGGCGACGATGCGATCAGCAGGGTGTCCATGTCGGCGCGCTCCATCGGATTGATGCAGCGACAGCGACGCACGCCCCGCCCGGTTTCCGGACCGCCGCAGCCCTTGCCTTGCCGCGGGACGACGCAT
This sequence comes from uncultured Acetobacteraceae bacterium, assembly GCA_964245755.1. Classification (GTDB taxonomy): domain Bacteria; phylum Pseudomonadota; class Alphaproteobacteria; order Acetobacterales; family Acetobacteraceae; genus Lichenicoccus. The sequence continues at coordinate 15,330 of CAXTNV010000053.1, read as the reverse complement.
ACACGCAGCCCCTCCATTGCCTGAGGTCTCCCGGATCCGATGCGACGCAAGCGCGGACGCGCCCTCGATGGCTGGCTCATCGTCGACAAGCCGAGCGGCCTGACCAGCACGGACGTGGTCAACCGGGTGCGGCGCGGCTTCGACGCCCAGAAGGCCGGACATGGCGGCACGCTCGATCCGCTGGCGACCGGCCTGCTGCCAGTCGCCTTCGGGTCGGCGACCAAGACCGTGCCGTACATCATGGACGGCACCAAGCTGTACCACTTCACCCTGCGCTTCGGCACCGCGCGCGACACCGACGATGCCGACGGCCAAGTGGTCGAGAGCTCCGGATCGCGACCCGGGGATGCGGCAATCGCCGCCGCTCTGCCGGCGTTCCGAGGCGAGATCATGCAGGTGCCGCCGGTGTTCTCGGCGATCAAGGTGGCCGGCGAGCGCGCCTACGACATGGCGCGCGAGGGAAGACCGCCGGTGCTGCCGTCGCGGCCGGCGCGCATCGACCGCTTCGAGCTGGTCGAGCGGGTGGACCCGGACACCGCCGTGTTCGTGGTGCAGTCGGGCAAGGGGGTGTACATGCGCAGCCTGGCGCGCGACCTCGCCCGCGCCTGCGGCACGGTCGGGCACGTCGCGGCGCTGCGTCGGCTGCGGGTGGGACCGTTCCGGATCGAGGATGCGATTTCCCTGGACAAAATCCTCGAGGGGGTGGACAACGCGCCGGCCTCACCGGCGCTTCTGCGTCCGGTCGCGACCGCGCTGGCCGACATCCCGGCGCTGGCCCTGACCGGACCCGAAGCGGAAATCCTCTCGCATGGCCAGGCGCTCAGCTTGGTGACGCTGATGGGTCGGATCCCTGGCGACGCGAACCCCGCAGGGGGGATCGCGCGGGTCATGGACGGGGGGCGCGTGATCGGGCTCTGCCGACTCGAGGACGGGTGGCTGCGGCCGGAACGCCTGCTGTAACCCTATCCCCGCGGAGTATCACGATGTCGATCACAGCCGAGCGCCGTACGGCGCTCATCGGCGATTACGCCACTGCCGCCACCGATACCGGCTCGCCCGAGGTGCAGGTCGCCCTGCTCAGCGAGCGGATCGGCAACCTCACCGAGCATCTTAAGACCCACGCGAAGGACTTCCACTCGCGTCGCGGCCTGCTGATGCTCGTCGGCCGCCGCCGTCGGCTGCTGGACTACCTCAAGCGCCGCGATCAGGGCCGCTACGAGACCCTGATCGGTCGGCTGGGCCTGCGCCGCTAGGCCGCCGATCCAACCGCGGGGAGCGTCCACCGGAAGCGGTGCTCCCCATCTCATCGACCAGGGGCCACCTCTGCAAGCAGGGGGACAGAGCGACCGGCCGGCGTTTCAGGCCACATGGAGTACTCCTCAGAGTGCCGCTCCATGCCGTCCGAGACGCTGTATCCGCGCGGCCCGCCTGTCGACACACGCCCGAGTTCGGGCACAGGAACGGGAGAACGCAATGTTCGACTTCTATCGCAAGGAAATCGAGTGGGCCGGCCGCACGCTGGTGCTCGAGACCGGCAAGATCGCGCGCCAGGCCGACGGCGCCGTCATGGTCTCCTACGGCGACACCATCGTGCTGTGCACCGCCGTCGGCGTGCACAGCGTCAAGCCGGGACAGGATTTCTTCCCGCTGACCGTGAACTACCAGGAGAAGGCTTTCGCCGCCGGCAAGATCCCGGGCGGCTTCTTCAAGCGCGAAGGACGCCCCTCGGAGGCCGAGATCCTCAACTCGCGCCTGATCGACCGGCCGATCCGGCCGCTGTTCCCGGATAATTTCCGCAACGAAGTGCAGGTCGTCGCCACCGTGCTGAGCCACGACCTGGAGAACGATCCGGCGATCGTCGCCATGATCGGCTGTTCGGCGGCGCTGACCCTGTCGGGCATCCCGTTCTTCGGGCCGATCGCCGGCTGCCGCGTCGGCCATGTCGACGGCGAGTACGTGCTCAACCCGACCATCGACCAAGTGAAGCAGAGCGCGCTCGACCTGGTGCTCGCCGGCACCGGCGAGGGCGTGCTGATGGTCGAGAGCGAGGCTTCCGAGCTCACCGAGGAGGTGATGCTGGGTGCCGTGACCTTCGGCCACGCCGCTTTCCAGCCGGTGATCGAGGCGATCATCGCGCTGGCCGAGCATGCCGCCAAGGCGCCCTGGACCCTGTCCGAGCCGAGCGAGGCGGAGGCTGCGCTGAAGGCGCGTGTCGAGGCACTTGGCCGCGCCGGCCTCGCCCAGGCCTACCAGGAGCGGGTCAAGCAGGCGCGCTACGAGCAGGTGGGCGCGGCAAAGAAGCAGGTCACCGAGGCGCTCAAGGCCGAGGGGCTCGACGTCGAGCGCGCCAAGCCGCTGCTCAAGGCGCTGGAGGCCGACATCGTGCGCGGCGCGGTGCTCGAGACCGGCCTGCGCATCGACGGGCGCGACCTGCGCACGGTGCGGCCGATCGTGGCCGAGGTCGGCATCCTGCCGCGCGCGCACGGTTCGGCGCTGTTCACCCGGGGCGAGACCCAGGCGCTGGTGGTCACCACACTGGGCACCGGCCAGGACGAGCAGGTGATCGACGCGCTGGAGGGGGAGTATCGCTCCAACTTCATGCTGCACTACAACTTCCCGCCGTATTCGGTGGGCGAGGCCGGACGCATGGGCTCGCCGGGCCGTCGCGAGATCGGCCACGGCAAGCTGGCCTGGCGCGCGGTGCATCCGCTGCTGCCCGGCAAGGAAGCCTTCCCCTACACGCTGCGCGTGGTCAGCGAGATCACCGAGAGCAACGGCTCGTCGTCGATGGCGACAGTGTGCGGCACCTCGCTGTCGCTGATGGACGCGGGCGTGCCGCTGAAGCGTGCCGTCGCCGGCATCGCCATGGGGCTGATCAAGGAGGATCGCGGCTACGCGGTGCTCTCCGACATCCTCGGCGACGAGGACCATCTCGGCGACATGGACTTCAAGGTCGCCGGCACCGAGCAGGGCGTGACCTCGCTGCAGATGGACATCAAGATCACCTCGATCACGCCTGAGATCATGAAGATCGCACTCGAGCAGGCACGCGAAGGCCGGCTGCACATCCTCGGCGAGATGGCCAAGGCGCTGACCCAGGGCCGCGCCGGCGTGTCGGCGACGGCGCCGAAGATCACCGTGATCACCGTGCCGAAGGAGAAGCTGCGCGACATCATCGGCACCGGCGGCAAGGTGATACGCGAGATCGTCGAGACCACGGGCTGCAAGATCGACATCAACGACGACGGCACGGTGAAGATCGCGGCCAGCTCCGACGAGCAGGCGCAGCGCGCCATCGACCGAATTCGCGGCATCGTGGCGGAGCCGGAGATCGGCGTGATCTACACCGGCAAGGTCGTGAAGGTGGCCGATTTCGGCGCCTTCGTGAACTTCCTCGGCGCGCGCGACGGCCTCGTGCACATCAGCGAGCTCGCGCAGGGCAGGGTCGCCAAGACCGCCGACGTGGTCGCCCAGGGCGACAGCGTGAGGGTGAAGGTGCTTGGCTTCGACGATCGCGGCAAGGTGAAGCTGTCGATGCGCGTGGTCGACCAGGCGACCGGGGCGGACATCAGCGAAAGCGTCGGCAGCAAGGGTGGTCGCGAGCGCCGGGTCGAGCTGGACGCGGTAGAGTGATCTTTTTTCGGACTGCGTCCGATCTTGTGAGACCGGACACGCGTCACGATCTGTAACCGACCCGGGCGGCCGGCCGACTTGCCAGACGCGGCACGTGGAAACCGATCTCGGGTTCAAGGACTTGAGGACGCGAAACCGGAAACGGCCGCAACGAGGCGGAGCGAATGCGAGAGTGATGAAGACGATCAACGCGATCAGGATGGGTGGAGCTGAGGTTCTTCCCCTGATCGAGGGCGGCAAGGGGGTCTCGGTCTCGACCGGCGTCTCCTCCGGCCACTGGGCGGCGACGGGGGGCACCGGCACCGTCAGCATCGTCAACGCGGACAGCTTCGACGAGGCCGGGCGGCCGATCCCGCAGATCTACCACGGCCGCACCCGTCGCGAGCGGCACGAGGAACTGGTGAACTACGCCATCGCGGGCGGCGTGACCCAGGCGCGGGTGGCGCACGAATATGCCGGCGGCCAGGGTCGGATCCACGCCAACATCCTTTGGGAGATGGGCGCCGCCGAGCGCGTCATCACCGGGGTGCTGGAAGGCGCGCGCGGGCTGATCAACGGCCTCACCTGCGGTGCCGGCATGCCGTATCGGCTGTCCGACATCGCTGCCCGCTTCAACGTCCACTACTACCCGATCGTCTCCTCCGCCCGCGCCTTCAACGCGCTTTGGAAGCGCGCCTATCACAGGGCGGCGAGCCTGCTCGGCGGCGTCGTCTACGAGGATCCGTGGCTCGCGGGCGGCCATAACGGCCTGTCCAACAGTGAGGATCCGACGCGTCCGCAGGCGCCGCTGGCACGCGTGCTGGAGCTGCGCCGGACCATGCGCACCTTCGGCCTCGGCGATACCCCGATCATCATGGCAGGCGGCGTCTGGTGGCTCGAGGAGTGGGAGGACTGGATCGACAACCCCGATCTCGGCCCGATCGCGTTCCAGTTCGGCACCCGCCCGCTGCTGACCCGGGAGAGCCCGATCCCGGAAGCCTGGAAGCAGCAGCTGCTGCGGCTGCAGAAGGGCGACGTGTTCCTCAACAAGTTCAGCCCGACCGGCTTCTACTCGTCAGCGGTGAACAACAGCTACCTGCGCGACCTGCGCGGCCGTTCCGAGCGTCAGGTGGCGTATTCCACCGAACCACTCGGCGAGCATGTGGCGCCGTTCGGTGTCGGCGCACGCAAGCGCGTGGTCTACCTGGCCACGGCCGACCTGGCGCGCACCCGGGGCTGGGCTCTGGGGGGATACACCGAGGCGCTGCGCACGCCGGACTCGACGCTCGTGTTCGAGACCCCCGAGCACGCGGCGCAGATCATGGCCGACCAGATCGCCTGCATGGGCTGCCTGTCGGAATGCCGGTTCTCCAACTGGAGCCAGCACGGCCCGGACTACAGCAACGGCCGCAAGGCGGACCCACGCTCCTTCTGCATCCAGAAGACGCTGCAATCGATCAGCCACGCCGCACCTGACGACGTCGAGGCTGCCGACAACAACCTGATGTTCGGCGGCGCCAGCGCCTATCGCTTTGCCTCCGACCCGTTCTACTCGAACGGGTTTGTACCGACGGTCGGACAGCTCGTCGAGCGGATCCTGACCGGACGCTGAGGCGGCGTCGCCCGGGGCCACCGCGCTCCCGTGGCTCCTGCTCGACGAGCAGGATCCGCGGCGTGTCGGGCAACACGCAGGCCCGAGGCGCGTTGCCGCATCCAGACACGCGGTGGGACCGGTCGCGCCTGATGGCACTGACCCCCTGGACCGCGGCGAGCCTGGGGAGTGCGCTGCCTTGACCACTTCGGAAATTGCTCGCGTGCAGGCCTATCTGCGCACCCTGATCGGTTCGGACCGCATACGCGTGGTCAAGCCGGTTCGCGCCGGCCTGTCGGTCGAGGTGGCGGTGGACCAGGAGGTGATCGGCACGCTGCATCGCGACGACGATGAGGGCGAGATCTCCTACTCGATGCACGTGACAATCCTGGAAGAGGATCTGCCCGCGGCGCCGTCGCCCCCCGGCCGTCGCTAGTCTCCGACCACGCTGCGCCCTGTCGCCTGAGCTGGTCGATGCGGTGCCGGCGCCGCTCGAGCGAGCCGCGACCGAGATCAAGAACACGAGACTGCGGGCATCCTGCCGTCGATACCGCGTTGTCGGTGCGGAAGGCCCGGCCCGCCGCGGCTGCGTTCCCGGCTTCCAGAAGATAAAGTTTTCACGGGAGGAGTTTCACCCGATGGGCCTGTTTTCCAAGCCGATCAAGACCCTGGACGACCTGTTCGTGCACACGCTGCAGGACATCTATTACGCCGAGAGCCAGATCATCAAGAACCTGCCGACGATGATCGAGAAGGCCAGCAGTGCAGAGCTGCGGAGCGCGTTTGAGACCCACCTGCGGGAAACCGAAAACCAGGTGACGCGCCTCGAGCAGGTGTTCCAGATGCACGGCCAGCCGGTGAAGGGCGTCACCTGCGCCGCCATGGACGGCATCATCGCCGAGGCCAAGGAGGTCATCGGCGACTGCGACGACGCAGAGGTGCTGGATGCGGCGATGCTCTCGTCGGCACAGGCGATCGAGCATTACGAGATGACCCGCTACGGCACCCTGATCGCCTTTGCCAAGCAGCTCGGACGCGATGATTGCGCGACCGTGCTGCAGCAGACCCTCGACGAGGAGAAGGCCACCGACAAGAAGTTGAGCGCGCTGGCCGAGAGCCGGGTCAACCGTCTGGCGGCCTGACCGCGCCGCCACACCGGAAGAAGTCGGCCGCACGGTTCGCACCCGGCGATCACCATCGAGGCAGGACTACGCCCGTGCCGGAACCGTGGTCACGGCAGGCAGGCGGCCGCGAGTTCGGCGAAGGCCCGGGCACGATGGCTGATCGCGTTCTTCTCGTGGTCGGCCATCTCGGCGAAGCGCAGCTGGTGGCCGTCGGGCTGGAACACCGGATCGTAGCCGTGCCCGCGCTCGCCGCGCGGTGGCCAGCGCAACGCGCCGTCGATCCGGCCCTCGAAGCTCGCGAAAGCGCCGTCGGGCCAGGCCAGGCACAGCACGCAGCTGAACCAGGCGGCATCGTCCCCGGGGTCTGCCGCCGCCAGCACCGCTTCTCGCACTCGATGCATCGCATGCGCGAAGTCACGTCCCGGGCCCGCCCAGCGCGCGGAATAGATGCCGGGTGCGCCACCCAGCGCACGCACGCAGAAGCCGGAATCGTCCGCCAGTGCCGGCATCCCGGAGGCGCGTGCGGCTGCCTGCGCCTTGAGCCGCGCATTACCGGCGAAGCTCTCCTCGGTCTCCTCGGGCTCATGCAGGCCGAGTTCCGCCGCGCCGATCAGCTCGATGTCGCGACCGCGCAGCAGCAGCTCGAATTCCGCGAGCTTGCCGGCGTTGTGGCTGGCCACGACCAGCCGCTCGCCGCGAGCGAGCCGATATGCGGCGCTCATGCGACGGCGTGCGCTTCGGGCACGGTCGGCAGTGCCCGCGACAGCGCCTCGGCCTGGGCCGCGAACAGGGTCGCGGTGCCGCCGCGGGCAAGACGCATCAGCTCGTGGAACTGCGCCTCGGAGAACGGCGACTGTTCTGCGGTGCCCTGGATCTCGACGATGCCGCCGCCGTGGGTCAGCACGAAGTTGGCGTCCGCCTCGGCGGCGCTGTCCTCCTCGTAATCAAGGTCGGCGACGGCGCCCGCCGCCGTCAGCCCGCAGGAGATCGCCGCCACCTGCCCGATCAGCGGCACGGCGGGGAGCACGCGCTGCCGCACCAGGGTGTGCAGCGCGAGGCTCAACGCCACCCAGGCCCCGGTGACGGAGGCGCAGCGCGTGCCGCCGTCGGCGTTGAGCACGTCGCAATCGAGCGTCACCGTCATCTCGCCGAGCGCGCGGCGGTCCACCACGGCACGCAGCGACCGACCGATCAGGCGCTGGATCTCCTGGGTGCGGCCGGACTGCTTGCCGCGTGCCGCCTCGCGTGCGCCACGCGTGTGGGTGGCGCGTGGCAGCATGCCGTACTCGGCGGTCACCCATCCCAGCCCCTGGCCGCGCAGGAACGGCGGTACCCGCGGCTCGACGCTGGCTGCGCACAGCACCTCGGTACCCCCCATCCGGATCAGCACCGAGCCCTCGGCATGGTGCGCGAAACCGGGCTCGATCGAGACGGCGCGGATTTCGTCGGGCGCGCGGCCGGATGGGCGCATGCTATGGTTCTCCGTGGCGTGTGGGGGGCTCGATGCGGCAGGGCATAGCGCGCGGTGCCGTGGCGGGCCAGCGCGTACCTCGCGACCGGTGTGGAGATGACCATGGATGTTCGGAACCTGCCGCAGCGGCCCGCCCTGCCGCCCGGGCTCGATCCGCGCTCGGCGGCGATCCTGCGCGAGATCGTCGAGCAGTACGTCGAGACCGGCGATCCGGTGGGCAGCCGCACGCTGTCGCGCCGGCTGCCGCTGCCGCTATCGCCTGCCACGATACGCAACGTGATGGCCGACCTCACCGATGCCGGCCTGCTGTTCGCGCCGCACACCTCCGCCGGGCGGCTGCCGACGGACAAGGGCCTGCGGCTGTTCGTCGACGGGCTGCTGCAGTTCGGCAGCCTCTCGGAGGATGAGCGAGAGACCATCGTGCGCACGCTGGAGGCGCGCGGCCGCTCGCTGCAGGACACGCTGTCGGACGCCTCGGCGATGCTCTCGGGCCTTTCCTCGGCCGCCGGCTTGGTGCTGGCGCCGAAGACCGAGGGGCTGATCAAGCATATCGAGTTCGTCGCCCTGGGCTCGGGGCGGGCGCTGGTGATCCTGGTCGGCGCCGACGGCCAGGTCGAGAACCGGGTCATCGAGATCCCGGCTGGGCTGCCGCCTTCCGCCCTGGTGGAGGCCGGCAACTATCTCAACGCCCGGCTGTCCGGGCTGTCGCTGGACGAGCTGCGTCGCCACGTCACCGACGAGATGGCGGCGAACCGCACCGAGCTCGACCACCTTTCCGCCAGAGTGGTCGAGACCGGGCTCGCCACCTGGACCGGCGAGGGCAGGGGCGGCTCGCTGATCGTCCGCGGCCAGGCCCGCCTGCTCGCCGACGTCACCCAGATCGAGCGCATCTCCACCATACAGATGCTGTTCGACCGGCTGGAGACCCAGGAGACCATGCTGCGGCTGCTGGAACTGGCCGAGCAGTCCGACGGCGTGCGCATCTTCATCGGCGCGGAGAGCGGCCTGTTCGGGGTGTCGGGCGTCTCGATGGTGGTGGCGCCGGCGCGCAACGACGCCAACCGGATCGTCGGCGCGATCGGCGTGATCGGGCCGACCCGGCTCAATTACGGCCGGATCATCCCGGTCGTGGATTACACCGCGCGGGTGATCGGCCGCCTGCTGGGATAGGTTGCACGGCGATCCGGCCGGCTCCTATAGAGCAGCCGAGGTGCGGGCAGCGGAGACGAGGATGGTGCAGCGGTCGGGCAGCTCGTGCCGGATGCAAGCAGGCGGCCGCTGGTCGGTCCGCCTGGTGTGCGTCATCCTCTGCGCCCTGCCGCTGTCGGGCTGCGGGCTGTTCGCCGCACCCTGCCGCATCGGCTCGGCAGCGTTGAAGATCGTGCCGCTGGCGGGGCAGGTCGCCGCGGCGCCCACCGATGCCTGCGCCAACACCATCGACCCGACGCCGACCAGGAGCTGAGGCGGATAGCGGCCGGCGGTCGTGTCGCGGGAAGATGCTCTCCGTGCTCATCCGTTGTCGGCGAACTCCGGTACAGCGTCATGCCGCCATCCACGAACAGGGTCGCGCCGACCATGTAGTCCGACATGTCGGAGGCCAGGAACAAGGCCGCGTTGGCAACGTCCTGCGCGTCGCCGATGCGCCGGTAGGGGATCAGGGTGAGCAGCTTGCGGGCCGCCTCCCCCTCGGTGGCGTGCTCGTTGATGGCGGTGCGCACCGCGCCGGGTGCGATCGCGTTGATCCGGATCCGCTTCGGCGCCACCTCCTGGGCCAGAGTGCGCATCATCATCGCCACCCCGCCCTTGGAGGCGGCGTAGTTCACGCGCCCGGCCCAGGGGATCACCTCGTGCACCGAGCTCATGCACACGATCTTGCCGATCGCGCGGCTCACGCCGCGGTCGCCCTGCCGCTCGAAGCGCCGGATCGCCTCGCGTGCGGTCAGGAACTGGCCGGTGAGGTTGACGTCGATCACGCGCCGCCAGTCCGACAGCGTCATCTCGGCACTGGGCGCGTCCTTCTGCATGCCGGAGTTGGCGACCACGATGTCGATGCCTCCGAATGCCGCGGCGGTCTGGTCGAACAGCCCGATCACCGCGGCCTCGTCGGAAACGTCGCCGCCGAGGGCGCGCGCCGACCCGCCCGCCTGCACGATCTCCCGGGCCAGCGCCTCGGCCGGTGCGGGCTGGCTGTTGTAGTGGATCGCCACCGCGGCACCGGCGCGCGACAGTTCCCTGGCGACAGCGTGGCCGATGCCCGAACTGGCGCCGGTGACGAGGGCGACCTGCCGGTCGAGGCGGTACGGAAAGGCGCTGATCTGGTCGGAGGGCATGGCATGCTCCGGGCTTGGGGGCGACGCGACGCGATGCGGATGCTAGACAGCCTCGCATGATAAGAGCCTGGCATGAACGATCGCCCTAGAGCAGGCCAGGACCCGCGTCCCGCGGCCAGGACGCCGCGACGGCCGCGCTTCCGCTTCATGCGCCGCCTGGCCGGCGCCGGGCTCGCGGTGGTGCTGCTGTCGGTGAGCGGCGTCGGCTTCGTGATCTGGCGCAAGTACGAGGTGCTCTCGGCAGGCATGCCCACCGTCGGCGGCCTGCTTGACTACCAGCCGCCGGTGATGAGCCGGATCTACGCCGGGGACGGCCGCGTGATCGCCGAGCTCGCCGCCGAGCGGCGCATCTTCGCGCCCTACGCCGCGATCCCCGAACGGGTGAAGGCGGCCTTCACCTCCGCCGAGGACCAGAACTTCTGGACCCATGGCGGCGTCGACCCGCTGGCCATCCTGCGCGCGGCGGTCACCGACCTGGAGACGATGCACTCGGGGCGTCGGCCGATCGGCGCCTCGACCATCACCCAGCAGGTGGCCAAGATCATGCTGCTGAACTCCAACGTGCTGACCTTCGAGCGCAAGGTGAAGGAGGCGCTGCTGGCGATGCGCATCGAGCAGACCCTGTCCAAGCAGCGCATCCTCGAGATCTACCTGAACGAGATCTATCTCGGCGCCGGCGCCTACGGCATCGCGGCGGCGTCGCAGACCTACTTCAACAAGCCGCTCGACCAGCTCGACGACGCCGAGGCGGCCTTTCTCGGCGCGCTGCCGAAGTCGCCGACCAACTACAACCCGTACCGCTTCCCGGCCGCTGCCCGGGCGCGACGCGACTGGGTGCTGGGCCGCATGGTCGAGACCCACGCGATCACCGCGCAGGCGGCGCATGCGGCGATGGCCGAGCCGTTGATCCCGCTGTCGTTCCAGCGTCCTGGGCCGGTGCCCGGATCGGAGTGGTATTCCGAGGAGGTGCGGCGCGAGCTGCTCGACCGCTACGGCCCGGACCAGACCACCCAGGGCGGCCTGGTGGTGCAGACCAGCCTCGACCCGGTGCTGCAGCAGGAGGCGACGCGCGACCTGCGCGAGGGCCTGATGCGCTACGACCGCCAGCACGGCGGCTGGCGCGGTCCGGTGGTGCACATCGAGGGCGTCGGACTGCGCCCGCGTCGCGTCCGCCGCGGCGGCGCGCCCGAGCCGGCGGTGGACTGGGCCGGTGCGCTGGCCACGGTGGCGCGGCCGCCCGGCATGCTGCCGGGGTGGCGCCTCGGGATGATCCTGTCCACCGCCACCGCCGGCATCGGCTGGCTGGACCAGGGCAAGGACGAACAGGCTGGGGACGACCAGACCGGCCTCGGGGTGCCGCGCACCGGCACGATGTCATGGAGCGACTTCGCCTGGATGCGGCAGAAGCGCGAGCCGCGCATCGGCGACGTGGTGATGATCGAGCCCGCCGCCGCCGGGGCGCCGCAGCTGCGCCAGATCCCCGAGGTGGAGGGGGCGATGGTGTCGATGGATCCGCATACCGGCCGCGTGCTGGCGATGGTGGGCGGCTGGTCGTTCGAATCCTCGCAGTTCAACCGTGCCACCCAGGCGCTGCGTCAGCCCGGTTCCTCGTTCAAGCCGCTGGTCTACCTGGCGGCGATGCAGCAGGGCGTCTCGCCCGCCGACAAGTTCCTCGACGCACCGTTCGTGCAGGGCAGCTGGCGTCCGAACAACTACGAGCTGACCTATAGCGGCCCGACCACGCTGCACGACGCGCTGCGCGACTCGCTCAACCTCGTGACCATCCGTCTGGCCGCGCATATCGGCATGGCCGCGGTGGCCAAGGTGGCGATCGACCTGCACGAGGTCGATGCCATGCCCAAGGTGCTGCCGGCCGCGCTCGGCGCTGTCGAGACCACGGTGCTGCGCGAGGCTGGGGCCTACGCCTGCATCGCCGAAGGCGGCCACGAGGTGCTGCCGAGCCTGATCGACATGGTGCAGGACCGAGACGGCCACGTGATCTGGCGTCCGCAGGGCCTGGTCATGCAGGCCGGTTCCGATCCCATGCTGCCCCCCGCGATCGTCGACGGGCGCCGGCAGGTGACCGACCCGGACAGCACCTACCAGGTGCTGCAGATGATGCGCGACGTGATCCTGCACGGCACCGGGGTGCAGGCGGGGCTCGGCATCGACCGGCCGCTCGCCGGCAAGACCGGCACCAGCCAGGACTTCAACGACGCCTGGTTCGCCGGCTTCTCGCCCGACCTGCTGACCGTGGTGTGGATCGGCTTCGACAACCCGCGCAGCCTCGGCGAGAAGGAGGATGGAGGCCACGTCGCCGGACCGGTGTGGAACAAGTTCATGAAGACGGCGCTGGGCGACACGCCCAGGCTCGAGTTCCGGGTGCCTGAAGGGATCTCGCTGGTGCGCTACAACACCGGGCGCGGCAGCACCGTCGACGGCTTCAAGCCGGGACAGGAGCCGGAGCTGAACAACGTGATCGCCGCCGGCGGCGGCCTGGAGTCGCTCGGGCCGCAGGACACCGGCGCCGAGAACGTGCCCGACACCGAGACCGAAATGGCCGCCAGCGCTTCGGGCGCGGCACCGGTCTCGACGACCTCGGTCGATCCGTCGAACCCGGGCCTCGCATCGCCGGCGAACGCGTCGCAGCCCGGCAGGACGCCGTTCGGCGCCCCGCCCGCGGTGCTGGCGGGAACCTCCGCCCGTCCGCCGCCGCCGCCGCACAGCGCCGCAGGTGACATCGGCATGGGCGGGCTGTATTGACGCGGCACCCTCCGTCTTCCCGCCCTTCCTGCTGCCGCCACCGGATGCGAAGCCATGTCCGCCGAGACCGAAGCCCTTCATGAGCAGATCAAGCAGTCGGTGGCGCTGCTGAGGAGGCATCTTTGACTGGGATGTCGCCCTCGCCCGGCTCGCGGAGCTGAACCACAAGGTCGAGGATCCCGACCTGTGGAACGACTCCGCCGGGGCGCAGAAGCTCATGCGCGAGCGCAACCAGATCGCCGGCGGCATCGAGGCGGTGCAGCGCCTGGAGACGGAGGTTCGTGACGCCGTCGAGCTGGCCGAGCTGGCCGAGGCCGAAGCCGACGCGGCGATGGTGGCGGATGCGCTCGCCAGCCTGCGCGCGATGGCCGAGGAAGCAAAGCGGCGCGAGATCGAGAGCCTGCTGTCCGGCGAGGCCGACGGCAACGACGCCTTCCTGGAGGTGAACGCCGGCGCCGGCGGCACCGAGGCGCAGGACTGGGCGGAGATGCTGCTTCGCATGTATTCGCGCTGGGCCGAGCAGCACGGCTACACCCTGACCCTGATCGAGGAGTCCGAGGGCGAGCAGGCCGGGCTGAAGTCGGCGACCGTGCAGGTGAGCGGGCCGAACGCCTATGGCTGGCTCAAGACGGAGGCCGGCGTGCACCGGCTGGTGCGGATCAGTCCGTTCGACTCCGCGGCAAGGCGCCAGACCAGCTTCGCCTCGATCTGGGTGTATCCGGTGGTCGACGACAGCATCGAGATCGAGATCAACGAGGCCGACCTCAAGGTCGACACCTTCCGCGCCTCGGGCGCGGGCGGCCAGCACGTCAACAAGACCGAGAGCGCCATCCGGATCACACACGTGCCGACCGGCATCATCGTCGCCTGCCAGACCGACCGCTCGCAGCACCGCAACCGCGCCACCGCGATGGGCATGCTGAAGGCGCGGATGTATGAGGCCGAGCTGCAGCGGCGCGAGGCCGCCTCGGCGGCGACCGAAGCGGCCAAGACCGACATCGGCTGGGGCCACCAGATCCGCTCCTACGTGCTTGCCCCGTACCAGCTGGTCAAGGACCTGCGCACCGGCGTCGAGCGCGGCAATCCGGACGCGGTGCTCGACGGCGGCCTGGACGACTTCATGGCGGCGTCGCTGGCGGCACGCGTCGGCGCCACGCGTTCGGAGGCCAGCGCTGCCGCGCGCTAGATCGCCGGTGCGTCGCCCATCGCGGCGTGCCGCCTTGCTGCGGCTGGCGCTGCTGGCCCTGTGGCTGCCCTTCCTGTCGCTGCAGCCGGCGGCAGCGAGGGTGCCCCCACCGTTCCCAGCCGGCCGCTACCGTCTCGATCCGCAGCATGCGCGCATCGCCTGGTCGATCGATCACCTCGGCTTCTCGATCTACCGCGGCCTGATCCCGCAGCTGCACGGCAGCCTGCTGATCGATCCCGCGCACCCGCAGGCTGCGCGCCTGGAGGCGACCGTGCAGATGGCGAAGCTCACCTCGCTCGACGAGGCGCTGGACCACCGCCTGCGCGGGCCGCAGTTCTTCGAGGTCGCACGCTACCCGACCGCCACCTACCGTGCGGTTGGAGTGCTGATGACCGGGCCGCAGGCAGGCCAGCTGCACGGCGACCTCACCCTGTGCGGCGTGACCCATCCGGTGACGATGAACGTCCGCTTCCAGCGAGCCGGCACCGACCCGGTGGACGGGGTGCTGAGGCTCGGCTTCGAGGGAACCGCCATCGTGCGCCGCTCGTCGTTCGGCATCGTCGCCTACACGCCGTTGGTCGGCGATGACGTCGAGCTGCAGCTTGAGGCCGAGTTCATCCCGGATCGCGATACGACCCCGTAACAACATAAGCGTGAACAGCGCGCAGCCTGCCGCAAAAAGATGCGCGTGCGCACAGGATGCCGCGGCGCGGCAATCGACCGATGTCCGGATCGTTTGGAATCAAGGCGGTTCGTGCGGATCGAGATCCGCGGCGCCGCTGGCTAATTTTCAGGCCGATGCGCGGAAAATAAGCCGATCGGCTCATTTTCGATATGCTTCTTGACAGCGCAACCGCGTAAACCACAATTCGAGCTACGTGCTTGCCGCAACGCTGTCATTCGGCAGCGTGAGGGGTGGGCGAGACTAGCCGCATTGCCCGTCTATCCGGGACCAGTTGCGAGGCCCGCCCGTCCACCCCGAGGGTGCACGGGCCGGACGCCGCGGGCTGGTCCGTTTGCCGCTCCGGGCGCTGGGGCGAACGTGAGAAGGAGGTTCGAGATGGATTACGCGCAACAGCAACGCAGCCCGATGCGGCACATCGTCGGCCTCGCCATCGTGGTCGCGCTGCACGTGTTGCTGATCTGGGCGCTGGTGAACGGCCTCGGCAAGAACATCGTCGAGATCGTCAAGGCGCCGATCGAGACCAAGATCATCAAGGATACCAAGCCGCCGCCGAAGGAAGCGCCGCCGC
>CAXTNV010000052.1:0-22074 GCA_964245755.1 uncultured Acetobacteraceae bacterium | reverse complement strand
GTCGACACGTCGATCCAGGCGGCGCCGAGCGCTGCGGCGCGCCGGGTCGACCCCGCCTCGGCGCCGCGGTCGCCACCCGGAGCGCGCACCAGCGCCAAGAGCAGGTTCGGCCGGCCGGCTTCGAGCAGCTCGTCCTCGGTCAGCGTGCCGGCGGTGATCAGCCGGACCACGGCGCGCGCCAGCGGACCCTTCTGGCCGCCCTGCTCGCGGGTGCGCGGCCGTTCGGTCTGCTCGGCGACGGCCACCCGGTAGCCGCGCCGGATCAGGCGCGCGACGTAGGCGCCGGCGGCGGCGTAGGGCACGCCGCACATCGGGATCGGCCGGCCGTCATGCTGGCCGCGGGCGGTGAGCGCGATGTCGAGCGCTGCAGCGGCGGCCTCGGCATCGTCGAAGAACAGTTCGAAGAAGTCGCCCATGCGGAAGAACAGCAGCGCTTCCGGATGCTCGGCCTTGAGCGCGAACCACTGGGCGATGGCCGGGGAGGCGCCGTCCGGCGAGGGAAGCGTCATGCGGCGGTCTGTATCGCCCCCCGGCGGCAGCGAGGCAAGGCCGTGCCCCAGGCCGGTCGTGAGGCAGGCGCGTCGGGCGGCGGTCAGAAGCCCAGCACGATGTCGCCGCCGAAGGTGAAGTTGCCGGTCTGGGTGCCGGCGTCGTAGGCCGGGGTGCCGCTGAGCGTCTTGTCCCAGCGGATCTCCGGCCGGATCAGCAGGGTTGCGACCTTCGGCACCGTCGGCTTGTAGGTGAAGCCCAGCGTGTACTCGCTGTAGGTCGCGCGGCCGGCGCTGAACGAGCCGTTGGCGAGGCCCTTCAGGGCGTGCACCGCGTCGAGGTTACCGGGGAAGCTGAACACGAAGAAGCCGGCATTGTCGCGATACACCTCGGCGCGACCGTTCAGCGCCACCGTGGGCGTCAGCGCGTAGGAGATGTACTGCGCGCCGGCGTAGCTGTCGGCGCCGAAGCCGTCATCGTGCTGGTAGTTCAGCTCGGTGACCAGGGTGAGCTTGGCCGTCGCCTTCAGGGTGGCGATGAAGTCGCTCTCGTAGCGCATCTGGCTGTCGGCCTGCGGGTCGGCACGCAACGCGTTTTCCGGTCCGAGATGCACCAGTCCGAGCAGGGTGAGCTTGCCGCCGAGCAGGTTGTTCAGTCCGAGGCCGAACAGGCCGGCCGGCTCGCCGTTGTTGTCGCCGCTGTTGGCGCCGAACGTGGTGCTCTCGCCGGTGTCGATCTGGCCGTAGACGTCGAGGGTCGGATTGACGTGCCACTCGCCCAGCGCTCCGGTGTGCTGGAACGGCCCGTAGTTGAAGATGTAGGAGTGCGAGTAGAACGGGTTGGTGCTCGGGTCGATCGTCTCGAAGCCGATCGGGGTGACGAACTGCCCGATCTTGAAGTCGATGCCGCCGGCGGTCAGCCAGGGCGCGTGCACCAGCAGGTTCGCCTGCAGCAGGGTCAGCTGGTAGCGGTCGGACGTGACGTTGGTGAGCTCGCCGAGATAGTGCAGGTAGCGCACGTCGGAACCGTACGTGCCCTGCAGGGTGAAGCCGATATCGTATCCGGTGGCGCTGGAGTTGATGGGCCGGGTCGCGGTGAGCTGGATCTGGTTGAGCTGCGCCGTGTTGGCCTTGTCGTCGAACAGGCGGCCGTAATTGAGCCCGTCGGCAGGGCGGTCGCCGTTGCCCTGGATGCCGGCGTCGAGCTGCGCGCCGAGTGTAATCGTGCTGGCCCACGATGCCGGAGCCGCGGCCGGAGCCGGAGCCGGAGCCGGTGCCGGAGCCGCCGGCGCCGCGGGCGCCTTCGCCGAGGGCGTCGCCAGCGCGGGCGGCGCACTCTGGGCTCCGGCATCCGCAGCTCCGGCATCCGCAGCTCCGGCAGCCTGCGCGAGGGCATGCGTGGGATACAGGGCGAGCAGGCCCGGCGTCGACACGAGCAGCAGCGTTCGCAGCGACGTTGCCCGCCGACGAACCGCGGTCGCGGCAACTCGACACGTGATCAGCATGGTTCTGTCTCCGCCCGGGGGCCGTCGGCGGGTTTGCCGCGCCGCACCATGATTACAATTTGAGACGAACCGGAAGTGCC
The DNA here is from genome assembly GCA_964245755.1 of uncultured Acetobacteraceae bacterium. Classification (GTDB taxonomy): domain Bacteria; phylum Pseudomonadota; class Alphaproteobacteria; order Acetobacterales; family Acetobacteraceae; genus Lichenicoccus. The sequence goes on along the minus strand of CAXTNV010000052.1, from coordinate 20,001 downwards.
TGTCCACGCAGATCGACATGAACGCAATGCTCGCGGCGATACTGTTACGCAATTACCACCGTGATGTCGCGGATCGGAGCCTCTACTACCGAAATGTCTTTATGCTGGGTTTATAAGGCATTTTTACTATCTTTATGTCTGACCTTCCCTCCGGGCAGGGGCATGGGCTGGCCGCGCCGGCGCAGCAATCGGTTCTTCAGGCCAACGAGGCCGGCGACCCCGAGCAGCTGCAGCCCGATCCCGTACGTCGCGATGCCGAGCCCGATCAGCCCGCCCAGCGTGAGGATGCGGTGGGCACCGTGCATCGCGAGCACCGGGTGCGGCAGTGCCCGCTGCGCCGCGACCAGCACCGCCGCCATCACCGAAGCCGCCAGCAGCATGCGCGACAGCCGCGACAGCAGCACCCGCGTGGGGCGCAGCCAGCCGCGACGCAGCAGCAGCGCCAGCAGCGCCTCGGCGCTGCTGGCCAGCGGCGGTCCGACATGCGCCAGCGGGCGCATCAGCGCCAGGTTGAGCGCCAAGTTCACCACCAGGGTGGCGATGCCGATGCGCACCGGCGTCGCGGTGTCGCCGCGGGCGAAGAAGCCCGGCGACAGCACCTTGACCAGGACGAAGAACGGCAGCCCGAGCGCGTAGCCGCACAGCGACTGCGCCGACAGCACCGCGTCGCGCGCGGTGAAGGCGCCGTGCCCGAACAACGTCGCCATCAGCGGCACCGACAGCGCCGCCAGCGCCAGCGCCGCCGGCAGGGTCAGGATCAGCCCGTATTCGATCGCGCGGTTCTGCGTCGCCAGCGCCGCCTCGCCCTGCCCGGTATGCACCTCCCTGGTCAGCAGCGGCAGCATGGTGGTGCCGGCGGCATTGCCGAGCACGCCGAGCGGCAGCTGGTTGAGCCGGTCGGCGAAATACATCAGCGACAGGCTGCCGGGCGGCAGCCAGGTGGCGATCAGCGTGTCGACGGTCAGGTTGAGCTGGCTGATGCCGCTGCCGATCAGCCCCGGCACCATGCGGCGCATCAGCTCGCGCATCCGCGGCGTCAGCCGCGGCCGCAGCACCCCGAGTCCCATGCCGAGGCGGTGCGACGCGATCAGCAGCATCGCCAGCTGCACCACCCCCGACGCGGTGAATCCCCAGGCGGCAGCGTAGGCGACGCTCGGCACGTGCGGGGTCAGCCAAACGATGCAGCCGATGCCCACCACGTTGAAGGCGACGTAGGCGGCCGAGGCCGCGCCGAAGCGGTCGAGCCCGTTCAGCACCCCCGACACCAGGGCGGCGGCGCAGATCAGACACAGGTACGGGAAGGTGATCCGGCTCAGGCTCACCGCGAGGTCGAAGGTGGCCGGGTTGCGCGTGAGGCCCGAGCCGATCACCAGCATCAGCTGCGGCATGAACACCTCGCCCAGCAGGGTGAGGCCGAGCAGCCAGAAGCCGAGCACGCCGAGCGCCTCTCGGGCGAAGCGCCGCGCCACCGCCGGTCCCTCGCGCGCCAGCAGCGAGGAGAACAGCGGCACGAAGGCGGCGTTGAACGCGCCCTCGCCGAACAGGCGGCGGAACATGTTGGGCAGCCGCACCGCGACCTGGAAGGCATCCTGCGCCGGGCCCACACCCATGAAGGCCGCCAGCAGCTGGTCGCGCACCAGGCCAAGCACGCGGCTCAGCATGGTCCAGCCGCCGACCGTCAGGAAGCCCTTGAGCATCCCTCTGATGTACGCGCGGGTCCGGGCCCTGTCACCTCGCGGCGGACGCAGGCGGCCGGCGAGCCGCAAAGCTGTTCCGTTCCCGCCGGTTCCTGCTATACGCGTCGGCTATGACGGCTTCGCAACGATCGCGGCTGTGCGTCCTTCTCCCGTCGGGCCAGCCCGACCTCCTGTTCGACCTTCCTGCGGAGCCGTTCCGATGACAGCACAGGTCACGCAGCTGCGCGTCGGCGACGAGAACTTCCTCGTCACCAGCATGATCGACCGCTGCCCAAGGTCGATGATGCTGCGCGAGCTGGTGCGCAACGCCATCGAGGCGGCGCAGACCGCGCCGGCCGGCGAGGGCCGGGTCGAGATCTCCGGCATCGAGATCGAGGGCGCGATGAAGCTCGCGATCTGGAACTCCGGACGCGGCATGGACGCCGCCGAGTTGTTCCGCATGTGCGACATCGCCTCCTCGATCCGCAAGGAGAACCGTCTCGACCAGAATTTCGGCATGGGTGCCAAGGTGGCGTCGCTGCCGTCGAACCGTCACGGCATGCGCTACCGCTCCTGTCGCGAGGGCCGCGTCTGCGAGGTGATGATCGGAAGCCGCGACGGCGTCTACGGCCGGCTGCGCCGGGTGCTGGAGGGCTCTGACGCGCTGCACGACGTGCTGGACGTGACCGAAGAGGCGCTCGCCGAGGGGCGCAGCCCGGAGCAGGACTGGACCGAGGTGGTGCTGCTCGGCAACCACGCGGCGCAGCACACGCTGAGCGACCCCTACGACGGCGAGCCGCGCATGCCGCCGTACTGGATCGCCGAGGAGCTGCAGAAGAAGTTCTTCCGGCTGCCCCACGACATCCCCGTGATCCTGCACGAGAGCGCCAACATCTCCGGCGAGCTGCATCGCTTCCGTTCCGTGGCCGAAAGGCTCGCCGGACACTATACGCGGCACCAGCGGGTCATGATCGAGCACGGCGTCGCCCTGCACTACGTCCATGACGGCTTCCTCGAAGGCGATCCGAGCCGGACCCGCGCCTCGCTGGGGGCGCCGTACTTCGTACACGGCTTCGCGGGACTGGTGCACAAGGACGAGATCTACGACATCTCCTGGCACCAGGATTGGCTGCACATGGGCCCGGTCTACGGCATCCCGTTCTGTGGTCGGAACGTATCCGTGTTCGTCGAATTCCCTCCCGACCATCCGATCCTGCCGGACGGCTACCGTCAGTTCGTGCGCCATCGCGAGGGGCTGCAGGGGCAGCTGTTCCTCCGTGAGTACGCGAGCCGGATCCACGCCAACCGGCCGCAATGGCTGATCGACCTGATCCAGCGCCACGCGCCGGACAGCGCGGCCTCCGACGAGGTCAGCGCGAACCTGGGGCGCCTGCTGCGCGAGCTGCGCGTACCGCGACGCCTGCGCGAGATCGGGGCGCCGGCCGGTCCACCCGAGCAGGCACCGGAGCAGGAGCCCTCGGAGCGGGCGGCACCGGAGCAGGCGTCGGCCGAGCAGGAACCCGAAGCGGCGCCGCAGGATCCGCCGGCGGCCGACGAGCCGCCTGAGCAGGACCCTGCCGCCGCGCGGCACGAGCGGCAGGAGCAGCCCGACGAGACGGAGTTCGAGGCGGCGCCGCAGATCATCATGCTGCGCGACGCGGCCGAGGTGCAGGCGCGCGCCGTCGTCGACCGCGGCGCGCGCTACTACGGCGAGACGCACCAGCTCTTCGTCAACTGCCTGTATCCGGCGGTCGAGGCGATGCGCGCGGCGCTGGAGCGCGAGTTCGGCTGGACCGAGGACCAGGAGACGGTGCGCGCGTCAGCACAGCGCTCCGCCGAGCAGTCGATGGTCGAGCGCGTCGGCCGGATGCTGGTGTTCGCGCTGGCCAAGCAGGGCAGCTGGTCGGACTGGGAGATGAGCTACTCGCTGTCCACGCCGGCTCTCACCATGGCCGCGGACGACTACCATCAGAGCCTGCCGGGGGCACGCGCGGCCCTGCGCGCCTCGCTTCGGCTGCGCCAGCTGGCCGACGCGGCGGACCGCTAGCGCGGGGCAGGAAGCAGGCCGGGGCGCTGCCTCGGACCCGCCGCCGTCGCGGCGCCGGGTCCCGGCTCAGTCGCCGAGCAGCACGCGGTCGATCGCGGTGTGCATCCGGCCGCTCATCGGCTTGGTGACGCTGGAGAACCAGGTGCGCAGCCGGCCGTCGCGGCCGACCAGGTACTTGTAGAAGTTCCAGCGCGGACGCGACAGCGCGCCGCCCTCGCGTCCGAGCCAGGCGAACAGCGGATCGGCGGCCGGCCCGCGAACGTGCAGCTTCGCCGCCATCGGAAACGAGACGCCGTAGTTGGCGGCGCAGAACTCGCCGATCTGCCGCGCATCGCCCGGTTCCTGGCGGCCGAAATCGTTGCACGGCACGCCGATCACCATCAGCCCGCGCGGGCCGTACTGCGACCACAGCGCCTGCAGTCCCTCGTACTGCGGCGTGAAGCCGCACTTCGAGGCCGTGTTGACCAACAGCAGCGGCTTGCCCTCGAACTGGCGCAGCCGCATCGGCGCGCCTGCCAGCGTCTCGAGGCTGTAGTCGTAGGCGGTGCGCTCGCTCATCGTGAAGCAACTCCATGCGGTCCTGTGCCGTCACCCATCCCGGCACCCCGGCGGTGTTGTCAACCTGCCGCGCTTGCCGCGTCGAGCGCCGCAGGCCGGCGTCCGCAACCCGGCGTGCTGGGCCGCGGCACATCGCCGTGCTAGCCATCCGGCACCGCGCCCCGGGTGCGCGAGCCGTTCATCGGAGCTGGAGCATGACCGAGCCTTCCGACTACACGCCGCCGGAGATCTGGAGCTGGAAGCAGGGCAACGGCGGCGCCTTCGCCTCCATCAACCGTCCGGTGGCAGGAGCGACGCACGGCAAGGAGCTGCCGGTCGGGCGCCACCCGCTGCAGCTCTACTCCCTGGCCACGCCGAACGGGGTCAAGGTCACGGTGATGCTCGAGGAGCTGCTGCAGAGCAGCGTGCAGGGTGCCGAATATGACGCGTGGCTGATCCGCATCAACGAGGGCGACCAGTTCGGCAGCGGCTTCGTGGCGGTCAATCCGAACTCCAAGATCCCGGCCCTGGTCGACCGCAGCGGTGCGGAGCCGGTTCGGGTGTTCGAGTCGGGCGCGATCCTGCTGTATCTGGCCGAGAGGTTCGGCGCGTTCCTGCCGAGCGATCCTGCCGCGCGCGCAGAATGCCTGTGCTGGCTGTTCTGGCAGATGGGCAGCGGGCCGTTTCTCGGCGGCGGCTTCGGCCATTTCTACGCCTACGCGCCGAGCAAGATCGAGTACGCGATCGACCGCTTCGCGATGGAGGTGAAGCGCCAGCTCGACGTGCTGGATCGGCGGCTCGCGGACAACGAGTACGTGGGCGGGCGCGACTACTCGATCGCCGACATGGCGATCTGGCCCTGGTACGGCAACCTCGCCAGGGGCGAGCTCTACGGCGCCGCGGCGACCTTCCTGCAGGTGCAGGACTACGCGAACCTGCAGCGCTGGGCGGCATCGATCGCCGCCCGTCCGGCGGTGCAGCGCGGCCGCATGGTGAACCGCGTGTTCGGCGAGCCGTCCAGCCAGCTGCACGAGCGCCACGACGCCGGCGACTTCGCCTCCCGGACCCAGGACAAGCTGCCGGGCGCGGCCTGAGGCATCGGCGCACGCGGCTCGGCCGCGTCGGCCGGCCGCGGGCGGGACGATCGCGCGCCTCGACTTCCGCGCAACGCCATCCTAGGCCTGCACGACCAACCTCATCCGCGCGGGAGCTGCATCGGGTGATCGTCGACGCGCACCATCACGTCTGGCGGCTCGGGCGCGGCGACTATCGCTGGCCCACGCCGGACATGGCGATCCATCGCGACTACGGGCTCGACGAGCTGCGCCTGGTCTGCGGCGAGGTCCGGTCGGGCATCCTCGTGCAGGCGACGCCCACGGAGGCGGAGACCGGCTTCCTGCTCGAGCTCGCGCGCGAGGCGGAGGGCTTCGTCGCCGGCGTGGTCGGCTGGACCGACCTCGCGGCGGCGGACGCGGCCGAGCGGATCGGCGCCTTGTCCGGGCGCGCACCGCTGGTCGGGCTGCGGCCGATGCTGCAGGACCTCGCCGATGCGCGGTGGATCCTGCGGCCGGAAGTCCGCGGCGGCCTGCGTGCGATGGCCGATCGCGCGCTGAGCCTCGACCTGCTGATCCGCGCGCCGCAGCTCCCGCTCGTCAGGGCGCTCGTGCGGGATCATCCCGGACTGCGCATCGTCATCGATCATGCGGCCAAGCCGCCGATCGGCCGCGACGGCTTCGAGCCGTGGGCCACGGACATCGCGCACGCCGCACGCGCGAGCGGCGTGTTCTGCAAGCTGTCGGGGCTGGTCACCGAGGCGGAGCTGACCTGGGATGCCGCGACGCTGCGCCCGTTCGTCGAGCACCTGCTTGCCTGCTTCGGACCCGCGCGCTTGATGTGGGGCAGCGACTGGCCGGTGGTCGAACTCGCCGGCGGCTACGCCGCCTGGGTCGAGGCCACCGGCGCGCTGCTCGCCGGGCTCAGCTCAAGCGAGCGGGCGATGATCCTGGGCGGCAGCGCGCGCGCCTTTTACCGCCTAGACGATGATCGCCCCGCGCGCCTGCGCGACGACGGCCCTTCGCGCCTGCGCGACGGCGGCCCCCCGCCTCGACGCCACCCGCCCGGGGGCCGTGCTTTGCCGGCCGGGTGCTGATGGCGCTGCTGCACGGTCTCGCCGGTGCCGCGGCGCTGATCGCGATCGCGGTGCTGTGCTCCGTCGACCGCAGGCGTATCGAACTGCGCACGGTGGTCTCGGCGCTGCTGCTGCAGTTCGCGGTTGCGGTCCTGGTCCTGTTCGTGCCGCTCGGCCGGCAGGCGCTGCACGGCGTTTCGGTGGTGGTCAACGACGTGCTCGGCTACGGCGACGACGGCATACGCTTCCTGTTCGGCGGCCTGGTCGGCACACGCATGGGCACGTTGTTCCCCGGCGGCGGCTTCGTGTTCGCGCTGCGCGTGCTGCCGCAGATCGTCTACATCTCGGCGCTGATCGCGGTGCTGTACCATCTCGGAATCATGCCGCTGCTGACGCGGCTGCTCGGCGGCGGCCTGCGCGCGCTGCTGCGCACCTCGGTGATCGAATCCTTCTCGGCCGTGACCACGATCTTCCTGGGCCAGAGCGAGACGCCGCTCGCGATACGGCCGTTCGTGCCGCTGCTCACCGAGGCCGAGCTGTTCGCGGTGATGTCGAGCGGCACCGCCTCGGTCGCGGGCTCGGTGCTGGCCGGCTATGCCGGGCTCGGGGTGTCGCTGGACTACCTGATCGCCGCCTCGTTCATGGCGATCCCCGGCGGCCTGCTGTTCGCCAAGCTGCTGCTGCCGAGCAGCGAGCCGTCGCGCGTCACCACGCTGAAGCTCGATCCAGAGGCGCAGCGACCGGCCAACCTGTTCGAGGCGGTGGCGATCGGCACCGGCAACGGCGTGCGCGTGGCGGTCGCGGTCGGCTCGATGCTGATCGCCTTCATCGGCCTGATCGCCTGCCTGAACGGGCTGGTCGGCTGGCTCGGCGGCCTGTGCGGTGCCGGCGGGCTGTCGCTGCAGCAGATGCTCGGCTGGGCGTTCGCGCCGCTCGCCTGGCTGATCGGCGTGCCCTGGCAGGCGAGCGGGGTGATCGGCGGCATCATCGGCCAGAAGATCGTGTTCAACGAGTTCGTGGCCTACGCCGCGCTTTCGCCGATGCTGCGAGCGCACACGCTCGACACGCACAGCCTGGCGATCGCCTCGTTCGCGCTGTGCGGCTTCGCCAACCTGTCCTCCGTCGGCATCCTGCTCGCCAGTTTCGGCGCGGTGGCCCCCGGGCGCCGTCTCGAGGTGTCGCGGCTGGGACTGCGTGCGGTGCTGGCCGGAACCCTGTCGAACCTGATGAGCGCCACCATCGCCGGCGTTTTCATCGCCTAGGGCGAGATCGGCTGCGAACGCCGCTAACTTGCTCTAGATCATTGACCGAGCGACCGATCGACGCCTCAGGCTGATCCGGTCCGGGACGATCGGGTGCTGGAGGCCGCCGCATGACCCTGACCGTGCACCACCTGAACAACAGCCGCTCGCAGCGCGTCCTGTTCCTGCTCGAGGAGCTCGGCGTGCCTTACCAGATCCGGCACTACCAGCGCGATCCGGCGACCATGCTGGCGCCGGCCTCGCTCAGGGCGGTCCATCCGCTCGGCAAGTCGCCGGTGCTCACCGACGGCGAGCTGACGCTGGCGGAGACCGGCGCGATCATCGAGTATCTCGCGGCCACCTACGACGACGGCACGCTGATGCCGCCCGCTGGCAGCGCGCAGCGGCGGCAGGTCACGTACTACCTGCACTACGCGGAAGGCTCGCTGATGCCGCTGATGCTGCTTTCGCTGGTGTTCGGCCGGCTGCCGCGGCAGGCGCCGCTCCTGCTCCGGCCGGTGCTGCGACGCGTCTCCGCCGGCATGCAGGCGCGCTTCCTCGGTCCGCAGCTGGCGCTGCACCTCGATACCCTGGAGCGTGCCCTGGCCGACCGGCCCTGGTTCGCCGGCGAGCGCCTCAGCGTCGCCGACGTGCAGATGAGCTTCCCGATCGAGATCGCCGGGCTGCGGCTCCGGCTGCTCGGCGCCGCACGCCCGAAGCTGCAGGACTGGCTCGACCGGCTGCGCGCGCGGCCGGCCTACGCCCGCGCGCTCGCGCAGGGCGGTCCCTACGACCTCGCGCTCTGAGCGCGGCCGCGAACGCCGCGGAGCCGATCAGGCCCGGCGCGAGGCGACGGCGCCGAACAGCAGCGCGCCGACACCCATCAGCGTCGCCGCGGTGACAACCGGGTGCAGCTGGGCTTCCAGCGCCAGGCTGGTCTTGCGCGTGAACGGCTTGAGGCTGCTGTTCTCTTCGCCGTCCTCGCGCGGCTCGTAGAGGTTGTCGCGCCGTGCCGCGATCCCGGGGTCGTCGGAGATCTGCGAGCTCCGTCCGAAGGTGGCGAAGGCGAGGTCCATCAGCTGCGGCGCCAGGCGGTTGCCGACCACCATCGACAGGCCGCCGGCACCGCCGACGACGAGGTCGCGCACCGGGTTGGCGCAGCCATGCAGGATGGCGCGCGCCACCAGTCGCGGATCGTAGGCCGGCGGCGGATTGCGGGTGCCGATCGAGCCGATGCGGTTGCGCGCGTGCTCCATGAACATGGTGTTGATCGCGGCGGGCTTGATCAGGGTCAGCGAGATCGGCTGCTGCCTGGCCTGGGTCTCGCGCCGGAACGCCTCGGTGAAGCCCTTGACAGCTAAGTTGGCGGCGCAGTACGGGCCCTGGTAGGGGATCGCGATCTCGCCGAGCACGCTGCCGACGTTGACGATGGCGCCGCCGGAAGTCTGCAGCGCCTCGGCGGCGACCAGGGTGCCGTACACCGTGCCCCAGTACACCACATCGAACACGCGACGCTGGTCCTCGATCGAGACCTCGTCCAACGCGCCGTAGATGAAGGCGCCGGCATCGTTCACCCAACTGTCGATGCCGCCGAACACCTCGCGCGCCCGCACGGCGGCGGCTTCGAGCTGCGCGCGATCCGACACGTCCGCGACCGCATACTCGGCCTGTCCGCCGCCGGCGCGCAGCTCGTCGCGCACCTTCAGCAGCGCCGTCTCGTTGCGGGCGACGAGGAGCAGGTTGGCCCCCTGCTTCGCCGCCATGCGCGCGGTCGCCAGGCCGATCCCGGACGTTGCCCCCGTGAGCACGATCGTCTGCAGGGAAAGCGGCTTCAGTGTCACGCGCGTCATCGATGCACCCCGGGGTCCGGTCCTGGAACATCACCGGGTCGGCAGGAGTTGCGGCGCGACCGCGATCAGGGATGCGTCTCAGTCAGAGATAGCTGTTGAGCAGGTTCTCCAGATATTCCTGCCGTCCCGAGCGTGGCTGCGGGTCGGGATCGCGCGCGGCGACGTCGGCGGCGATCTGCTCCAGCGTCAGCCCGCCGCGCAGCGCGGCACCGCGCTCGCCGTCCCAGCCGGCGTAGCGTTGCGACAGGTTGGCGGCGAGGCTGCCATCCTCGATCATGCGCGCCGCCACCAGCAGGGCGCGGGCGCACAGGTCGATGCCGCCGGCATGGGCGTGCACCAGGTCCGCCGGGTCGATCGACTGGCGCCGGATCTTGGCGTCGAAGTTCAGCCCGCCGCTGCCCAGGCCGCCGCTCTGCAGCACGTAGTACAGCGCGAGCGCTGTGTCCTGCACCGAGTTCGGGAACTGGTCGGTGTCCCAGCCGAGCAGCGGGTCGCCGCGGTTGACGTCGAGCGAGCCCAGGATGCCGAGCGCGCTCGCGGTCGCGACCTCGTGCTCGAAGCTGTGCCCGGCGAGCTGCGCGTGGTTGGCCTCGAGGTTGAGCTTCACCTCGTGCTCCAGTCCGTAGCGCCTGAGGAAGCCGTACACGGTGGCGGCGTCGAAATCGTACTGGTGCTTGGTCGGCTCCTTCGGCTTCGGCTCGATCAGGATGGCGCCGCTGAAGCCGATGCGATGCTTGTACTCGACCACCAGCGACAGGAAGCGCCCCATCTGGTCGAGCTCGCGGCCGATGTCGGTGTTGAGCAGCGTGTCGTAGCCTTCGCGTCCGCCCCAGAGCACGTAGTTGGCGCCACCGAGCCGGTGGGTGACGTCCAGGCAGTGCTTCACGGTCGCGGCGGCATAGGCGAACACCTCCGGGTCCGGGTTGGTCGCCGCACCCGCCATGTAGCGCGGGTGCGAGAACAGGTTGGCCGTGCCCCAGAGCAGGCGCACGCCGGTCTGCTGCTGCTTGAGCGCCAGCGTCTCGGCGACGCGGTCGAGGTTGGCCGCGGACTCCGCGAAGCTCGAGCCTTCCGAGACCACGTCGCGGTCGTGGAAGCAGTAGTACGGCACGTCGAGCACGCGGAACAGGTCGAAGGCGGCGTCCGCCTTCTGCTGCGCCGCCTCCAGCCCGTCGCGGCCCATCCAGGGACGCAGGATGGTCGGCGCGCCGAACGGATCCGAGCCGTTCATGACGAAGCTGTGCCAGTACGCCACCGCGAGGCGCAGCTGCTCCTGCATTGTCTTGCCGAGCACCATGCGGTTCTTGTCGTACCAGCGATAGGCGAGGGGGCGATCGGCAAGCGGGGCGCGGCTGTCCGCGCCTTCGTATCCGACGGTCGGCATGTCGCTGAAGATCGAGCTCATGATGTCACCAGTTGCTTGAGGCCGGAGGCCAGGGTGCGGTAGCGGGCGAAGGCGCGGTCGTAGGCGTCGGCGAGCGCCGGATCGGGTTCGATCGTCTCGGCGATGGCGGGCGGGGTGCAGAGCTGCACCGGATCCGCGCCGGTCGCGGCGCACAGGGCGAGTCGGGCGGCGCCGAACGCGCCGCCGTTCTCCGCTCCCGCCGGCAGATCGAGCGGCGTGCGCAGCACGCTGGCGAGGATGCGCAGCCACAGGCGCGAGCGGGCGCCGCCGCCGACCGCCCAGGCGCGCTCGATGCGGGTGCCGGCCTGCGCCAGCGCGTCGCGGCAGTCGCGGAACGCGAAGCCGACGCCTTCCAGCACCGCCTGGGTGAGCGACGCGGCGTCCGCCTCGTGCCCGAGCCCGGCGAAGCCGCCGCGCAGCCCAGCCAGGTTGTGCGGCGTGCGCTCGCCCGCCAGGTATGGCGCGAACAGGGCGGGCGAGGGGGCCTCGACGCGTTCCCCGAGTGCCGCGACCAGGCCCGCGGCGTCGCTCCGCAGCAGCCGCGCCAGCCATTCCAGGCTGTCGGTCGCGGACAGGATCACGCCCATCTGGTGCCAGGTCTGCGGCACCGCGTGGCAGAAGGCGTGCACCGCGGACTGCGTGTTCGGCGCGAAGCGCCCGGTGCTGGCGAACAGCACGCCCGAGGTGCCGAGCGAGACGAAGGCGCTGCCCGGCGTCACCGCGCCGATGCCGCAGGCCGAGGCGGCATTGTCGCCGCCGCCGCCCGCGACCACGGCCGGCCCCGCGATGCCGAAGCGGGCGGCGAGCTCGGGGTGCAGCCGGCTCGATACGGCGCTGCCTTCCACCAGGCGCGGCATCCGCGCGCGGTCGAGGCCGGTCGCCGACAGCGCCGCGTCCGACCAGTCGCGCCGCGCGACGTCGAGCCAGCCGGTGCCCGATGCGTCCGACATGTCGGAGACCGCCTCGCCGGTCAGCCTCAGCCGCACGTAGTCCTTCGGCAGCAGCACGCGCCGGAGGCGCTCGAAGATCTCCGGCTCGTGCTTGCTCACCCAGCGCAGCTTGGGCGCGGTGAAGCCGGGCATCAGGATGTTGCCGATGATGTCGCGCCAGGTCGGCAGCGCCGCCTCAAGCTCATCGCATTCCAGGTGGCTGCGGGTGTCGTTCCACAGGATCGCCGGGCGCAGCACCGCGTCGTCCCGGTCGAGCAGCACCGCGCCGTGCTGCTGTCCCGACAGGCCGATGCCCTTGACCGCCGCCATCTCGCGCGGGTGCTCGGCCGCGAGCGCGGCGAGCACGCGCAGCGTCGCCTCCCACCAGGAGAGCGGGTCCTGCTCGGAGAAGCCCGGCCGTGGCCGGCTGATGCCGAGCGGCTCGGAGGCGCTGGCCCGTGGCTGCTGCTCCGCGTCGATGAGCACCGCCTTGACCGAGGAGGTGCCGATGTCGATGCCGATATACATGACCGCTCCTCAGGAGATGTTGTCGCGCAGGAAGATGTCGATGCGGATCGGCGCCGGCACGTGGCGCGCGTCGCCGACGCTGGCCGCCCGCAGCGCCTCCACGGCGACCGCGACCTCGTCGCCGACCTGCTGGTGCAGCACCGCATCGAAGGTGCCGCCGAGCAGTGCGCGCCGCGTGTGCGCGGTGAGCTCGTGGCCGACCACGACGACGTCCTGCTGCCGGCCCGACCGCTCCAGCGCCTCGATGATGCCGCGATTGCCCGCACCCACCGAGTAGATGCCGATCAGCGCGTCATGCCGCAGCAGGTCGCGGGTCAGCGACGCGGTGATGCGGCCGTCATCCAGGCCCTCGACCGCCGGCAGCAGGGAGAGCTGCGGATAGTCCTGCTGCATCACCTGGGTGAAGCCCAGCGCGCGCTCGCTGTGGTCGCGCAGCGCCAGCTTGCCCGCGATCATGGCGACGCAGCCGCCGCGGCGCGCGTTGAAGCGTCCGATCAGCGAGGCGGCGACGCGGCCGGCGGCGACGTTGTCGATGCCGATGCAGTGCAGCCGGCGCGACGGTGCAACGTCGGAGACCAGGGTGATGACGGCGACGCCGCGCTCGTGCAGCGACTCGATGGCGGCGCGCACCGCGGGCGCGTCGATGCCCACCAGCGCCACCCCGTCGACCGCCGGCGCGTCACCCCCCGGCCCCGCCGCGTGCAGCACCTGGGCGAGCGCCTGCGGCTCGAAGGCCGGGTAGTCGAGCAGCGAGAGCTGGATGCGTCGCGCCGCCAGAGGCTGCAGCTGCGCCTCGATCTCGCGGCGCAGCGCGCAGATGAAGCTGTTGCTGTCGAGCCTGGGCAGCACGAAGACGAAGCGGTGGCGGCGGCTGGTGGCGAGGCTCGCCGCGTAGTGATCGCGCTGGAAGCCGAGCCGCTCGATCGTCGCCCGCACCCGCTCGGCCATGGCGCTGCTCACGCCCGGACGCCGGTTGAGCACGCGGTCGACGGTGGCGAGCGACACCCCGGCGTGCTCGGCGACGTCGTGGACGGTCATCCGCTTCATCGCCGCATGATAGCGCGCGAGCTGAGGTACGATAGTCAGATTCAGCAAGCGCCGGGAAAAACTCCAGCCCCAGAACTCCAGGCGGAATGTTGCGCTGCAAAAGATCCGTTGCGACTACTTCCGCGTGGAGGGAAAACCATGCTGACCAGCGGGAAACGCGGTTGTGGCACGTGCCTCATGCTGATACGCATGACCGCAATACGCACCCGGGAGCGGCGACAGAGCGGCCGACACAGGCCGCCGGCTCCGGGCGCTCGTCCACAGGAGGATCCTTTGCGTCTGACCCGTTCCCTGACCCGTCGCCGCGCGACCGCGGCCGGTCTCGCCGCCCTGCTCGGCGCCGCGGCCGTTCCCGCCCTGGCGCCGCATCCGGCGCTCGCCAGGGCCGCGCATCCGAAGATCGGCTTCTCTATCGACGACCTGCGCATCGAGCGCTGGGCGCGCGACCGCGACTTCTTCGTCGCCGCCGCCAAGTCGATGGGCGCCACCGTCAGCGTGACCTCCGCCGACGGCAGCGAGCAGCGCCAGATCTCGCAGATCGAGAACCTGATCTCGCGTGGCGTCGACGTGATCGTGATCGTGCCGTTCAACGGCAAGGTGCTCGGCAACATCGTCTCCGAGGCCAAGCAGGCCGGGATCAAGGTCATCTCCTACGACCGCCTGATCCTCGACGCCGACATCGACGCCTACATCTCGTTCGACAACGTCCGGGTCGGTCAGATGCAGGCGCAGGGCGTGGTCGACGCGGTGCCGAAGGGCAACTACTACCTGCTCGGCGGCGCGCCCACCGACAACAACGCCAAGCTGCTGCGGCAGGGCCAGATGAAGGTGCTGCAGCCGCTGATCGACCGCGGCGACATCAAGGTCGTCGGTTCGCAGTGGGTGCCGGAATGGTCGGCCACCGAGGCGCTGTCGATCGTCGAGAACGCGCTCACCGCCAACAAGAACAACATCCAGGGCATCGTCGCCTCCAACGACGCCGTCGCCGGCGGCGCGATCCAGGCACTGGCCGCGCAGGGCCTGTCGGGCAAGGTGGGCGTGTCGGGCCAGGATGCCGACCTGTCGGCGATCAAGCGCATCGTCTCCGGCACCCAGAGCAGCGACGTCTACAAGCCGCTGAAGTTGATCGCCTCGAGTGCGGCGAAGATGGCGGTGCAGCTTGCCAAGGGACAGAAGCCGTCCTTCAACTCGACCATCAACAACGGCAAGAAGGACGTCCCCACCGAGCTGCTGACGCCGATCGTGGTCACCAAGGCCAACGTCAACCTGCTGGTGAAGGACAATTTCTACACCAGGACTCAGATCGGCGAGTAGGCGAGCAGGCGCGCACGCGGAGGGCCGGAAATGGGCGAATTTCTTCTCGAGATGCACGGCATCGTCAAGGAGTTCTCCGGCGTGCGCGCGCTCAACGGCATCGATCTTTCCGTGCGGCCCGGCGAGTGCGTCGGGCTGTGCGGCGAGAACGGTGCCGGCAAGTCGACGATGATGAAGGTGCTGTCGGCGGTGTACCCGTACGGCACCTGGACCGGCAGCATCCTGTGGGACGGAAGCGAACTGCGCGCGAACGGGGTGCGCGAAACCGAGGCCGCCGGCATCGTCATCATCCACCAGGAGCTGATGCTGGTGCCCCAGCTCTCGGTGGCGGAGAACATCTTCCTCGGCCACGAGCCGCTGACCCGCACCGGCCTGATCGACTTCGACACCATGATCGTGCGTGCCACCGCGCTGATGGCGGACCTCAAGATGGGCCACATCAACGTCGCCCAGCCGGCCTCGAACTTCGCCGGCGGCGAGCAGCAGCTGATCGAGATCGCCAAGGCGCTGAACAAGAACGCGCGCCTGCTGATCCTCGACGAGCCGACCTCGTCGCTGACCCGGCGCGAGATCGACGTGCTGCTGGCGCTGGTGCGCGACCTCAAGCGGCGCGGCACCGCCTGCGTCTACATCTCGCACAAGCTCGACGAGATCGAGGCGATCGCCGACAGCGTCACGGTGATCCGCGACGGCGCCTTCGTGGCCTCGGCGCCGATGGCGCAGCTCAGCCAGGGCGACATCATACGCATGATGGTCGGGCGCGAGATGAACAACCTGTTCCCGCGCGAGCCGCACGACATCGGCCGCGTGGTGTTCGAGGCCCGCAACGTCACCTGCTGGGATCCCGACAACCGCGAGCGCAAGCGCGTCGACGACGTCTCGTTCTCGGTGCGCGCCGGCGAGATCCTGGGCGTGGCGGGCCTGGTCGGCGCCGGCCGCACCGAGCTGGTATCGGCGATCTTCGGCGCCTGGCGCGGCACCAGCGAGGGCAGCCTGTTCCTGGACGGCAAGCCGCTGCGGGTGCGCTCGCCGGTCGACGCCGTGCGCGCCGGGATCAGCATGGTGCCGGAGGACCGCAAGGCGTACGGCATCATCCCCGGCATGGCGGTCGGCCAGAACATGACCATGGCGGTGCTGACCCGCTACACCAATGGCGGGCTGATCGACGAGGAGGCCGAGCTGAACGCGATCGGCGCCGACATCGCCCGCATGCGCATCAAGACTGCCTCGCCGCTGCTGCCGATCTCCAACCTCTCGGGAGGCAACCAGCAGAAGGCGGTGATCGCCAAGATGCTGGCGCCGGCGCCCAAGCTGCTGATCCTCGACGAGCCGACCCGCGGCGTCGATGTCGGCGCCAAGTACGAGATCTACCGGCTGATCTTCGCCCTCGCCCGCACCGGGGCCGCGGTGATCATGGTCTCGTCCGAGATGCCGGAGGTGCTCGGCATCTCCGACCGCGTGCTGGTGATCGGCGAGGGCGAGCTGCGCGGAGATTTCGTCAATGACGGGCTGACCCAGGAACAGGTGCTGTCGGCGGCGATCACGCCGCTGCGGCGGGCCGCCTGAAGCGGCGAGGGGAACCATGAAGATCACGGCCATCGACAAGAGCGCGCCCGCGGTCGCGCATCCGGGCGGCCTCGACGCCAAGCCGGGCCTCACGCTCAGGCTCGACCAGCTCAAGGGCGCGTTCTCGCGCTACAAGATCCTGGCCTTGCTGACCGCGATCGCGGTGATCTGGGCGCTGTTCTGGCAGCTCACGGACGGCGACTTCCTGACCGCGCGCAACTTCTCCAACCTGCTGCGGCAGATGGCGGTCACCGGCATGCTCGCCTCGGGGATGGTGTTCGTCATCGTTTCCGGCGAGATCGACCTTTCGGTGGGCTCGCTGCTCGGGCTGCTCGGCGGCGTCGCCGCCATCCTCGACGTGACCTACCACGTGCCGCTGCCGGTCACGGTGCTGGTGGTGATGCTGCTCGGCATCGCGGCCGGCCTGTTCAACGGCTACTGGGTCGCCTACCTGAGCGTGCCCTCCTTCATCGTGACCCTGGCCGGCATGCTGGTGTTCCGCGGCATCCTGCTGGGCATCACCGGCGGCGTGACCATCGCCCCCACCAGCGTGCCGCTGGTGGCGATCGGACAGAGCTACCTGCCGGATCTGGTCGGGCTCGTGCTGGCCCTGCTGGTGTTCGGGCTGCTCGCCTTCGTGCAGGTGCGTGCCCGGCAGCGGCGGCAGCTGCACCATCTCACCGTGCCGGCCGCCTGGCTCGACGCGCTGAAGCTGTTCGCGGCGGCGGCGGCGATCGGCGGCTTCGTCTGGGCGGTGGATTCCTACCGCGGCGTGCCGACGCCGGTGCTGGTGCTGCTGGTGCTGCTCGGCGCCTTTACCCTGATGGCGCGCCGCACCGTGTTCGGTCGTCGGATCTACGCGATCGGCGGCAACCTGGAGGCGACCCGGCTGTCGGGGATCAACGTGCAGCGGGTCAAGCTGCTGGTGTTCGCGCTGATGGGGCTGATGGCCGCGTTCGCCGGCATCACCACCACCGCCCGCCTCGCCGCCGGCTCGCCGTCGGCCGGCAGCCTGCAGGAGCTCGACGCCATCGCCTCGTGCGTGATCGGCGGCACCTCGCTGCGCGGCGGCTCCGGCACCGTGTTCGGCGCCCTGATCGGCGCGCTGATCATGGCGAGCCTGGATAACGGCATGTCGATGCTGAGCGTCGACACCTTCTGGCAGATGATCGTCAAGGGCGTGATCCTGCTGCTCGCGGTCTGGCTGGACATAGCGACCGGCACCAAGCGCTGATCCGCCGGAGCCTGCCGCAGCCCGCCGCAGCGGCCGGTTAGTCGGCCGCGAGCGGCGGCGCCTGCAGCCGCGGCGCGGTGGCCAGCAGGGCGGCACTGTAGGGATGCTGCGGGCCGGCGATGAACCGCCGGGTCGGCGCCGTCTCGACGATGCGGCCGTCGCGCAGCACCGCGATCCGGTCCGCGAGCCAGGAGATCGCGGCGATGTCGTGGCTGATCATCACGTACGCCAGACGCTCGTCGCGGCTGAGGTCGCGCAGCAGGTTGAGCAGCATCGCCTGGGTGGAGACGTCGAGCGCCGAGGTGGGCTCGTCGAGCACGATGATGTCGGGACGCGCCGCGAGCGCGCGGGCGACCGCGATCCGCTGCGCCTGTCCGCCGGAGACCGCGTGCGGCAGACGCTCGGCCAGCGAGGGGTCCAGCCCGACCCGGCGCAGCAGTGAGGCGGTCTGCTCGCGCAGGACGGCGCGATCATGCAGGCCGCCGAGCTGCAGCGCCTCGGCGATGATCGCGCCGATGCGCAGCCGCGGGTTCAGCGACTCGCGCGGGTCCTGGAACACCACCTGCACCCGCCGCCGCTCCCGCCGCCGATCCCCCGCAGGCAGCGTCGCGAGTGCCCGGCCGTCGAGCAGGATGCGGCCCTCGTAGCGAAGCATGTGCAGGATCGCGCGGCCGAGGGTGGACTTGCCCGAGCCGCTCTCGCCGACGATGCCCAGGCACTCGCCGCGGCCCAGATGCAGGCTGACACGCTCCAGCGCCGGACGCGTGTCGGCGCGCGCGGAGCCGAACAGCGTCGCGCGGCCGCCGTAGCGGATCGTCACATCCTGCAGTTGCAGCAGCGCCGCCGCCGGGTCGGCCGCTTCCGCCTCGGCCTCGGGCGCCGCCTGCGCTGGTTCCGGCCGTGCCGCGGGCTGCGGGTGCAGGCAGGCGGCGGCCTCGTCGGCGTCGCCGAGCGCAGGCGGGTAGGCTAGCGTGCAGTCGGGCTGGCGCTGCGGGCAGCGCGGCGCGAAGCGGCAGCCGTGCGGACGCTGGCCGGGCTCGGGCAGGGTACCGGGGATGCCGTGCAGCTCCGCCTGGCCCAGGCGCGGAACCGCGGCGAGCAGCGCCTGGCTGTACGGATGGCGCGGCGCGGCGAAGAAACGTGACGCGTCACCCCACTCGACGCTTCGCCCGGCATAGAGGACGCTCAGGGAGTGGGCGTACTCCTCGACGATCGACAGGTCGTGGGTGATGAACAGCAGGCCCATGCGGTGCTCGCGCTGCAGCCGCACCAGCAACTGCAGGATCTGCCGCGCCACCAGCGGATCAAGCCCGGTGGTGGGCTCGTCGGCGATCAGCAGCCGGGGCTCGCAGGCCAGTGCGGCGGCGATCATCACCCGCTGGCGCTGTCCGCCGGAGAACTGGTGCGGATACTCGTCGAGCCGCCGCGCCGGATCGGGCAGCCCGACCTCGCCGAGCAGCTCGACGGCGCGACGCCGCGCCGCGGCGGCACCTGCACCGCTGTGCAGCCGATACCCCTCCGCCACCTGGCTGCCGATGGTCATCGACGGGTTGAGCGCCGATAGCGGGTTCTGGAACACCATGCCGATGCTGCCGCGCAGCCGGCGCATGCGCCGCTCGTCGAGCGCCAGCAGGTCCTCCGCCGCCGGGCCGTCGCCGAACAGCACGCGGCCGTCGGTGCGGCTGCCCATCGGCAACAGGCGCATCGCCGCCAGCGCGGCGATGGTCTTGCCGGAGCCGGACTCGCCGACCAGGGCGGTCATCTCGCCCTCGCGCACCACCAGATCGAGATCCTCCAGCACCGCCACCAGGCCGCCGCGGTCGCGCGAGGGCAGCCTGACCCCGAGCTTCTGCAGCGCCAGCACTGGCACCGCGCCCGTCGGCACCGCGCCCGTCGGCATCGCGCCCGTCGGCACCGCCCGCATCGGCATCGCCCTGTCGCTCGATGCGCAACCGGTCATCGCGCGGCGCTGCGCGCGAGCAGTCCCTGGCCGATCAGCGAAGTCGCCAGCATGGCGCCGAAGATCATCAGTCCCGGCGGCACGATCAGCCACCACGGATCGAGCGCCACCATGTCGAGCCCTTCCTGCAGCAGCCCGCCCCAGCTGGTCTGCGGCGGCTGCACGCCGAGGCCCAGAAAGGAGAGGGCGGACAGCACGAAGATCATGTCGCCGACCAGGAAGGTGAAGTTGACCACCAGCACCGGCGCCATCACCCGCAGCAGGTGGGTCAGGGCGACGTGGGCGAACCCGCCGCCGAGCTGCCGCGAGGCGTGCACGAAGTCGCGCTCGCGTTGCGCCAGGGTCTCGTTGCGCACCAGCCGCGCCAGCGGCGGCCAGGAGATCAGCCCGAGCAGCAGGATCAGGCTCGACGTGTTGAGCGGCACGATGGCCCCGAAGAACACCAGGATCACCAGTCCCGGCAGCGCCAGCACGGCATCCAGCAACCGCATCAGCGCCTGATCGAGCAGCCGCGGCCCGAGGCCCGCGATCAGCCCGTA